>NZ_JBEXSW010000071.1:0-30156 GCF_040613775.1 Streptomyces sp. NPDC006208 | reverse complement strand
CTCCACTCTCTACAGTCATTCCCTCCACGTCGCTGTTCCGATCTGGTGCGCCTTTCCATGTGTACCGGGCGGGCTCCCCGCCCGGTACGTCAGCCGGTGACGCGCGCCCTGCGGGAGACAGCGGCGCGCAGCACCCGCCGGCCCTCCGTCGACAGCTCCAGCGCCTGGCGCAGGCCCGTGCCGGGCTGCGGCTCCGTCAGGATCTCCAGGATCTGTATCTGGCGGCGCAGTTCGCCCGAGACCAGCGGTCCCGCTCCTTCGGCATCACCCTTGCGGCAGCGCTCCAGCGTCTCGGGCTCGCAGCTGCCGACGTCGAAGCGGCGGTGGACCTCGAGCGCCGCGACCGAGCAGTCGTCGGCCCATTCGCGCAGTGGCGCCACGTTCCACTCGGAAGGCGCCGCACCCAGCATCCGTCGTACCAGCGCGGCCGACTCGTCCTGCGCGTCGCTGTCCTCCATGGACTGTCTGGCGGCGTCCAGACGTCCCGACCAGTCCTCCTCGCCGCCCACCAGGCCCGCCCACACGGGGCGCAGGGCGTCGTCCTCGGACCCGAGCAGGGGCAGGCAGCGGTCCAGGCAGGCGAGGCCACTGGCGGCGAGGCCCCGCTCATCCGCCTGTGCGATCAGTTCCGTCAGGTTCTTGGACGCCATCGGACGCCTCCCATCGCGGACGAAGTACCTGACCTTACTGCGCTCGATGGCTCGTTTTCGTCACTTCCTGGCCAAAAGACTTCTGGCGGACCGATCGTTTCGCACACTGTTGCAGCACACCTCCGTTACATTCTGCGCACCTGAACTCGGTCTGCGGGCAGCGCTGTTGAGAGCCGCCCGCGAAGGGGACGGACCGCGGTGCGGGTCCGCGCGCCCCCGGGGGAACTCACACCGCGACCGGCTCCGGGCCCCGCAGGGCCTTGGCATGCTGCATCCGCGTCAGCTTGTGGACGAAGAGGATGGCGAGCACGGCCGCGCCGATGTCCACCAGACAGGAGATGGTGAGGAAGTCCGCTGCCGTGCTGATCTCCGGCACGGAATCGGCCTTGTCGTACTGGCGCTCCGCGGCTCGGCCGGCGAGCCAGGTCGCGAGGAATCCCGCCCACCACAGGGTGACGAGCCCCTCGTTGCCCCGGTAGGGGTCCCGGCGGCTCGCTTTCCACACGTCGGCGGCGACACTGCGCGGGATCCACAGGTTGGCGATGGGGATGAACCAGCCACCGATGGCCCACCCGGAGTTCCGGGTCATCAGGTCGGGCGCGAAGACGCCCGCGTTGGCGCGCACCCGCGAGAACCACACGAGAAAGACCACAGCCGTCGCCAGGAACGCCAGCGCCCCGAACCCGGAGGCGATCGCCATCCACAGGTCGGCCCGGTCGGCCTCGTCGATGGCGTACGCGGCGGATCCGGCGTCCGTGAAGCCGTTCACCACCCGCCGCACATTGAACGAGGCGGCGATGGTGGCGAGATCGGAGACGATGACGAGGCCGAGCAGCGCCACGACGGCGCGCCCCAGCCCCACCGGCGATCTGAGCGCCGGCAGCCGGACATGGACCGGCAGCGCCGGGCCAGCCGCCGGCGCAGCCGGCTTCCTCACGGCCGCGGCACAACCGTCGCACAGACCGTCACCGGTCGCGGCCGCATGCGTGCCGCATCTGGAACAGAGCATGCCGAGAGACCCCCCCCCACGGGTTCGAAGAAAGGAACGGCGTTCCCTCCCCGGAACGGCCGTAAGCGGAACATACGCCTCCGGCGCGCCGCCGGTCCAGCACGAAACCGCAGCTCATCCGTGGTTCATCGACGTCGTGAGCGCCCGGCTCAGCCCAGCTTCAGGGCCAGCTCCTCGAACGCCGCCCAGGTGAGCGCCGGCTGCCGCGGGTCCCACACCTTCTGGGCCGTCGCCCGCAGCGGCATCCTGATGCCCTGGGCGACCTGCTCCTGGGTCTGCGCGGCGGCCAGGTCGCTCCACACGGCGAACCGGCCGCCGAGGATCTGGTCCGAGTACCGCGCGGGCACCGCCTGGGTGCCGCGGATGACGAGCGGTGTCCACTGCTCGTAGATCCGGCGGCCGGTGGGGTACGTGAAGTTGTTCGGCTGGCCGAGCACGTAATAGAGGTACTCGTCGTTGACGTTCACGACCGGCCGGCCCTCGGCCAGATACTCCTCCGGCGGACGCGCACCGATCTCCTTGCCCGTCCAGTACTCGACCTCGATGCCCTTGTCCGCGCTCACCACTCCGCCACGGAAGAAGCCGTCGTTCCACGCCTTGGGCTTCTTCTTCTCGCCGCGCACCACCGCCGCGCGGTCGTTCAGCCAGCCGGTCGCAAGATCCTGGACCCGGGCCTGGGGACCGTACTTCTGGCGCGCCGCCTGGGCGAGCTGCGGGTACGAGGCCTGCGGGTCGGGCACGGTGAGCGCCTGGTACTCGTCGGCGCCGACGTGGAACCACGCTCCGGGGAAGAGCGCCGAGTACTCACGCAACAGGTCGTCGACGATCCGCGCCGACTCGGGCTTGGAGATGTCGATGGCACCCTGCCGTGGCACGCCCTGGACGTTGCGCAGCTGGAGCTCGGGGTGCGCCCGCATGACGGCACCCAGGTGCCCGGGGGAGTCGATCTCCGGGACGACCGTGATGTGCAGCTGCTCGGCCAGCGCGATGATCCGGCGCACCTCGGCCTTGGTCAGATGCGGCTGCGAGACGATCTCGGGGTGCGTGTCCGACTGGATACGGAAGGCCTGGTCGTCGGAGAAGTGCAGGCCCAGCTGGTTCAGCTTGAGGTCGGCCATCTCGCGCACCCGGTCCTCGAGCCAGTCGGCCGTGTAGGGCTTGCGGGCGATGTCGACCATGAATCCGCGCTGGGGCCGGTCGGGCCGGTCCCGTACGACGCCCTCCGGCATCGCGCCGCCGGAACGGACCGCCTGCTTCAGGGTTCGGGTTCCGTAGAAGACCCCGGCCTCCGGTCCGGTGATCTTCACCCGGCCGTCGCGGGTCGTGAGGGTGTACGACTCGGGCCCGCCCTCTCCGCCGCCGGCGAGCGCCAGCTCCACGTCCCCCGCTCGAGCCGCGGCCGCGCCGCGGTACGTGAGCTTCAGCTCCTTGGCGAGCAGCCGGCCCTCGTCGGCGAGCTCGTCGCTGCCCTTGGCGATGACGACACCGCTGTTCGCCGTGCGGCTCCAGCCGGGGCCGCGGGCGGCCTCATGACTGCGAACCGCCGGAATCGTCGCGGGCGCCGTGGACAGGGGGTACGTGCGGGTGGGGGTCGGACTCGGAGCCGCGGCGTCGTTCGTTCCCCGCGCCGCACCCGGCGTGGCCCCCCTCTGCTGGGGCTCGTCGTCCGCGCATCCCGTCAGCGTCATGGAGAAGACGGCGACGACAGCGGCAATCACGCCGCTGAGCTGCGCGTTCCGCGAGTGCCATATCATTCGAAAACCTCCAGTAGCGGAATGAATCCCATTGAAATCACCCATTCCGCGCTTCTTCCATGGTCCATGCGCCGTCTACCTCATGAGTACAAACTCTCCCGTCCGGGTGAAATTCGCGTATCCGTCGGACAGCTCTCGACGTGCATCGATAGCGTGGCGGCACACACACCCCTCCCTTCCCAGCCGTCCCGCTGCGCTCACGAGGAGTCCCCCGCTGTCCAGCGATTCCCACGCCCGCCCGCCGAAACGAACACCGTCGGCCCGCGGCCACTGGGGCACCCTCACCCCGTCCGCCATACCGTCCCAGCGTCGCGGTGCGCCCGGCCTTGCGCATTTCAACACCGTCCCGGCCATGACGGCCGAGGCGATCCTGCTCGGCTGCTGCGGCAGCCACCGCTGGGCGCGGCGCGTGGCCGCACACCGCCCGTACCCCGATCTCGAGTCGCTCCTCGCCGCCTGCGACGAAGCCGCCTACGATCTGGCCCCGGCAGATGTGCACGAAGCGCTGGCCCGCGAGTCCTCCGCCGGCCTGCACCGCGACGCGCCGTCGGCCGCGCACACCGCGCTGGCCGCCGCGCACGCCGCGTACGAGAGCCGCTTCGGCCATGCGTTCGTGATCTGCCTCGACCGGTACCGGCCGGACGAGCACCTCGACCAGCTACTGGCCGGCATCCGCAGCCGGCTCTCCCGCGAGCCGGACGAGGAACGGGCCGTGTCGGCCGAGGAGCTGCGGGCCCTCGCCCGCTCCCGGATAGCGCATGTAGTGGCCAACCATCCGGAAACAGACGTCACGGGGCTTCCCGATAGCCCGTCCGAGGCTGTTTGATTGCCTGTTTGATCACACCAGCGGACCCCGCGCGAACGAACCGACAACTCGTCGCTACGATGGCCAGGGCCGGTGGACCGTACCCGGCCGGGCCAGACCGACAACCCCAAGCCGGCAGGCCCCAATCCCCGCTCCCGGAGGGTTCTTCCGTGCCGGCTGGAACGCTGTACCGCGGCCGGGAAGGAATGTGGTCCTGGGTGGCTCATCGAGTCACCGGCGTCCTCATCTTCTTCTTCCTGTTCGTGCATGTACTGGACACCGCGCTCGTCCGCGTCTCCCCCGAGGCGTACGACGAGGTCGTCGCCACGTACAAGACGCCGCTCGTCGCGCTGCTCGAATACGGCCTGGTGGCCGCCGTCCTCTTCCACGCGCTCAACGGCCTTCGGGTCATCGCCGTGGACTTCTGGTCCAAGGGCCCGCGCTACCAGAAGCAGATGCTCTGGACCGTCATGGCCATCTGGATCGTGCTGATGGCGGGTGCGCTGTACCCGGTCCTCGGCCACGCCGTGCGTGAAGTCATCGGGAGCTGAGGCCGGATCATGTCTTCGAACAACGCAGTTGCTGACACCACATCCCCGATCGGTCCCGTCGAGGGCGACCGCGCCTACGACGTGGACAATCCGGCCCCGTACATCGAGGCCCCGCGCAAGCGCACCAAGCAGACCCCGAAGTCGACCCGTGGCAACTTCGAGATGGCCGCGTGGCTCTTCATGCGGCTGTCCGGCGTCGTCCTCGTCGTCCTGGTCATCGGTCACCTGCTGATCCAGCTGGTGCTCGACGGCGGCGTCTCCAAGATCGGCTTCGCCTTCGTGGCCGGCCGCTGGGCGTCCCCGTTCTGGCAGACCTGGGATCTGCTGATGCTGTGGCTTGCCATGCTGCACGGCGCCAACGGCCTCCGTACCGTCATCAACGACTACGCGGAGCGTCCCAACACGCGCCTGTGGCTCAAGGGCCTGCTGTACACCGCCACGGTGTTCACCATCCTTCTGGGCACGCTGGTGATCTTCACCTTCGACCCGAACATCCGCTAGGCACGGGGCTGAGGTAATCCACTCATGAAGATCCACAAGTACGACACCGTCATCGTCGGCGCCGGTGGCGCCGGTATGCGCGCGGCCATCGAGTCGACGAAGCGCAGCCGCACCGCGGTTCTCACAAAGCTCTACCCCACCCGCTCCCACACGGGCGCAGCGCAGGGCGGCATGGCCGCCGCGCTGGCGAACGTGGAGGAGGACAACTGGGAGTGGCACACCTTCGACACGGTCAAGGGCGGTGACTACCTGGTCGACCAGGACGCCGCCGAGATCCTGGCGAAGGAGGCCATCGACGCCGTCCTCGACCTGGAGAAGATGGGCCTGCCGTTCAACCGGACCCCGGACGGCACCATCGACCAGCGCCGCTTCGGCGGTCACTCCCGCAACCACGGCGAGGCCCCGGTCCGCCGGTCCTGCTACGCCGCGGACCGCACCGGCCACATGATCCTCCAGACGCTGTACCAGAACTGCGTCAAGGAGGGCGTGGAGTTCTTCAACGAGTTCTACGTCCTCGACCAGCTGATCACCGAGGTCGACGGCGTCCGCACGTCCGCCGGTGTGGTCGCCTACGAGCTGGCCACCGGCGAGATCCACGTCTTCCAGGCGAAGGCCGTGATCTACGCGTCCGGCGGCACCGGCAAGTTCTTCAAGGTGACCTCCAACGCGCACACCCTCACCGGTGACGGCCAGGCCGCCTGCTACCGGCGCGGTCTGCCGCTGGAGGACATGGAGTTCTTCCAGTTCCACCCGACGGGCATCTGGCGCATGGGCATCCTGCTGACGGAGGGCGCCCGTGGTGAGGGCGGCATCCTCCGCAACAAGGACGGCGAGCGCTTCATGGAGAAGTACGCGCCGGTCATGAAGGACCTCGCCTCGCGTGACGTCGTCTCGCGCTCCATCTACACGGAGATCCGCGAGGGCCGCGGCTGCGGTCCCGAGGGTGACCACGTCTACCTGGACCTGACCCACCTGCCGCCGGAGCAGCTGGACGCCAAGCTCCCGGACATCACCGAGTTCGCGCGTACGTACCTCGGCATCGAGCCCTACACGGACCCGATCCCGATCCAGCCGACCGCGCACTACGCCATGGGCGGTATCCCGACCAACGTCGCCGGTGAGGTCCTCAGCGACAACACCACCGTCGTCCCGGGCCTGTACGCCGCCGGTGAGGTCGCCTGCGTGTCGGTGCACGGTGCCAACCGCCTCGGCACCAACTCGCTGCTCGACATCAACGTGTTCGGCAAGCGTGCCGGTATCGCCGCCGCCGACTACTCGGCGAAGGCCGACTACGTCGAGCTGCCGGAGAACCCCGCCTCCTTCGTCGAGGAGCAGGTCGAGCGGCTGCGCAACTCCACCGGCTCGGAGCGGGTCGCCGTGCTCCGCAAGGAGCTGCAGGAGACGATGGACGCCAACGTGATGGTGTTCCGCACCGAGCAGACGATCAAGACGGCGGTCGAGAAGATCACCGAGCTGCGCGAGCGCTATCTGAACGTGTCCATCCAGGACAAGGGCAAGCGGTTCAACACGGATCTGCTGGAGGCCATCGAGCTGGGCAACCTCCTCGACCTGGCCGAAGTCATGGCCGTCTCCGCGCTGGCCCGCAAGGAGTCCCGCGGCGGTCACTACCGCGAGGACTTCCCGAACCGCGACGACGTCAACTTCATGCGCCACACCATGGCGTACCGCGAGGTCGGCGACGACGGCTCCGAGACCGTGCGTCTCGACTACAAGCCCGTCGTCCAGACCCGCTACCAGCCGATGGAGCGTAAGTACTGATGGCTACCCCGATCATGGACAAGGTGCAGGCGGAGGCCGTGGCCTCCCCGTACATCACGGTCACCTTCCGGATCCGCCGGTTCAACCCCGAGGTCTCCGACGAGGCCCAGTGGCAGGACTTCCGGATCGAGATCGACCCGAAGGAGCGTGTGCTCGACGCTCTCCACAAGATCAAGTGGGACGTCGACGGATCGCTGACCTTCCGGCGCTCCTGCGCGCACGGCATCTGCGGCTCCGACGCGATGCGGATCAACGGCAGGAACAGGCTCGCCTGCAAGACGCTGATCAAGGACATCAACCCGGAGAAGCCCATCACAGTCGAGGCCATAAAGGGCCTGACGGTCCTCAAGGACCTGGTCGTGGACATGGAGCCCTTCTTCCAGGCCTATCGCGACGTCATGCCGTTCCTGGTCACCAAGGGCAACGAGCCGACGCGTGAGCGGCTGCAGTCCGCCGAGGACCGCGAGCGCTTCGACGACACCACCAAGTGCATCCTGTGTGCCGCGTGCACGTCGTCGTGCCCGGTGTTCTGGAACGACGGCCAGTACTTCGGGCCGGCGGCGATCGTCAACGCCCACCGCTTCATCTTCGACTCTCGTGACGAGGCCGGGGAGCAGCGTCTGGAGATCCTCAACGACAAGGACGGCGTGTGGCGTTGCCGCACCACGTTCAACTGCACGGACGCCTGCCCGCGCGGTATCGAGGTCACCAAGGCCATCCAGGAAGTGAAGCGGGCGCTGATCACGCGTCGCTTCTGACGCTCGCTTCGCGTCAACGTCCTGAAGTGAAGGGCCCCGCCTCCCGGATGGAGACGGGGCCCTTTTCGCTGCGGACTACACCCTCGGAGGCGAGACCTGGCAGGATCGGTTCACGTCTGACTTGGCGCAGTGCGAAAGCGGGGACGAGAGAATGACCCAGCCGAATCCGTATGCGGACGGGGAACCCGAATACCAGTGGGGGCCGACGCAGCCTCCGGGCAGCACGCCGGCATACGGCTACCCGGGCCCGACCCAGGGGTACGGCTACCCCAACCAGCCCCCGCAGTACTCCCAGACGCAGCCCGCCGGCGTCCCGGTCCCCTACACCGGCGCGCCCAACCCGCCCGGCGCACCCGCCCCGATGGGCGGAGCCCCGCTGGTGGCGATCGGTGACATCACGGTCATGGGCGAATCGATCGTGACGCCCGCGGGCACGCTCCCGCTGCGCGGCGCGGTGTGGAACGCGACCGACATGTCGCACACCGAGGAGAAGATCCCGACCCACGCCATCGTGCTGGCGATCGTCTTCTTCATCTTCTGCCTGCTGGGGCTGCTCTTCCTCCTGATGAAGGAGAAGAAGACCACGGGCTTCATCCAGGTCACGGTGACCAGTGGCGGCAAGCACCACTCGACGATGATCCCGGCGCACGGTCCGCAGACGTTCCAGCAGGTCATGGGCCAGATCAACTACGCGCGGTCGCTCAGCAGCATGTAGCGGTGCAGCGTCACCGCGCGAGCGCGCGGTGACGCGGCGGCCTCCTCGCCACGGCCGTCACAGCTGGCTCACGATCGTCGGGTCGGTGATCTCGGCGTCCCTGGCCAGCATCATCGCCTTGCTGAGGATCACGGACAGGAGCCCGTCCCCCTCGAAGGGCAGATATCCGGTGTCCGGGCCGCCGCCCGCCTTGGGGACGATGCACACGTACTGGTCGTTCGGCGTGCGCAGGATGTTGCCCGAGCCGAGGTGGATCTTGTACGTGTGGAGATCGCCGCGCACATGCAGGAACCGGCCGTCCATCGCGCAGCGGTCGGCGATCGCGAGGCGCGGCACGAGGCGGGTGAGCAGGTCGCGGCGCGTCTCGGCGCTCTGGTTCAGTTCGCCGAAGCCGTAGGACGTCCAGTATTCGCGGAAGCGGCCGCCGGGGCCGCCGTCCTGCCAGGTCGGGTCGTTGCCGATACTGGCAACGCCCACGAACAGGTCGACGTCGCGCAGGACTTCGGACAGCACCAGTGCCGGGATGTCGGTGAGGGGGAGCGCCTCGACCCGGTCCTGGCCGTCACGCAGCCACATCTCGTACGGGCCGCCGCCCGCGTGCGCATGGTTGTGCGGGGCGTCGATCGGATAGAAGCGGACCTGGTCGGTGCGCAGCCGCAGATAGCTCCCGGACTCGGTGGTCTCCCCAGGCCCCCAGCCCTCGCCTTCGCCCTCGATCCAGTACTCGGCGCGCAGCCCCCACTGCGGCAGTTCCCGGTACGCCGGGGTGTAGGAGTCGTCGACGCACAGCCGCAGCTTGTTGGTCCAGCCGCGGACCGCGGCCAGGGAGTGGAACTGGTGCTGGCGCAGGATGTGCCCGGCGAACCGGTTCGAGTAGGTGCCGGTGGTCCGTTCGGCATCGGTGAGCGGATAGACCTCACGGTGCGCCTGCTTGAACGGCTGTGTGATGCCGTGCCGTTCGAGCCAGTCGCGCCAGGCGACGACCTCGTCGGCTTCGCGGCCGACCGGGTGCCACAGCGCGACCGTGGACCCGTCGGTCACCGGGTCGTCGGTCGGACCCCGCAGCTCGCCGTCCGCGAAGCCGCAGGCCGTGCCGTCCACCGTCCACAGCAGACGCCGGGCGAGCGTACCGACCAGTGGGTGGTCGAGATACCGTTCGCGCCAGGTCTTGTACGTCCACGTCCTGCGTGCGAGGAACTGCCGGTCGAGCCGCTCGGCCTGGGCACTGAGCATCTTGTCGATGTCCTTGGCCGCGGCCTTGAGCTCCTTCAGCTCCTCCGGATGGTCGCGCTTCACCGCGGCGGGTGGGGCCTTGACCTGTTTGCCGGCGGCGCTGAGCCAGGTGAGACCGGCGCGGCTGCCCGACACGGTCAGCTCCGCGGTGCACTCCCCCAGCCGGTGCACCGCGCGGCCGACCTCGGTCAGTCCATAGGCGGGCACGGCCAGTTCCTCGATCTCGTCACGGCTCAGTCCGAGCGCGGTGGCCCGCGCTTCCAGCGCCGCGTCGATCAGCTTCAGCGTGCCCTTGTAGGTGACGCGGGCGGCCAGCCGCGCCAGTTCGGCGAGGGCCGCCTCGCCCTCGACACGGGCGAGTGCGGTGACGCCGGCGTTGGCGACCTTCGGATTGCGCGGACCGAGCCCGGGGACCTTGCGCAGCATGGTCTCGGTGAGCGCTCCGAGGGCGCGCGCGGTCTCCGGGTGCGGAGGCAGCAGCGCCAGCAGCCAGGCGAGGCCGCGCAGGGCGTTGGCGTTGTACGGGTCGCAGGCCTGGTTGATGTCGGCCTCGTACTTGCCGCGGACCAGTTCCAGGGTGCGAGGCCGCCCGGCGAGCGCGAGCCACGGCAGCACGGTGGTCCGTACGGTTTCGGCGCCGATCGTGCCGATCAGTTCGCGTCCGGTCCTCTCCCATGCGGCCGAGGGCCTGGCGGCGGTGGCGGTGAGCGCGTGCTTCAGCAGGGCGCGCCAATGACCGTCGAGAGCGGCCAGTTCATCCAGTGCCTGGTCGGCCCAGGCCTCGCCGGGGTTGAGCACCGGTTCGGTGAGCCGGGCGGCCAGCTCGCCGAGGTTCTGCTTGCCGTAGTAGACGGTCATGAGCGTGCGCCGGACGACGGCGACGACATGGCCCGACAGCTCTCGCCCGGCGGCCAGTTCGGCCTCGGCGAGTCTCTGCAGCTCATGGGCGGCGTACACCGAGCTGACACGGGAGTAGTCCTCGAGCTTGCGCAGCCGCTCGGTGGACAGCAGGTCGTCAGGCAGATCGCGGCCCACGATGCCCACCAGGGTGAGGACGATGTCACGGATTCTCTCGCTGTCGCTGCCCGACCGATGGCGGGCGACCCAGGCGTTCGCCAGCCGCAGCCGGGAATCCTGCGGCAGCGCGCGGACCAGTTCGAGCATCGTGGCGCCGTCGCCGTGCCAGGTGTTGTTCAGGGCGCCGATCCGCACGAGCGCGACGGCCAGCTCGCCCATGTTGTCGTCCTCGACATGCTGCCGGACGCACCGCAGCTGCTCCGCCTCGTACCCGCCCATCAGCCACCCACCAGGGGAACGAGTTTGAGGAAAGTGACCTCGATGCCGAGGCGCAGGTCGATCTCCTCGTCCAGGTCCTCCATCTGCCGGTCGCCTACGAGCACCAGAAAGCCGTTGCGCGCGAACGCGGCGAGCGCCAGCTCGCACTGGGTCTCGGGGTCCACGCGGCCGCCGCTCTTCGGCTGGACCAGCGCGCGGAACGACCCGCCCGGCCCCGCCCCGCGCGCATGGAACTCCGCCACCTCCTGGAAGACCCGCCGCCGGATCAACTCCCGCAGCGCGAGCCTCTCCTCGGCGATGTCCAGTCCCCAGCCGTCGCTGCGGCTGCCCGATGTCGTCTCGTCGACGAATGTCACCCGTGCCATGCCGAGGAGATTAGAGCCCGGCACCGACAAGGCCCGAGCCGAGCCCCCGTCAAGGCTCCAGCAGGAGCCTCATCACCGGCCGCTTGGGCGTCCGGCGGGCCACCTCCGTGAAGCCCTCGCGGGCGAGCAGCGAGACCAGCCCGTGGTAGGCGTCGTCGGCTCCCACCGGGCCCAGCGTGTCGTCCACCGGATACGCCTCGACGGTCCGCGCGCCCCGCTCCCTCGCGTACTCGGCGGCTGCGCACACCAGTTCACGGGCGACTCCCGTGCCTCGGTGCTCCTTGCCGACGTACAGGCAGACCAGTGACCACACCGGGCGTTCGTCCACCGGCCTGCTGACCGGCGAGCGGTCGAGTCGCGTGTACTCGGCGCGGGGCGCGACCGACACCCATCCGACCGGGGTGCGGTCCCGGTAGGCCACCAGACCGGGGCGCCGCCCGTCGTCGACGAGTGCCTTCAGCGCCTGCCTGTTGCCCTCGCCCCACTCGGTCGCGCGGCGCTCCTGCGGTGTCTGGCGGAAGAACATGCACCAGCAGCCCTTCACGGAGCCACGCGCGCTGAGGAGCTGCTCGACGTCCGCCCAGTTCCCGTTGGTGGCGGGCCGTACCGTGATCTCTTGGTCCATCAGCCGATGATGCCCGCCCGCCGCTGCCGGTGGCGCCTCGCGGGGCCGGTGGCGCGACCGGCCGTTCGAAGAACGCCTCCTGGTCCCTCGATGTCAGTGGCGCGGCGTACCGTCAGGAGGAGTTCGGCCCGGGGAGGGGACCAGCACGATGAACGTGACGACGCTGCTCGACGACGAGGACAAGTACGGGCCGGCGATGCGCGCGGCGCATGCGGAGCTGCTCACATCGCCGGGTGTGCACGAGTTCCTCGCGCACTGCACCGGACAGGACAAGGTGCGGGCCACCAAGCGGTGGCGAAAGGAGGCCGCGGCGTTGCTGGCGGACTCCGTGCGCGGGCAGGAAGCGGTGCGGGTGCTGCTGGAGGGGATGGCCCGACAGGCCGAGCACACGGTGCGTTCGCCGCAGTGGGGCGGGGGCGAATGGCCGGGCATCGCCTCGGAGCACAACACGGTACTGGTGCGCGGGCTGCTCTGGGCCGCCGCGGACATCGACGCCGACTGGGCCGTGCCGGCCGTCGCCGATGTGGCGCTCAACGCCGGGACGGGCTGGGGCGGTTCGGGCGGCGTGTGCCGCAACGGCAAGATGGCGACGGCGGCAGTCGCCGTCCTCGGCGAGTTCGGCGGACCGCAGGGCGAGCAGGCCGTCGAGCGGCTCGACCGCCTGCGTCGCACGATCCGCAACCGCACGGTGGTGAAGGGGATCGCCGCCTCGCTCCAGGCCGTGGCCGAGCGCGGCGGACTGACGCCGTCGATACTCCGGGAGCGCGCGGTGCCGACCGTGGGCCTCGATGCCCGCGGCATGCGTGAGGAGCAGTTCGGCGACCATACGGCGCTGCTGTCGGTCGCCGCGCCGGGCACCGTCACGCTCGCGTTCCGGGGGCCGCAGGGGCGGGTACTGAAGTCCGCCCCGAAGGCGGTGCGCGAGGCGTACGGGGACCGCCTCGCCGAGATCCGCGGCGCGGTGAAGCAGCTGCGGGCACTGCTGTCGGCCGAGCGCGCACGGCTCGAGGAGCATCTGATGGCGGGCACCTGCCGGCCGGTGCGCGACTGGGAGTCCTACTACATCGACCACCCGGTCACCGGCGCGCTCGCGGCCGCCCTGATCTGGGAGGTGAGTCCGGACGGTGGTGCGCGGTGGACGGCCGGTCTGCCGGAGCGCGCGGCAGGCGGCTGGGCACTCGCCGGTGCGGACGGCACCGCGGTCCCGGTGACGGAGGGCGCTCTGCTGCGGCTGTGGCATCCGGTGCGGGCGGACACCGACGAGGTCCGGGCCTGGCGCACGGAGCTCGCGGACCGCGAGCTGCGCCAGCCCTTCAAGCAGGCGTTCCGGGAGGTGTATCCGCTGACCCCGGCCGAGGAGACCACCCGGAACTACTCCAACCGCTTCGCCGGGCACATCCTGCGCTACGACCAGGCGAGGGCCCTGATGGTGGAGCGCGGCTGGGCGGGCAACCACCTGGGGTACCACAGCGACGGGCACGCGGCGGAGATGGTGCGTGAGCTGCCGAGGGCCGGTGAACTGACCGTGACCGAGGGCGAGTTCTGGCGGGCCCGGTTCCATGTGGAGCTCGTCGAGGCCCGCGACGACGGCGACATCGCGACCCTGTGCTCCACCGACCAGGTGCGCTTCGAGCGCCGGCGCGGTGCGCGCGGACCGTGGGAGCGGGCCGATCTCGTGGACGTACCTGTACTGACGCTCAGCGAGGCGATGCGTGATGTGGACCTGTTCGTAGGGGTGGCGTCGATCGGGGCCGATCCGCAGTGGCAGGACCGCGGGGAGGACCGGGCGTTCGGCGACTACTGGCGCGGCTGGGCGTTCGGCGACCTGACCGAGTCGGCCCGGATACGGCGGGAGTCGCTGGCCGCGCTGCTGCCGCGGACGCGGATAGCCGACCGGGTGGAGCTCGCGGACCGTTTCCTGCGGGTGCGCGGGGAGTTGCGCACCTACAAGATCCACCTCGGCTCGGGAAACATCCTGATGGAACCGGACGACGGGTATCTGTGCATCGTGGTCGACCGAGGGGCGGTGGCGGCCGGGGGCACGGATCGTCTCTTCCTGCCGTTCGAGGAGGACGGCGGGCTGCTGTCGGTGATCCTGTCGAAGGCGTTCCTGCTGGCCGACGACGCCCGGATCACCGACCGCACGATCACGTCTCAGCTCAGGCGCGCCGCGTAGGCGGGCCCGGTCGGGAGCGGTGTCACGCGCCGCAGGGGGCTCGGTGCTCGGCGAGGAAGCCGGTCAGCAAGGCGGTGATCTCGTCCGGCCGCTCCAGGCCAGGGAGATGACCGGCCCAAGGGAGCTCCGTATGGCGGGCTTGCGGCAGCAGGGCGGGGATACGGGCTGCGGCCTGCCCGAAGTCCGGCAGATCGTGCGCGCCGGAGACGGCGAGGCAGGGCGCCTTGATGCCCGAGAGGTCGGGCAGTTCGGTGACCTTGGTGCCGGAGAGCACGAACGGGGCGCCCTCCTGCTCCACGGCCTCCTCCGCTGCCGTCTGTACCTCGAAGGCGTGCAGCTGCATCCGGTGCACGGCGTCCCGGGTCGCCCCGTCGGCGTCCGGGCCCAGCCACGTCCGCACGTTCCAGTCCGCGGCCCCCGCCAGGTCGCCGGCCTCGAACAGCTCGGTCTCCCTCTCGTCGAAGGCGACCAGTTCGGCGCTCGGCTCGTGCCCCGGCAGCGGCGCGGCGCACAGCAGGGCCAGCGCGGTCACCCGCTCCGGGCTGCGCGCGGCGGCGAACAGGGCGACGCGGCCGCCGAACGACGATCCGACCAGCGCTGCCTGCTCGATGCCGAGAGCGTCCATCAGCTCCAGCACATCCTCGGCATCGGTGTAGGCACCTTCGGCGACAGGTGACCGGCCGAACCCCCTGAAGTCGCAGCGCACCACGCGGTGCCCCGCATCCGCGAGAGCTTCGAACTGGGCGTCCCACATCCGCCGGTCGCACACCGAGGAGTGCAGCAGGACGACGGCGGGACCCTCGCCGGTCATGTCGTAAGAGAGCGTCATCCGGGCGATGTTACGTGGCGTCCCGATGCCCGCGCACTTCGGTTCCGCCCCGCGTCCCTGCGGCACCACCATGACTTGAACATGTTCAAAGAGAGGTCTACAGTCCATGACAACAGCTTTTGAACGTGTTCAAGGGAGGGTGGGGCATGGACCTCACTGTTGTCGCGTACGTCGTCTACCTGCTGATCAGCGTGGGGCTCACCGTCTGGGTCGCCCGCACGCTCAGCCAGAACGGCAGGATCTTCCTCGCCGACGTACTGCAGGGGAACGAGAAGCTCGCCGACGCCGTGAACCACCTCCTGGTGGTCGGCTTCTACCTGGTGAACCTGGGCTTCGTCGCCCTGTACCTCAAGGCCGCCGACGCCGTCACCGACGCCCGCGGGCTCTTCGAAGCCCTGTCGGTGAAGATCGGCGTCGTCCTGCTGGTCCTCGGCGTGATGCACCTGGCCAATGTCTACGTGCTCAACAAGATCCGCCGGCGCGGCGCGATGGAGCGCGAGCACGTGCCGCCGGTGCCCCCGCAGGGCTGGACGGGCCAGGCCGGCTCGAACCCGTGGGCCGCGCCCGCCGCCGGTCCCGCCGGGGCGTGAGGGCGATGGACACCGCGGCACGCACAGCACCCGCCGGCAGCCCGGCGCACCGTACTCCGGTCCACGGCCTGACCGTCCTGTACGACGCCAACTGCTCGCTCTGCGTCCATCTGCGCAACTGGCTGAGGCGGCAACGGCAGCTCGTGCCGCTGGAGATGGTCGCCGCCGGGTCCGTCGAGGCGCGCCGCCTGTATCCGCGCCTCGACCACGACCGGACGCTGCGGGAGATCACCGTCATCGGCGACCGGGGCCAGATCTACATCGGCCCCGCCGCGTGGATCACCTGCCTGTGGGCCCTGGCCGAGTACCGGCCCAAGGCCCACTGGCTGGCCACCCCGGCCGGGGCGCCCTTCGTACGCGTCACGATGCTCGCGGCGGCCAAATACCGGGAGGCGACCATGCCGGGCGCCGCAGCAGCACGGCCCTGCGACGACCGGTGCTCCGTCCCCGGTTAGGCTCGGACACCGTGACAGAAGCGAAGGCCCCGAAGAGCGAGCAGACCCGCACCCTCATCCTCGAAACCGCGCTCCGCCTCTTCCAGGAACGCGGCTACGACAAGACGACGATGCGGGCCATCGCCAAGGAAGCCGGTGTCTCGGTAGGGAACGCGTACTACTACTTCGCTTCCAAGGAACATCTCGTCCAGGGGTTCTACGACCGGATCGCCGCCGAGCACCAGGCGGCGGTCCGGCCAGTGCTGGACAAGGAGACCGATCTCGAGGCCCGGCTCGCCGGGGTGCTGACGGCGTGGCTGGACATCGCGGCCCCCTACCACGAGTTCGCGGCACAGTTCTTCAAGAACGCGGCCGATCCGGAGAGCCCGCTCAGCCCTTTCTCGCCCGAATCGGTGCACGCCCGCGAGGCGGCGATCGCCGTCCACCGGGAGGTGCTGGCGGGCTCGAAGTCCAAGGTGGCGGAGGAACTGCGGGACATCCTCCCGGAGTTGATGTGGCTCTCCCAGATGGGACTCGTCCTGTACTGGGTCTTCGACCGCTCGGAGAACAGCGAGCGGTCCAGGCGCCTCGCCGAACGCGGTGCCCGCCTCACCTCCCGCGGTGTCGCGCTGGCGCGCTTCCGGGTGCTGCGGCCGCTCGTACGCGAGGTGCACGAGCTGTTCACGGACTTCCTGCCCGGGATGGCGGAGAGTGTCGCCGCCCGCAAGATCCGCGAGACCCGCCGGAGCGGCGCGGGCGACGACGCCTGAGCTCTGCCGGACGCCGTCCGCGGGTTCAGGCCCCCCAGGACCGACCAGGACTCGCCGAGGCATCGCACAGGGACCGACCATGACTCGGCCGGGCGGTCAGGGCCCGGTCAGCGTGTGACCCCCAGATCCGTCAGCGTCACATCGTGCACCAGCGGGTCGCCGCCGATCATGATGTGCCGGACCCACGGGTCGTGCACCCCTGCCGTCGCCGCCAGCAGATACGCGCCACTCGCGGGCGCGGACAGGATGTAGGAGCCGTCGGCCAGCGACTCCACCCGGTCGATCTGGCTGCCGCCCGGGGACACGAGGGTGAGCACCGCGTCCGGGACCGGCTCGCCCTCGTCCGTGCGGACGAAGCCATGGACCACGGAGCCTGCCCCGGGCGGGCCGGCCGGTACGTCGGCGGCGGCCGGGGCCGGCTCCTCGCTCGGCTCCACCGCCAGATGCGGCAGCCGCTTGTCAAGACCCGCCGGCAGCCACCAGTTGGACCGCCCCAGCAGATGCATCGCGGCCGGCACCAGCGCCGTACGCAGGATGAACGCGTCCAGCGCCACGGCGGCCGCCAGCCCGATGCCCGCCATCGCACCCTCCATGTCGCCGCTGAGCACGAAAGCGCTGAAGACGCAGATCATGATGAGCGCCGCGCAGTTGATGACCCTGCTGGTCTCGGCGAGGCCGACCCGTACCGCCCGCGCGTTGTCCTTGGTGTGCACCCACTCCTCGTGCATCCGGCTGACCAGGAAGACCTGGTAGTCCATGGACAGTCCGAAGAGCAGCGACAGCATGATGACCGGGAGGAAGGCGGTGATCGGCCCCTCCTTGCCGAGTCCGATCAGCTCCCCGCCCCAGCCCCACTGGAAGATCGCGACCAGGACGCCGAAGGACGCCGCCGCGGCGATCAGATTCATCAGCGCGGCCGTCAGCGGCACCACCAGCGACCGGAACGCGACCAGCAGCAGTACGAAGCCCAGCGCGATGATCGTGCCGACGAAGTACGGCAGCCGCTCCCCCGTCACGGTGGCGAAGTCCTTGAAGACGGCGGTCACCCCGCCGACATGGACCTGCTCGCCCGACCGCGGAATCACCTCGTCGCGCAGCCGGTCGATCAGCCGGTCCGTCTCCTCCGACTGCGGCGAGGTCGTCGGCACCACCTGGATCACGGTGATCCCGGCCTCCGGCGGCGCGGGCAGCGCAACGGCGTGGGCCACTCCCTCGGTGCCGCGCACCCGCTCCACCAGCCGCTGCACGGAAGCCGGTTCCGCGTCCTGCGCGACCAGCTGCAGCGGTCCGTTGAACCCCGGCCCGAAGCCCTCGGCGAGCAGGTCGTACGCCTGCCGGGTGGTGGTGTCCGACCTGTGGTTGCCCTGGTCGGTCGCGCCGAGCCGCAGCGAGAGCACCGGGATCGCCAGCGCCGCCATCACCACGGCGGCGACCAGCGCCACGGACCTCGGCCGCTTCTGGACGTACGCGGACCAGCGCGCGGCCGCGCCGGCCGGCTCCTGCGGCTGCGGCCCCTCGGCAGCGAGCCTCCTGCGCTGACGGCGGCTGAGCACCCGGACGCCGAGCAGCCCGAGCAGGGCCGGCAGCAGGGTGACCGCGGCCAGCACGCTCAGCACCACGGTCAGCGAGGTCGCGATGACGACGCCGTCGAGGAAACGGAGGTTCATCACCAGCATGCCCGCGAGCGCGATGCACACGGTGCCGCCCGCGAACAGCACCGCACGGCCCGAGGTGTTGAGCGCGGTGACCGCCGCCTCCTCGGGGTCCGTGCCACGCAGCAGGCCCTTGCGGTGCCGCGTGACGATGAACAGCGCGTAGTCGATGCCGACGCCGAGACCGATCAACGAGCCCAGCAGCGGGGCCACTTCGGGCACGTCCGTGACATGGCTGAGCAGCATCGTCGACAGCATGCCCGTGCCCACGCCGAAGATCGCGACGATCAGTGGCAGCAGCATCGCGAACAGCGAGCCGAACGCCAGGAAGAGCACGACCGCCGCGGCGGCGAGGCCGACGAGCTCGGCCGTGCCGGTCGGCGGCTCCTGGACCCGGGCGATCGCCTGACCGCCGAGCTCGATCCGCAGGCCCGCACGCTCCGCGTCCTGTGCGGTCGCGACGACGTCCTCGACCAGCTCCTTCGGTACGCCGTTCGCCTGCTCGGTGAAGGTGATCTGCGCGTACGCCGTCCTGCCGTCCTTGCTCAGCTGTCCCGAACCCTCTTCGGTGAACGGGCCGGCCACCTCGCCGACACCGTCCATCGCCGCGATCTTCTCGAGCGCCGGCTCGATCCGTTCCCGTACGGCGGCGTCCGCGGCCGAGCCCTTCGAGACCCGCCACACCACCGTGTCCGTGTCCCCGGCACGCTCCGGGAACGCCTTCGCCATCAGGTCGTAGGCGTGGGTGGAGTCCGTGTTCGGAAGGCTGAAGACGTTCGAGTACTGGGTGCCTGCCGCGCCACCCCCGGCCCCCAGGCCGAGGAGTGCGCCCACCCACAGCACCAGGACCACCAGCCGGTGCCGATAGCACCACCGTGCCAATGCAGCCACGATTCCTGCTCCTTCATCGGTCCGCTCTCCCCGAGGTCCGGTCCCAGAATCGGCCCCGGAGCGTCCCCGTCGTGCGATCGGGCCATGACTCTCAAGGAACTCCAAGGCAGCGACCGCCACCGTCCACAACCGGCGTGCCGATACTGGGTCCATGACCCACGACGGAGCGACCGTGCTGATCGTCGAGGACGAGCCGAGCATCGCCGACGTCCTCGCCATAGCCCTGCGCTACCACCGATTCACGGTGCTGACGGCCGGGAACGTGCGACAGGCCAAGGTGCTCGCCGGAGCGCAACGGCCCGATGTGGCGCTGCTCGATGTGATGCTCCCGGACGGCGACGGCCGGGTGCTGGGGCGCGAACTGCGCGCGGCGCACCCGGACACAGCCGTCGTCTTCGTCACCGCGCGGGACGCCCCGGCCGAGATCGTCGGCGCACTGGAGCTCGGCGACGACTACATCACCAAACCGTTCAACATCGACGAGGTGGTGGCCAGGATCAGAGCCGTACTGCGCCGCACGCGGCCCGGCGACGTACTGCCGGTGCGGCCGCCACTGCGCTACGGGGACCTGGAACTGGACGACACGACATATGCGGTGCGCCGCGCGGGCCGCACCGTACAGCTCACGCCCACCGAGTACGCGCTGCTGCGTTTCCTGGTGCGCAACGGCGGGCGGATCGTGCCCAAGGAACAGCTGCTGCGACACGTATGGCAGTACGAGCACCAGGCCGAGTCGACCGTCGTCGAGACCTACATCAGCTATCTGCGCCGCAAACTCGACCCGCTGGGGCCGCCGTTGATCACCACAAGACGGGGCATCGGATACGGGCTGGCGGACGAAGGCGCGTGAAGAGCCGGCCCGCGAGGTGGCGCCGGCCGGAGCGCGGACCGTGGCGTGGAGGGGGGCGCTCTCTCGGGCGCCGGCGCCATCGCGGCCTGCACTCGCTGCGCGCCAGGCTGACCTTCGTGAACGTCGCCCTGCTCACGCTCGGCATCGTCGCTGCCACCGCCGTCAGCCTGATAGGCATGCGGCACTATCTGCTGGAACGCGTCGACACCGAGTTGCTCGCGTCCCGCAGCGCCCTGGAGCGCACCGGCTTCACCCGCAAGGAGGTCGACGCGCTGAGCGCCGTCGGATCCCTGCGCGAGCAGTTCACCCCGGGCCCCTCGGGGTCGGGCGCGCTGCCGCGGTCTGGAACGCTGGTGACCGCGGTCGACCGCCGGGGGCGGCCGCTGTCGTTCGCGGCGATCGCCCCCACCGAGCGGCAGATCGCGCTCGCCGAGGCCGTCGGCGACGAGACCGCGCTCGCCGCGTTCGCCGAGGCGCGCGACATCAGCATCGACGGCACTCCCCACCGTGTCGTCGCCGCCCGGCTCGCCGACGACACGGTGGTGCTGCTGGCTGCCGAGACCGAGGCGGTGCATTTGGGCATGCGCAAGGCACTCAAGCTCGATCTGGCCGTCGGAACGCTGCTGCTGACGCTCCTCGCGCTCCTCACCATGCTCGGCACCAAGCACCGGCTGCGGCCGCTGGAGGACATCGTGGAGACGGCGTCGGCGATCGCCGAGGGAGATCTGACCCGGCGCGTGCCGGCCGGCCGCGACCCGGTGACCGAGATCGAGCAGCTGCGGATCGCCCTCAACTCCATGCTTCATCAGGTCGAATCGGCCTTCGAGACCCGGGAGAAGAGCGAGCGGCAGCTGCGGCGGTTCGTCGCGGACGCCTCGCACGAGCTGCGCACACCGCTGTCAGCGATCCGCGGCTATCTCCAGTTGTACGACAAGGGGATGCTGCGCGCGCCTGACGACCGGAGCAGGGCGCTGGCGCGGATGAACGCCGAGGCCGACCGGATGGGGCGGCTCGTCGACGAACTGCTCACGCTGGCCCGGCTCGACCAGCAGCCCGAGCTGCGCATGAGCCCGGTCGATCTGAGCCGGCTGGTACGGGACGGGGCGGACGATCTGCGCGCCCAGCAGCCGCGGCGCCCACTGACCGTCAGGGCCGGCGGGGCGGTGATCGTCCACGGCGACGAGTCGGGGCTGCGGCAGGTCGTGGGCAACCTGCTGAGCAACATCCGTGCGCACACCCCGGTGGAGGCGGCGGTGCGTGTGGAGCTGACGCGTACGGAAACGGCCGACCGCGGGCCGTGGGTACGGCTGGAGGTCGCCGACGACGGACCTGGCATGTCGGCCAAGGACGCGGAGCGCATCTTCGACCGCTTCTTCCGCGCGGCGGGCGGCGGGTCGGCGGACGGGCCCGTCGGGAGCGGGCTCGGCATGGCGATCGTCCAGGCGGTGGTGGCCGCGCAGGGCGGCACGGTGACCGTGCGGACCTCGCCGGGCGAGGGCCTGGCGGTGACGGTGGGACTGCCGGCCTGACCCGCAGGAGGCCCTAGGCCTGCCGTGACGCCAGCTGGACGAGTGTGATGTCGGACTCGGCCCCGACGCGTACGGGCGGGCCCCAGGCCCCCGCGCCGCGGGTCACGTACAGCTGCGTGTCGCCGTACCGTTCCAGACCGGCGACGGTGGGGTTGGCCAGCTCGGCCAGGTAGTTGCCCGGCCAGAGCTGACCGCCGTGGGTGTGCCCGGAGAGCTGGAGGTCCACGCCGTGGTCCACCGCCTCATGGATGACGACGGGCTGATGCGCGAGCAGCACGGCGGCCCGGGTACGGTCCCGGTCGCCGAGCGCCCTGGCGAAGTCGGGGCCCTGGCCTTCTCGCTCGCCGGCGACGTCGTCGACTCCGGCGAGGTCGAAGCCGGCGATCTCGACACGCTCGTTGCGCAGAGGCCGCAGTCCGAGCTCGCGCACATGGTCGACCCAGGCGTCCGCGCCGGAGAAGTACTCGTGATTGCCGGTCACGAAGTACGACCCGTGCCGGGCCCGCAACTGCGCGAGCGGCTCGGCGGCGGGCCCGAGGTCCTCGACCGACCCGTCGACGAGGTCCCCGACGACGGCGACAAGATCGGGCTGGACGGCGTTGATGGCGTCGACGATGCGCTGGGTGTGCGCGCGGCCCAGGATCGGCCCGAGGTGGATGTCACTGACGACGGCGATGCGGTAGCCATGGGCGGCGCGGGGCAGCTTGGCGAGCGGCACGGTGACGCGCTTGACGCGGGGCCCGCGCAGTACGCCGTACGTACCGAGTCCGACGGTGCCGGCCGCGGCGACGGCCGCGGCCCCGCCGACGATCCGCGACACGAACAGCCGCCGCGACACGGCCGACGCGGCGAGGGCACCCGCCGCGCCCTGCGGTTCGGCGAGCAGGGCTCCACCGGCGGAGCCGTCCGCAGGAACACGGGTGCCCCCGTCGGAGGGAACGCCGCCCTGAGAGGCATCCACGTTCTCCGGGGTGGAGGCCTCGTCCGCGGTGAGCGTGCCCACCGTGGTCGGCGCGTCGGCCGCAGGGCGACCGCCCTCACCGGAGGCAGGGCTTCTCGGGGCCGACACGCCGGTGGTCGCGGCGGAATCCGGCGCGTCGGTACGCGCGTTGCCCGCCGCCGGCGCACCGCCGGCAGCTGACGCTCCGTCGAGCACGGTGCCTGGGGAACCGCTCGCCCCGACGGCAGGTACGCCGGCCGGCGCCACCCGGTGCGCTTCGGAGGCCGCACGGCGCTCCAGCACCCTGATCAGCAGCGGGCGTACCGCCTCGCCCACGACGAGGGCGAGCACCAGGTACAGCAGCATCGCCAGCCACAGGTAGCCGGGCCAGGCCAGGGTCCGTTCGAGCCAGAACGGCGCGCCGGCGCGGCCCGAGACCAGGGCGCCGACCGAGAGGACGGGCAGGATCCAGATGCCCGCCGTACCGAACCGGCGGGCGGCCGAGCCGCGTGCCGTCGTGTCGCGGACCAGCCGCCGCCACACGTACCAGTGCACCCCCGCGAGCACTGAGAGGACCAGGACCACCACAAGGACGACGACGACCACCACGTACGGCTCTCCTCTTACCTAGTCGCGCTCACGGCGCAGGGCGCGCAGACCACGCAACCCGATGGCGCCGATGATCGTCCCCAGAACAAAGGACGTGACGGCGAGCAGCAGATGGACCCAGAAGTATCCGGTCGGGTCACCCGCGTCGTCGAAGGCGAGCCCGCTGGCGTCCTGCCACAAGTTCTTGATGAAAGTGACCCAGATGAACCAGCTCCATACCCCGAACGCGAGCAGGAACCAGGACACCGAGCGGCTGAGCTTCATGGGTCCAGTATCGCGGCCGTCGTCCGATCGGGTTGCTCGGGGTGGGCTGTCCTGGCGTCGCTCCCGGCGGGTCCCTGGTCCGATCTCCATATTTGTTTCGGCGCCCTGTACGTTCTCGTCCGTGTCTGCTTTGAAAAAGACCGCGTTGACGGTCCTCGCCACTGCGTTGCTGCCCGCACTGACCGCCGCGCCCGCTTTCGCGGACACCCTGGACGACAAGCCGGACAAGAAACAGCCCAAACCCCCGGCGATCATGTCCACGGTCGGCGGTGCCCAACTCGGCAGGCCCGGAACCCAGGTCGACCTCGGCCCCGGCGCGCCCGTCCTGCCCAAGGACGTCAGCGGCCGGTCCTGGATCGTCGCCGACGCCGAGAGCGGCGATGTGCTCGCCGCGCACAACGCGCACTGGCGGCTGCCTCCGGCCTCGACCCTCAAGATGCTGTTCGCGGACACCGTGCTGCCCCGGCTGCCCAAGGAGACCGAGCACACGGTCACCGCGGACGAGCTCGCCGAGGTGGGCGAGGGCAGCAGCCTGGTCGGCGTCAAGGAGGACCAGACCTACACCGTCCACGACCTGTGGCTCGGCGTCTTCCTGCGCTCCGGCAACGACGCCGTCCATGTGCTGTCCGAGATGAACGGCGGTATCGACAAGACCGTCGAGGACATGCAGGAGCACGCGGACGAACTGCAGGCACTGGACACCGAAGTCGTCTCGCCCGACGGATACGACGAGCCCGGCCAGGTCTCGTCGGCGTACGACCTGACCCTGATCGCCCGCAGCGGCATGCAGAAGAAGGACTTCCGCGAGTACTGCTCGACCGTGCGCGCCGACTTCCCCGGTGAGGAGAAGGAGGGCAAGAAGCGCGAGACGTTCGAGATCCAGAACACCAACCGCCTGCTCACCGGTGACTACGGCATCACCCCCTACAAGGGCATCGCCGGCGTCAAGAACGGCAACACCACGCACGCCGGGGCGACTTTCACCGGAGTCGCCGAGCGGGACGGCAGGGTGCTCCTCGTCACCGTCATGAACCCGAACTCCGGCGAGAGCCAGGCCGTCTACAAGGAGGCCGGCCGACTGCTCGACTGGGGCTTCGAGGCGGCCGGGAACGTGGAGCCGATCGGTGAGCTGGTACCGCCGAAGTCCGCGGACACATCGGCCTCGGGAGACGGGGACCGGGAGCCGGCCAACAACGGCAAGGGCGCACCCGCCAAGCCCGCCGCCTCGGACAAGAGCGGGTCGGGCGGCATCGGGATCGCGCTGGGCGTCACGGGCGGGGTGCTGGTGCTGCTCGCGGGCGGGGCGTTCCTGGTCAACCGTCGCTGGCCGCTGCCCGACCTGGTGCGCCGCCTGCCTCGTCGCTGACGTCGCCGCCGTTGTCCTTGCTCTGCGTCGCCGTCCAGGCGGCGCAGTACAGCAGCAGCTTCGCCATGAAGTTGATCCACAGCAGCAGTGCGATGGGGACACCGAACGCGCCGTACATGCTGCGCCCCGCGACGCCCTTCATATAGCCGCCGAGCAGCATCTTGAGCAGTTCGAAGCCGACCGCGCCGATCAGCGCCGCCACGACCAGGCGGCGGCGCGGCGGCTGCACCCCGGGCAGCAGGGTCAGCACGTAGAGCAGGATCAGGAAGCCGGCGAGGACCGCGATCGCGAGGCCTGCGATCTGGAGCAGCACACCGCCCCATCCGTCCCTGTCGATGCCGAGTCTGTCCGCTGTCCAGCCGACCGTCGTGGAACCCAGCGCGGACGCAGCGACCGAGGCGAGCCCGACCGCGCCGAGCCCCAGCAGCACGCCTGCGTCCGTGAGCTTGCGAACGATCGGGTTGCCCTCGTCCACGTCGTCGAGCTCCCACACCGCACGCAGGCAGTCCCGCATCGCGCCGACCCAGCTGATACCGGTCAGCAGCAGCACTACACCGGCCACGAACCCGATCGTGCCCGCGTTGGCGACCAGCCCGTCGAGGTTGAGCTGGTCGGAGATGCCCGGCACCTGCTCGGACAGCTTGTTCTGCAGCTTGTCCAGCTGCTCCTTGCTGAGCAGGGCGGCGCCGACCGCCGCACCGACCGCGATCAGCGGGAACAGCGCCAGGAAACTGAGAAAGGTGATCGCGGCGGCGAGGCGCGTCCAGTGCACCCGGTCGAGGGTCTCGTAGGAACGCCAGGCGTGGGTGCGCATCAGCCGGGCCACGAGCGGGCCGATGACGGGGAGCTTGGTCAGCCAGTCCATTCCGTACGCGTACCCGCTACGGCCCGGTTCCGTCCGGCTGACGCGCCGGAGCGGCTCAGATCGTGGTGGCGGGCTCGTCGACCGGCGAGCCCTGGGCGGGGACACCCGGGATGCCGCCACCGAAGGTGTACTCGTGAAGCTGGCGCCAGACGGAGTCCGCGCCCTGCTCGTACAGCGCGAAGGAGGAGCAGGTCCACTCCGCCGCGTAATCGGTCAGCTCCTCGTACGCCCGGTCCATCAGCTCGTCGGCGATGCCGTGCGCCACGGTCACATGCGGGTGGTACGGGAACTGCAGCTCGCGTGCCAGCGGCCCGGACGCGTCCCGCACCCGCTTCTGCAGCCAGGTGCATGCCGCGGCGCCCTCGACGACCCGGACGAAGACGACGGGCGACATCGGACGGAAGGTGCCTGTACCGGAGAGGCGCATGGGGAACGGCCGGCCGGCGGCGGCGACCGCGGCCAGGTGGGCCTCGATCGCGGGAAGCCGGCCGGAGTCGACCTCGGTGGGCGGCAGGAGGGTGACGTGGGTCGGAATGCCGTGCGCGGCGGGATCCCCGAAGCCCGCGCGCTGCTGCTGGAGCAGGCTGCCGTAGGGCTCCGGGACCGCGATCGAAACGCCGAGCGTTACGGTCCCCACGTCGTTCTCCTCAGTCTCGGTGCACAGCGGTGGTCAGGTGTACAGCCGCCAGTGTGGCGGCTGTACCGCCGGTTCGGCCAGAGTCCTTGGACCCCGGTCCTTGGACCTGCCGGTCGCCGGCCCGTGACGGCCGGACTCCCCGGGTCTGCCGGCCGGCTCAGTGCTTGGCCGGCAGGAAGCCCACCCTCTCGTAGGCGGCGGCCAGCGTTTCCGCCGCCACCGCACGGGCCTTCTCCGCACCCTTGGCCAGGATCGAGTCCAGCGTCTCGGTGTCGTCCAAGTATTCCTGCGTACGGGTCCGGAACGGAGTGACAAACTCCACCATCACGTCCGCGAGGTCGGTCTTGAGCGCACCGTAGCCCTTGCCCTCGTACTTCTGCTCCAGATCGGCGATGGGCGTACCCGTGAGGGTGGAGTAGATGGTGAGGAGGTTGCTGATGCCGGGCTTCTCCACCGCGTCGTAGCGGATCACGGTGTCGGTGTCGGTGACCGCGCTCTTGACCTTCTTCGCAGTGGTCTTCGGCTCGTCGAGCAGGTTGATCAGGCCCTTCGGCGACGAGGCCGACTTACTCATCTTGATCGCCGGGTCCTGGAGGTCGTAGATCTTCGCGACCTCCTTGACGATGTGCGGGGCCGGGACGTTGAACGTCTCACCGAAGCGGCTGTTGAAACGCTCGGCGAGGTCCCGGGTCAGCTCGACGTGCTGGCGCTGGTCCTCGCCGACCGGCACGGCGTCGGCCTGGTACAGCAGGATGTCCGCGACCTGCAGGATCGGGTACGTGAACAGGCCGACGGTGGACCGGTCGGCGCCCTGCTTGGCGGACTTGTCCTTGAACTGCGTCATCCGGGAGGCCTCGCCGAAGCCGGTGAGGCAGTTCATGACCCAGCCGAGCTGCGCGTGCTCGGGGACGTGGCTCTGGATGAAGAGGGTGCAGCGGTCGGGGTCGAGACCGGCGGCGAGCAGCTGGGCTGCGGCGAGCCGGGTGTTGGCACGCAGCTCGGCGGGATCCTGCGGCACGGTGATCGCGTGCAGGTCCACCACCATGTAGAACGCGTCGTGGGTCTCTTGCAGCGCCACGTACTGGCGGATGGCACCGAGGTAGTTCCCGAGGTGGAACGAGCCGGCGGTGGGCTGAATACCGGAGAGCGCGCGGGGTCGGTCTGAGGCCATGGTCCTCATTCTCTCAGGTGTGGAACCGATTCCCGGCCGCCGGTGTATGAAAGGCGTGAGGACGCGGGAGCGGAGCCCGGAGGGGACCCGGGAGGGGGGTCGTCGCATCGTCGCCGACGAGGATGCGGTCATCGCCCGCGTGCGCGCCGGAGAGCCGGAGGCGTACGCGGAGCTGGTCCGCGCCCATACGGCGGTGGTGGTGCGGGCGGCCGTGGCCTTCGGGGCCGGCGCTGATGCGGAGGACGTGGTGCAGAGCGCCTTCCTCAAGGCGTATCAGGCGCTGGGGCGGTTCCAGGACGGTGCCGCCTTCCGGCCGTGGCTGCTGCGGATCGTCGCGAACGAGACGAGGAACACAGTGCGCTCGGCAGTGCGGCTGCGGGCACTCGCCGGGCGGGAGGCGCTCATGCTCGGCTCCGAGCCGCTCATACCGGAGTCCGCGGATCCGGCGCTGGCTGCGGTGGCAGGAGAGCGGCGCGGGCTGCTGCTCGCCGCGCTGGACGAGCTGAGCGAGGAGCAGCGGCAGGTGGTCACCTACCGCTATCTGCTGGAGATGGACGAAGCGGAGACGGCCGAGGCGCTCGGCTGCCCGCGCGGGACGGTGAAATCACGGCTGAACCGCGCACTGGCGAAGCTGGGGCGGCTCATAGGGGCCCGCGGGGCGCAGGAAGGACAGGAGGGAGGTGAGGAGCGTGGGTGACGAGGACGAGCGGTCCGGGGAGCAGGGCGCGGACCGGGAACGGGACCTGGACCTGGACCTGGAGCATGAGGCACTGGCCGAGGAGCTGCGCGGGCTGGGGCGCGGGATCAGGATCCCGGACGTGGACGGCGAGACGATGGCGGAGCGGGTGCTGGCACAGCTCCTTGCCGACGCTGTACCGGCACCGGCGCCGCCCCCGAGCCGTTTCGGCCGGCTTCGGGGCTGGGTACGCAGGCGGTGGCGTGCGCTGACCGTCGGCCTGTCCGGGGTGCTGGTGGTGCTGGTGCTCACCCCGCCGGTGCGGGCGGCGGTGGCGGACTGGTTCGGCTTCGGCGGCGTCGAGGTGCGGTACGACCCGTCGGCGCCGCCGCGGGCGGACGCGCCGGTGCCGTGGTGTCGTGCCCCGGTTCCGCTCGCGGAGGCGGAGCGGCGGGCGGGCTTTCGGCCGCGGGTGCCGGGCGCGCTCGGTACGCCGGAAGCGGTCTCGGTGACCGAGGGGCCGGGCGGCCGGGCGGTGGTGAGCCTGTGCTGGCGCGAGGGCGGCCGTACGGTACGGCTGGACGAGTTCGGCGCGCGGCTCGACCTGGGCTTCGTCAAGCAGGCGCGGATCATGCCCGAGCCGGTGACGCTGGACGGCGGGGGCGGGGCGGAGGCCAGGACCGCGCTGTGGTTCGCCGAGCCGCATCTGCTGCGCTTCGGGATGACGGACGCCAGGGGCGGGGAATGGGTGCGCGCCGAGCGCACGGCAGGTCCGACGCTGCTGTGGACGACGCGGGACGGCGGGACGACGCTGCGGATCGAGGGTGTGGCCTCGCTGGAGCGGGCCACGGAGATCGCCGTTTCGACGCCCTGAAAAATCCTCTCGCGCGGGCGGAACCTGAAGCGGTCGGGCGGTGTACCACAGATGACGCGGTGCGGAGGGCCCGTACCGGCGTCGGCTGGGGGACGCATGCGACTGCTACGACTGCTGCGACGGCTTGCCGCACTGGCGACGGTCCTCGCACTGACCTGGTTCTTCGCGCCGAGCGCCGTGGCCGGAGGGCCGACGAGCGTGCTGATCACCTCTCCGGAGAGCGAAGAGGCAGCGGCGCTGTACTACGCGAACGAGGACTACGAACCCGCTTCAGGCGCTGCTCGGCGTCAATGACGGCCGGCAGCCCGGCGCAGGCCGCTCGGAGCGCCCGCCGTCGCTGGAGGAGGCCGCGGGGATGCGCGCGCTCAATGTGGTGTGGATGGTCCACGACATACAGCCCTGGCGGCTGGACCAGGTGTACGTGGGCAAGAACGCGGACCGGCCCATATGGATCCACACCTCGCTGGACACGGAGACGCAGCAGGGCACCTGGCACAAGGCGACCACTCCGAGGGTGCTTTACGAGCTGCTCGCGAAGCTGGGTGTGCTGGGCAGGACCGTCAACGACAGCGACGGATCGAATCTCCCGCCGGAGTCCGACCGGGCCCAGGGCGCCGGCGCCGCCGCGCAGCCCGCGGCCGAGGAGCCGGCTCCGGCCGGGCGCGAGGACTCAGCCGGCACGGGGGCGACCGGCTGGTGGTGGGCGATACCGGCGCTGGGGGTCGGTGCGGCGCTGGGTCTGGCGCTGCGCCCGGTGCCGGCTGCCCGGCTGTCGCATCCGCTGTCCGGCGGGCGCGGCAGTGAGCGCGAGAGCGGGCCGCGCGGGCAGTTGATCGACAGCTGACCGGAAGCGGGGCCGTGCGCGCCGTGCCCTGTCACCGACAGGGCGCCGGGGGGCGGGGGGGGATGTGGAGCCCGGGGGGGGGGTGGGGGCCCAGAGTTGTGGGCCAGATATGTAGTTCACACCTCTGAAAACAACTCAAATGTCGGTC
>NZ_JBEXSW010000070.1:0-31190 GCF_040613775.1 Streptomyces sp. NPDC006208 | reverse complement strand
CACAGGGCCGTGCACCGGGTCGAGATAGGTCTCCTCGAAGACCAGCAGTGTATACGGAAACGTACGGGCCGGGGCAGCCCCTTTTCGGGTTCCTTGGCTTCTTCGGCCTCCGGTTCCTGGCTACCGGGACTGCGGCGGCGCGGCCGGCTGCCCGGTCAGCAGGGCATCGGCTTCTGCCAGGCGCATTCGAGATCCGCGGCGGGGGCCGGGGTGCGCGCGGTGCGTGGGGGAGCGGTGACGATCGTCTTCCGGGCCGTCCGTGACGAGGCCAGGGTGACCACGATCGCGTCCTCGATGCTCTTCACCGAGGAGGCGAGGTGGTTGTTGAGCACGATGCTGTAGACGAGCTCGCGGCCGGCGGCATCGGTGACAAAGCCCGACAGCGCCGAGGCACCGGTCAGTGAACCGGTCTTGGCGCGGGCGTTGAGGGCGGCCGGGGTGTTGCACATCCGGGACCGCAGTGTGCCTCCGACGGCGCGGTCGGGGTGACAGGCCACCGGGAGGGACGCGTACCAGTCGGCGAACCAGGGCGCGTCCCGGACGGAGAGCAGCAGGGCGGCCAGCTGCTCGGCCGGGAAGAGGTTCATCCGGGACAGACCGGAGCCGTCGACCTGGCGGAGTGTGCCGGTGGCGATGCCCTCCTTCCTCAGCCAGCTGTCGACGGCCGCGAGGCCCGCCGCCCACGTGCCGCGCCCGGAGGTCTTGTGGCCGATGGTCTTGGTGAGCGCCTCGGCGTGCATGTTGTTGGACAGCTTCATGAACGGCAGCATCAGCTCCTTGAGCGGCATGGATCGGTGTGCGGCGAGCGTCCTGGCACCGGGCGGGGTGGGCAGTCCCAGGCGCGGACCGCCGAAGATCCGTACGCCGTGGGCGGCGAGGGCGTCCGAGAACACGGCGGCCGCGTAGCCGGTCGGCTCCCAGACGGCGATCCACTCCTTGGTGGCATCCCCGCCGACGGGGACGTTCCCGCTGATGGTGATCGTGTTCGTGCCGTGCTGCCGTTCGACCGTGAGGGTGTCGGCCTGGCCTGCGGGGACGGTGGTGCCGCGGATGTCGAGGCGTACGTGGTCGGTGGGCGGGGTGAGCTTGACGGCGGGCCGCTCACCCGGCCGCTCACCGGGTGTCGCCTCGACCACCACGGTTCCGGCGTCGTAGTCGGTGTCGGGCGCGACGGTGAGCGCCGAGATCTGGGCGGAGTAGTACGCGGACTCGTCGTCGGCGGCCCAGGAGCGGCCCAGCCGCTGGGTGTCGAAGAAGGTGTCGTCGGCGACGAGGCGGCCGGTGACGCGTGTGATGCCGGACGCGGCGAGGTCGGCCGCGAGCCGGTCGTAGTCCGTCGCGAGCATGGTCGGGTCGCCGCTGCCGCGCAGGTAGAGGTCGCCGACGAGTGTGGAGCCGTGGCGGCGGCCGGTGGTGAGAACGTCGGTGGTGTAGCGGTGCTCGGGGCCGAGCAGCGCCATGGCGGCGGCGGACGTCGCCAGTTTGGTGTTGGAGGCGGGCATCAGGCGGTCGGCCCCGTTCCGCTGGTAGAGGCGCTCCCCGGTGGTGGCGTCGGCGACGACGACGCCACTGGTCGCGCCGTCCATCCGGGGGTCGGCCAGGATCTTGTCGATCGCGCCCTCGAGGCCGCTGTCGGAGGGGCCGGCCCCGGCGGGTGAGCTCCAGGTGAGCGTGCAGGCGAGCGCGACGGCCAGGGGCCAGATCCAACCGCGGCGCCGAGAACGGTGGTTCGGACGAATCACGGGTCTCCTCATGGCTCAGGAGCATCCCGGACGGGTGGGCGCGCGGGAAGAACGTGCGCACGCCGTGTCCGGACGGGTACGGAGAGCGGCACGGGCACCGGAAGCCGGGCAGGCGCGTGACCTGGAGCACACGCCTTTCGCCGCCCCACGCCTTCGAGTTGGGTGACCTGGGGCACAAGAACGGGCCGGTGGATGGTGACCTGCTGCACAACCGGACCGGCCCGCCCGTGACAAGGCGCACAGGGGTTTCAGGGCCTACTAGCCGCGATAGTGCCTGCTCGGCGCCCCTGGCCGGGACCTTCGGGCCGCCCCGCGCCGGGACCCTCGACCCCCTGCCCTCCGACCCCGGTCGAGCCCGGGCGGCCAGCGCCTCTGTACTGGTCGGATGTGAGGCTAAACCACCCCGAGTGTCCGCATTTCAGCCTCTTTCCGAATCGGAACAAAAGGGACAGAAAGGTCGTCAATGGGCGGATTCCCGCAAGTCTCACTACGACGAGATGTCGTAGATGGGGGGTTTGAGTCGAGTTGGGAGTGCGGGTTACCAATGTGTGGCCAGCCCGGCGAGAGCGCCGGGTCCACGAATGCCCGGAGGTTCTCCCGTATGTCGAAGCGCACCGTGATCAACCGTCTCCGCCCGACCGTCTTCCGTACCCGTGGCGCCGTCGTCGCCACCGGCATGGGCGCCGTGATGGTCGTCGGAGCCGGCGCGGGTGTCGCCTCCGCACATGCGGGTACGGCGGCCACCATGACCCCCGCCGCTGCTGTCGCCGCCCAGGCCCAGGCTCAGGCCAAGGCCGCTGCCGCCAAGCAGACCGCCGTGAAGAAGGCTGCGGTGGCGAAGGCCGCCGTCCAGGCCAAGAAGGGCAAGACCGCCAAGAAGTCGGCGGCCTGGGTGAAGCCGGTCAGCAAGTACACCCTGACCGCGAGCTACAACCAGGGTGGCGCCATGTGGTCCCACAAGCACTCCGGCCAGGACTTCGCCGTTCCGGTCGGCACCCCGGTCAAGGCCGCCGGTTCCGGCACCGTCGTCAAGGCCGGCCCGAACGGTGGCGGCGACGGCCCCGCGTACGGCAACGCCATCGTGATCAAGCACGGCAACGGCAAGTACTCGCAGTACGCCCACCTGTCGGCGGTCAACGTCGGTGTGGGTGCTCAGGTGAAGGCCGGCCAGCTCATAGCCAAGTCCGGCAACACCGGCAACTCGTCCGGCCCGCACCTGCACTTCGAGATCCGTACCACCCCGAACTACGGCTCGGCCCTGAACCCGATGGCCTTCCTGCGCTCCGCCGGCGTCCAGATCTGACGTACGGGCTCAGCTCCGGCGTGCACACACGTCATGGCGTCGCACACAGCGTGCGACGCCATCTGGCGTTCGCCTGGACGGTCAGGCGTGATGGGCCTGGGTGATCAGGTCCAGGGCGACTTCGAGAACGGCTTCGCGCTTCTCCTCGGGGTCGCCCTCGACGTCTTTCAGGGCGAACATCGCCGCGTGCAGCGTGAAGAGTCCCGAGAAGCAGCGGACCTGGTCGATCAGCTCGGCGTCCGGGTCCCTGAGCAGAGCGAGCATCGCGATCATGCGGTCCTTGAAGGACTCGCCGATGCTCAGCTCCCTCACCGTCGCCTGGTTCTCCTGCATGAAGCGGATGAGCGGGGCGGCGTCGTTCAGTGCCGCGTTGTAGCGGCGCAGCACGTCCTTCTTGGTCTCCAGGGTGTGCGGCTGGGTCCGCCCCCACTCGATCAGCTCGTCGATCGGCCTGGTCAGGTCCTGGAAGAGGCTGATCAGGATGTCTTCCTTGGTCTTGAAGTGGTAGTACAGCGCCGCCTTGGTGACATCGAGGGCCGCGGCGATCTCGCGCAGCGACGTCTTCTCGTAACCCCGCTCGGCGAACAGCTCCAGCGCGACGTCCTGGATGCGCTGGCGCGTGTCGCCCCGTCGTGGCTGCGGTGTGCTGGTCATGCTGCTCCCACTCCCCGGTCCCGCGTAACTTACTTGACGCCCGGCTAGTGACCGGTCTACCGTCCCCGAGTCTAGTCAACTAGCCGGGCGGCAAGTAAGTGTCGGGGAGTGGGGACAGCGGTGGGTATAGCAAGCGGCCGGAAAGGGTCCAGCGCGGCGACGGGCGCCGTCCTGGACGGGGATACGCAGTCGCAGTCGGCGGCCGAGAGCCCGCCGGAGCCGCGCAGCGTACGCGTCGTCGTCCTGGCGCTCATGGTCGCGATGCTGCTCGCCATGCTCGACAACATGATCGTCGGAACCGCGATGCCGACCATCGTCGGCGAGCTCGGCGGCCTCGAGCATCTGTCCTGGGTGGTCACCGCCTACACCCTGGCCACCGCCGCCTCCACGCCGATCTGGGGCAAGCTCGGCGACATGTACGGCCGCAAGGGCATCTTCCTCATCTCGATCGTCATCTTCCTGATCGGTTCGGCGCTCAGCGGCATGGCCCAGGACATGGGGCAGCTGATCGGCTTCCGTGCCGTGCAGGGCCTCGGCGCCGGCGGCCTGATGGTCGGCGTGATGGCGATCATCGGTGACCTGGTGCCGCCGCGTGAGCGGGGCAGGTACCAGGGCATGATGGCGGCCGTCATGGCTGTCGCCATGATCGGCGGACCGCTGGTCGGCGGCAGCATCACCGACCACTGGGGCTGGCGCTGGAGCTTCTACATCAACCTGCCGCTCGGCGCGGTCGCGCTTGCCATGATCACGATCGTCCTGCACCTGCCCAGGAAGGAGAAGGCGACCAGGAACGTCGACTACCTCGGAGCCGCGCTGCTGACCGTGGGCATCACCGCGATCGTGCTGGTCACCACCTGGGGCGGAACGGAGTACGCCTGGGACTCCGCCGTGATCATGGAGCTGATCGCCATCGGCGTGGCGTCGCTCACCGGCTTCCTCTTCGTCGAGCGCCGGGCGGCCGAGCCCCTGATGCCGCTGCACATCTTCCGCAGCCGCAACTTCTCGCTCATGTCCGTGATCGGCTTCCTCGCCGGCTTCGTGATGTTCGGTGCCGTGCTCTTCCTGCCGCTGTACCAGCAGTCCGTGCAGGGCGCGTCGGCCACCAACTCCGGGCTGCTCCTGCTGCCCATGCTGATGTCGATGCTGGTCGTGTCGATGTACGCCGGCCGGGTCACCACCAGCACCGGCAAGTACCGGATCTTCCCCATCGTGGGCGCCGGTCTGATCGTGGCCGGACTCTTCCTGCTCGCCCAGATGGACACCGAGACCTCGCGGCTGACCTCCGGGATCTACATGGCGGTGCTCGGCGCGGGCATGGGCTTCCTGATGCAGGTCACCATGCTCGTCGCACAGAACAGCGTCGAGCTGAAGGACATGGGAGTCGCCTCGTCGTCGGCCACCCTCTTCCGTACGCTCGGCAGCTCCTTCGGCGTCGCCATCATGGGCGCTCTGTTCACCGGGCGGGTCCAGGACGAGATGGCAGCGCGCGGCGGGGGACAGGCGACCGCGGGCTCCGCGCAACTGGACGCCGCGAGCCTGGCGAAGCTGCCCGAGCCGGTCCGGGAGGCGTACGAGTTCGCCGTCGCGTCCGGTACGCACGCCGCCTTCCTGCTCGGCGCCGCCGTCGCGGTGATCGGCTTCATCGCCGCCTTCTTCGTCAAGGAGGTGCCGCTGCGCGGGACGGGCCCCTCGCGCGCCGCGGACGAGCCGACCGAGGACAAGGCTGCCGAGACCGTCTGACCGGGGAGCCTCCCAACGGAACTCCCCCGTGCAGCGGCCGAGCGGTGGCCGGGCCCCCGAACCGGCCCGCCGCTCGGCCGCTGCCGGGCGCCGGGCGGCCCGGATACGTCAGTCGGCCGGCATCATCGGGAAGCTGCCGGAGTTGGTGGGCGCATGCTCGGGCAGCCACAGCACGGCGATCGCGCCGCCGGACGCTCCCAGCGGCGTCGCCCCCGTAGGTGCCGCATTGCGGAACGTCAGCCGGGCCCCGAGCACCCGCGCCTGCCCTGCCGCGATCGTCAGCCCGAGCCCGTGCCCCGTACCGGCCCGGTCACTGGCCCCCGTACGGAACCGGCTGGGCCCCTCGCGCAGCAGGGCCTCCGGGAACCCCGGCCCGTGGTCCCGCACCCGCACCACGCGCCCCTCGACGGTGACCTCCACCGGCGGCCTGCCGTACTTGGCGGCGTTGGTCAGCAGATTCAGCAGTATCCGCTCGAGACGCCGGGGGTCGGTGTTGACCCAGGACTCGTGCACGACCTGGACCGACACCGCGGCGTCGAGTCTGGCGATCCGGCGCCGGACGAAGTCCCCCAGCTGGATCTCCTGCAGCTCCGCCCGCTCCGACGCACCGTCGAGCCGGGCCACCTCCAGCACGTCCTCGACCAATGTGCGCATCGCCTGCGCCCGGTCCCGCACCAGCTCGGTGGGACGCCCCGGCGGCAGCAGCTCCGCCGCAGTGAGCAGCCCGGTCACAGGAGTGCGCAGCTCGTGCGCGATGTCCGCGGTGACCCGGCGCTCCGCTTCGATGCGCTCGTTGAGCGCGTCGGTCAGCCGGTCGACCGCGCGGGCCAGATCGTCGGTCTCGTCGCGTACGACGCCGCCGATGGCGTCCCTGACGCGTACCTCGGTGTTTCCCTGGGCCACCTTGCCGGCCGCCGCCGCGGCCTTGCGCAGCCGCCGCGACAGCTGGCCGCCGATCAGCACGCCGAGCGCGGAGCCGCCGAGCACCACCGAGAGTGAGCCGATGATCAGCGCCCGGTCGAGGTCCTTCATGACAGTGGCGCTGTTGCCGCCGAACTGACTGTGCAGCGAGAGCACATCGCCGTTGGCCAGCGGCACGGCCGCCCAGATCTCGGGGCTGCGGTCACGGCCCTCGTCCACGTAGGTGCCGCGCCGGTTCTCCAGCATCAGCCGCTGGAGTTCCTCGGGCACCGCGGGGTCGTTGATCTTGCTGTTGAAGCGCGGGTCCTTGTTCTTGGACGTCTCGTACCAGCGCTCGGCGAGCAGCACCCGGTCCATCTGCACATCGCGGGCGTTGTCCAGCATCGAGACACGGGCCGCGTTGTGCACGACCAGGCTCAGCGTCATGGCGATCAGCGCGCCGACGGCCGCGATCGCCACGCTGATCTTCCAGCGGACGCCGGTGCGCAGAGCCATGCGTCTCATCGGCGGCGCCTCATGCCTTGAATTTGTAGCCGAAACCGCGGACCGTCTCGATCCGGTCCTGGCCGATCTTGATGCGCAGGCGCTGGACATGGACGTCCACGACCCGGGTGTCGCCGCCCCAGCCGTAGTCCCAGACCCGCTCCAGCAGCTTGTCGCGGGAGAGCACCGTGCCGGGCGCGGACGAGAACTCCAGCAGCAGCCGCATCTCCGTCGGCGTCAGCGCCACCGGCTCACCCGCCTTGCGCACCTCCATGCCCTCGGTGTCGATCTCCAGGTCGCCGAAGGCCAGCGTGCCCTGCTGGTCCGCCTCCGTACGCGCTGCTTCGCCCGGGGCCGGCCCGCCCGCGTGCCCGAAGCGGCGCAGTACGGCGCGGATCCTGGCCACGAGCACCGCACCGTCGAACGGCTTGGTGACATAGTCGTCGGCCCCCGCCTCCAGGCCGAGGACGACATCGATCGAGTCGGCGCGCGCGGACAGCATGATCACGGGCACGGTCGACTCGTCCCGGATCCGGCGGCACAGGCTCACCCCGTCCAGGCCGGGCACCATCACATCGAGCAGCGCGATGTCCGGCTGGTCGGTCCGGAACGCCTCCAGGCCCTGGAGCCCGTCGGGCATGGCGGTCACCACGAAGCCGTCGCGCTCCAGCGCCAGCTGGGTGGCCTCGCGGATGACGTCGTCGTCCTCGACGAACAGGACATGGGTCTCGGCCACGCGGCTGCTCTCAGTTCTCACTCGGTAGGGGAAGGTCGGTGGGGAGTTCCTCTCCCTCACCGACCGATCTGCTGAATTCGTTGCGCACCCAGAACTGCCGGGAGAACTTGCCCGCCGACCAGCGGTAGGTGGTCACTTCCTCGGCGGACGGGTCGGCGACCGAGTCGCCCTTGTCGTACACCTGCCGGGTCACCACCAGGTCGCCGCGGTCGATCACCGCGTAGACGTACGGCTCCTCGAGGGTGAAGACGTTCTCGTACGTCTTGCCGGTGCCGCGATAGACGTAGGTCCCCATGCCGACGGCATCGCCGCAGGTCATGACGTTGATGACGACATCGGGCGCGGTGCCTGCGGTGATCACCCCGTACGACGTGTCCACGGGGAACTGGTCCCCGGCGCACCGCTGCAGATCGGCCTTGACGCGGGCGCTGACCTTCGGGTCGTTCTTGAGCAACTGCACCGCGTCGACGGCCCTGGTGAACTCGTCCTTACCGCCGGGAGGCCCGAGCGGGGACGGGGTGGACTTCGCAGCGGCCGAGGAGGGCACCACCCCCTCGTCCTGCACACCGGTCCCCCCGGTGGAACAGCCGGCCGTGAACAGGGCCGCGGCGACGAGCCCGGCCGCCGCCGCACCGCTTGTCGCCAGGGTCCTCCCGCCGCTTCCGGCTCTGTCAGTCAGGCCGCGCAACGCTCCTGCCCCCATCGCTCATCAATCCGCCGCAGCTCCCCGCGCTCCTGTGCACGCGCCTCCAGATCCCGGCTCTCCAGCTCCTGGCGGAGCCGGGCCAGGGCCCGGTGCAGCGTGCTCTTCACCGTACCGGCCGACATCCCCAGTGCGGCGGCGGTCTCCTCGGTGCTCATCTGCTCCCAGTGTCGCAGGACCACCACACTGCGCTGCTTGGGTGCCAGCACCTTCAGCACATCCATCAGCAGGGCACGGTCGGCCCGCTGCTCGCTGCCGTCCTCGACGCTCGCGTCGGGCAGCTGCTCGGTCGGGACCTCGTCGAGCTTGCGGGCACGCCACCACTCGGTGCGCGTATTGATCATCACGCGCCGAAGGTACGCGTCCGCAAGCGACTTGTCCGCTATTCCGTCCCAGCGGTGGTAGGTGCGCACCAGCGCGGTCTGGAGCAGGTCCTGCGCGTCGATCGGATCGGGGACCAGACGCCGGGCGCAGCGCAACAGCGCCTCCTGCCGTGTGCGTACGTACTCCTCGAACGCGAGCACCTCGCCGTGCGCCATTCCAACCGCCTCCGCCCCGTGACCAACACCGCAAACTCCTTGCGTCACAAGAAGCTACGGAGGCGTTGTCACCGAACTGTGCGAAGCAGCCGTCGGACGGCGCACGGCTATCCATCGGTTGTGTAACAGGACAGGTTTCGGGTGGGGTTGGTCAGGGGTAGAGATGAACGCTCAACTATGCGGGAGCCGGTACAGACCACCTTCCAAGGGCTCGACCAGCCCGTCGGCGACCAGTCCGTCCAGGGCGCGCGCCCGCTGCACCGGCTCGTGCCACACCGCGTCCAGCGCGGACTGAGGCACCGGCACCACCGCCTCGCGGAGCACCGCCAGCAGCTTGCCGCGCACCTGGCGGTCCGTTCCCGCGTACGTCTGGCCGCGGCGCGCCGGACCCTCGTGCGCGGGCTTCCCGGCCAGCCGCCACGCACAGCGCGCGGAGATGGGACAGCGCGCGCAGTCCTCGTTCTTCGCGGTGCACACCAGCGCTCCGAGCTCCATCGACGCCGCCGCCCACCGTGCCGCGGTCGCCTCGTCCTCGGGGAGCAGCTCGCGGGCCAGCTTGCGCTCGGCGGCCGTCGTCGCGTTCGGCGGGTACTGAATGCCGCTCGCGGCACGGGCGAAGACCCGCCGGACGTTGGTGTCCAGGACCGCGTGCCGCTGTCCGTACGCGAAGGAGGCCACCGCCGCCGCGGTGTACTCGCCGATGCCCGGCAGCGCCAGCAGCTGCGCATGGTCGCTGGGTACGTCGCCGCCGTGCCGCTCCGTTATCGCCTGCGCGGCCCCGTGCAGCCGCAGGGCTCGCCGTGGATAGCCGAGCCGACCCCAGGCGCGGACCGCCTCGCCGGGCGCCTCCGCAGCGAGGTCGGCGGGGCGCGGCCAGCGGGCGAGCCACTGTTCGTACACGGGGAGCACGCGGCTGACCGGGGTCTGCTGCAGCATGAACTCGCTGACCATCACGCCCCAGGCGCCGGCCTCGGGGCGACGCCAGGGCAGGTCGCGGGCGTGCTGGTCGAACCACGCGATGACAGGCGTGTGCAGGGAGGCCGGTGCGAGGGCGTCGGACGTCTGTGATGTGTGAGTGGCAGTCATGGCACATCGATCCTGGCACGTCCGGGCGACGGGGTGGTGCATACGCTCCGTGAGCGGGGTGGCCCCGGCCGTTCGGACATCGGACGCGGCCGGGTCCGGCGGTGACGCAGCGTGCCTCGCACGGCCCGTCGGTCACCCGTAGCGACCGGTCGGTGGCGACCGTGAAGAGAGCGGCGGGGCGTGCCACGGGTCGTCATCGACCGCCGGTGATCAATTGGGATGATGATCGGCAGAACTTGTCGACGAGGGCGGCGGGTAGGGCGGGAGTTGGCCGCTTTCTCTCGTAGAGTTCGCTCCGTGGGATCTCTGCGCAATCCGATCGGGCCGCTCCCCTCCTCCATCTACTGGCGACGGAGGGCTGTCGCGCTGTCGTTGACGGCACTGCTCGTTGTGCTGATCGTATGGGCCTTCAATTCCGGGGGAGGCACCGGGAACACGAGCGGCAAGTCGGGCGACCGCGACCCGCGGCCCGCGCCCACCATCACGCCCGGGCCCGATCAGTCCGGACCCGCGATCAGTGAACAGCCGGGCGGCCGCGACGAGTCGGGGGATTCGGACGGATCGAACGGTGACGGCACAGGCGACGCCACCAGCGGTACCGACGGCGGTACGGACGGCGGCGCTGACGGCACGAACGGCGGCAACGGCACCGCTGGTGCGGTCGGCGGCGGTTCGGGCGGCCAGCAGGTCCCGGCCGGCTCCAGCCTGCCCGACTGCGCCCCGAGCGCGCTGAAGTTGACGCTGCGCAGCGTCGAGGTCTCGTACGCGCCCGATGAGAAGCCTGTCTTCCAGCTCGTCGTGACCAACTCGTCGGCAACGACGTGCAAGGCGGACTTCGGGCCGAAGGCGGCGGTCTTCAAGGTCACCGGCAGCGACGACGAGGACGTCTGGGCCTCCGGCGACTGCCCGCGTACCGCTCCCGGCCGACTGCTGCGGGTTCCCGCGAAGGGGACGATCACGCACACCGTGGAGTGGGACCGCAAGCGGAGCGAGCCGCAGTGCGCGACCCCGTCGGCCGGGTCGGCAGGGCCGGGCACCTACCTGGTCGAGGTGACGTTCCCGGGCGTGAAGGTGCTGCCGGCGTCGTTCCGTCTGGAGAAGGACTGAGCCGAGCACCATGCGCGAGGGGGCTTCAGGACCGGGTCCTGAAGCCCCCTCGCGCATACGGTGTCAGACGTAGCGCTCCAGGATCGACGACTCGGCGAGCCGCGACAGCCCCTCACGTACGCTGCGGGCCCGAGCCTCGCCGACGCCGTCCACGGCCTGCAGATCGTCCACGCTGGCCGCGAGCAGCTTCTGCAGTCCGCCGAAGTGCTCCACCAGCCGCTCGATGATGGCGCCGGGCAGCCGGGGCACCTTGGCCAGCAGCCGGTGGCCACGCGGCGAGACCGCGGAGTCGAGCGTCTCCGGAGAGCCGCTGTAGCCCAGCGCCCTGGCCACGACGGGCAGTTCGAGCAGTTCGGTGTGGGTCAGCGCGTCCAGCTCGGCGAGGGCCTCGTCGACCGTGCGCGAGCGCTGGGGGCCCCTCCCGGGCGCAGCCCTGGGGGAGGTCGGCTCCGGCACGTAGTCGCGTACCACCAGATCGCGCTCCGGCTCCACGCCCGCGATCAACTCGTCCAGCTGGAGCGAGAGAAGACGGCCGTCGGTGCCCAGTTCCACCACGTACTCGGCGATCTCGGTGGCGATACGGCGCACCATCTCCAGGCGCTGCGCCACGGCCCCGACGTCCCGGACGGTGACCAGGTCCTCGATCTCCAGGGCCGAGAGCGTGCCGGCCACCTCGTCCAGGCGGAGCTTGTAGCGCTCCAGGGTCGCCAGTGCCTGGTTGGCGCGGGACAGGATGGCGGCCGACTCCTCCAGCACCCGGCGCTCGCCGTCCACGTACAGCGCGATCAGCCGCATCGACTGCGACACCGACACCACAGGGAACCCGCACTGCCGCGAGACCCGGTCCGCGGTGCGGTGGCGGGTGCCGGTCTCCTCGGTGGGGATGGACGCGTCCGGGACCAGCTGCACACCGGCCCGGTGGATCTTGGAGATGTCCTTGTCGAGGATGAGCGCTCCGTCCAGCTTGCACAGCTCGCGCAGCCGGGTCGCGGTGAACTCCACGTCCAGCACGAAGCCGCCGGTGCACATCGACTCGACTGACTTGTCCATGCCGAGAACGATCAGACCTCCGGTGTTTCCCCGGAGGATGCGTTCCAGGCCGTCGCGCAGTGCGGTGCCCGGGGCGACCGCGCTCAGAGCGGCGCGGATCAGCGCTTCGTTGCCCGTGCCTGAGCCGGACTTTCCGGGTGCTGTTGCCCCGTCCTTGGCTGCCACTGCACTCCTCCGGCTCGTACGGGTGGGCGGAGACCAGGGCAAAGTCTACCGGCGCGCCTCGTCCTCCCGTGGGGCCTCTGCCCGCTCTCTGCGTCCGGCCCCGCCCGAACCCTGCTGCCGCCCCCGCGGGAGCACCCGCAGCGCGTCCCCCATGTCCGCTACTTCCGTGACCGTCATACCGGACGGAACCTTGCCCGGATCGGACGGGACCAGCGCGTGGGTGAAGCCGAGCCGGTGTGCCTCGGCGAGCCGGCGCTGGACGCCCGTGACCCGTCTGACCTCGCCAGCAAGGCCCACCTCGCCGATCGCGACGAGGTTCTTCGGCAGGGGGGTGTCGCTGGCGGCCGACGCCAGGGCGAGCGCGATGGCGAGGTCGGCCGCGGGCTCGGAGAGCTTCACTCCGCCGACCGTCGCGCTGTAGATGTCGCGCTTGCCGAGCGCGCTGATCCGCCCGCGCTGCTCGAGCACGGCGAGCATCATCGACACGCGCGAGGTCTCCAGGCCGGAGGTGGTGCGCCGGGGCGAGGGGATCTGGGAGTCCACGGTCAGTGCCTGCACCTCGGCCACGAGCGGGCGGCGGCCTTCGAGCGTGACCGTCAGGCAGGTGCCGGGGACGGGCTCGTCGCGACGGGTGAGGAAGAGCCCGGACGGGTCGGCGAGGCCGGTGATCCCCTCGTCGTGCAGCTCGAAGCAGCCGACCTCGTCGGTCGCCCCGTAGCGGTTCTTGACGCCGCGGACCAGCCGCAGCCGGGCGTGCCGGTCGCCCTCGAAGGAGAGCACCACATCGACCAGGTGCTCCAGCAGCCGCGGCCCGGCGATCGCACCGTCCTTGGTGACATGACCGACCAGCAGCGTGGACATGCCGCGCTCCTTGGAAGCACGGATCAGGGCTCCGGCGACCTCGCGGACCTGGGCCATGCCGCCCGGGGCGCCGTCGATCTCGGGGGACGCGACCGTCTGCACGGAGTCGAGGACGAGCAGGGACGGCTTGACCGCGTCCAAGTGGCCGAGCACCGCGGACAGATCGGTCTCGGCGGCGAGATACAGGTGGTCGTGCAGGGCCTTGATCCGGTCGGCGCGCAGCCGGACCTGGCTCGCGGACTCCTCGCCCGTCACATACAGCGTGCGGTGGGCCTCGCTCGCAGCCTTGGCCGCGACATCGAGCAGCAGCGTGGACTTGCCGACACCGGGCTCGCCCGCGAGCAGCACGACGGCGCCCGGCACCAGTCCGCCGCCGAGCACGCGGTCGAGCTCGTCCACACCGGTGGAGCGCGCGGTCGCCTGGCGGCCGTCGACCTGGCCGATGGGCAGCGCGGCGGTGGAGACGCGCCCCGCGGCAGTGGTGCGCACGGCGGGTGCGCCGTACTCCTCGACCGTCCCCCAGGCCTGGCACTCGGGGCAGCGGCCGAGCCACTTGGCGGTCGTCCAGCCGCATTCGGTGCAGCGGTAGGACGGCCGGTCCTTCGCGGATTTCGTACGGGCAGCCATGCGCAAACCGTAGCGGTGCCCACCGACAGCGCAGCCGCCCGGCCGTTGGAGCGGCTTTCAGCGCAGGACCACGAAGCGCAGATGTGTGACGTCCGCGGACTGGACCGACCAGGTCCGGCGGAGCTCCACCGGCCCGTCGACGCCGTCGAACAGCCGCTTTCCGGAGCCGAGCAGGACCGGCACCAAGGTGGTGTGGATCTCGTCGAGGAGGCCCGCGTTCAGCGCCTGCCGGGCGACGCTCGCGCCGTGCACACCGACGTCCAGAGCCCCGGCGGCTGCCTTCGCCCGCCGGACGGCTGCCTCGATACCGTCCGTGACGAAGGTGAACACGTCAGGGGCGACCACGTCCCCGGGATCCGGCGGACGGTGGGTGAGGACGAAGCACGGCACCTTGCCGACCGGTCCGCCGTCGCCCCAGCCCCCCTCGCCCTCGCACACGTCGTACGAGTGCCGGCCCATGACGACGGCCCCGACATTGCGCACCATGTCGCCGAGTACCTGCTCGTCCGCCTCCGTCATGTCGCACAGCCACCGGTGCAGCCGCTCGCCGCCCAGACCCAGCGGGTTCGCACGGGTGTCCGCGGGCCCGGTGACGAACCCGTCCAGGGACATCGACATCCCCGAGATGACATTGCTCATGAAGCGTTGACACCTTGGTGCCGCGGAACTCATCGGTCCCGAGCCCGGGAGACCGTCGGCAGCGATCTCGGCCCGCTCACCCCGCGGCGGCGGAATTCCGAGTTCCTGCCTCGCACCGGAGGAAACGTTCACCCGTAGGGATTAAAAGTGTTCAAGGGGTGCGAACGGGATACGGCCCTGCGCCTACGGTCGCCGGGTGACGAGCAGCAGGCTGGAACCCCCGACGCACTCCACCGGCGCACACCGGGCGCACCGGCGCACGTCCCGTACCGCTTCCGGACGCCCGCCCGCCCGTTACGAGCCGTACCTGGACGGCCTGTTCACCTACTGCCTGTCCGTGCTGTGCGACCACGACGCGGCCACCTCCGTCCTCGGCGATGTGCTCGCCGTCGCCGAGCGCCAGCACGGCCGCTGCCCCCGGGGCGAGGCCGAGCGGAAGGCATGGCTGTACGCGCTCGCCCGCTGGGCCTGCCGCCGCCGGATGGCCGAACAGCGGCGCAAGCGGCAGGGTGCGCACAGCGGCCGCCCCGCTGCCCCCGACCCGGCGGCCACCGCGCCCGGCGTCCCGCCGCAGACCGTTGAGCGCCGTCGCGCCGAACTCGCGCTGCTGGCCTGGCCGGAGGCCGCCGGCACCACCCCCGAACAGCGCGAGGCACTCGAACTGGCCGTCCGCCACGGCCTCGCCGCCCGCGAGGTCGCGTCCGTCCTCGGCATGGACGTGGAATCGGCACGCGAGCTGCTCGCCGGCGCGGCCTGCGAGGTGGAGCGCACCCGGGCCGCCCTGGCCGTCGTGGAGACCGGCAACTGCCCGTCCGTGGCGAGGCTCACCGGCGACCATCAGGTGCTGCTGTCCGCGACCCTGCGCCGGGAACTCGTACGCCATGTCGACGACTGCCCGCGGTGCCGCCGCGCAGCCGAGCGCGCGGGCGCGGTCGGGCCGTGGCCCGGCTCGGCCGCCGCTCCGGCCACGCTGCCCCTGGTCGAGGCGGGCCGGACCGCCGCGTACATGGCGATGCTGCATGTGCCGAGGGGCCGTTCGGGCGGGCCGCGCTTCGGGCCCGGCGGCTTCCCGCTCGACCCCAAGGACCGTGCGGCGCGGCGGGACCGGCTGCGGGCGCGTGCGGTGACCACGACCGTCGTGGCCGCGGTCGTGGCGGCACCGGTGCTGGCGCTGTGGGCCGCCTACCGGGGTGCGCCGCTGACCGGCGAGGCACATGAAGGGCCCGTCATCAGCGCCGGCGACCCGGACGCGGCGGGCGGCATGGAGAGCGATCCGTACGACCACTACGAGAACGCGGGGAACGCCAGCGCCGAGCCGGACCCGCGGTTCTCGGCCGGCCGCAGGTCACCGGACGTCTCGGTCGAGGTGATCAGCGCCGGGACGCCCCCGCCGCCGTCCTCTCCCGGGCAGCCGGCCCCCGGCAGGCTGTCCGTCGAGGCACGGCCGGCCGGTGACAGCACCCGCATCACGCTGACCGCGTCCGGCGGCTCCCCGGTCAGCTGGTCGGTCTGGACGGACGCGTCGTGGCTCTACGCGAGCCGTTCCTACGGCACGCTCCATCCTGGCGAAACGATCACGCTGTACATCGTCGTCGACCACGACCGCGAGCCCTCGGGCCGCTGGCTCGCGCACATCGGCGTCGACCCGTCCGGCGCGGTGGTCGCCGTTCGCGGCCAAGGAGCCACGAACCCGCCGCCCACCTTGCCCGGGCCCGACCCGACGCCGCCGTCCAGCCCGCCTCCGGCCTCACAGGAGCCGGAGCCGGAGCCGACGCCGAGCGAGCCGTCGGGCCCGCCACCGTCCTCGCCCGCCCCCGATCCGTCGGACCCGGACCCGAGCGCGCCGACGGAGCCCGGGGCGCCGGACCAGGGACCGCCGCCCGCGAACTGACGGGACCGTGGCCCGCGAACCGAACCGTCAGCGGTCCGCCGGATCCGCCGGGTGCGGCGCCACCAGCGGCAGCGAGGAGGCCAGGCGCGCCTCGCACAGCCCCACCAGCACGTCGTACGCGTCCTTGCCCATCAGCTCCGTCAGCTCCGGGCGGTAGGTCACGTACACCGGCTCCCCGGCGCCGTGCGCCGAGGTCGCCGACGTGCACCACCAGTGCAGGTCGTGACCACCCGGGCCCCAGCCCCGGCGGTCGTACTCCCCGATCGACACCTGGAGCACCCGTGTGTCGTCGGGCCGGTCGATCCAGTCGTACGTACGCCGCACCGGAAGCTGCCAGCACACGTCCGGCTTGGTCTCCAGCGGCTCACGGCCTTCCTGGAGCGCCAGGATGTGCAGCGCGCAGCCGGCGCCCGCCGCGAAGCCCGGACGGTTCTGGAAGATGCACGAGCCCTCCCAGCGGCGGGTCTGGCGTTCGCCGTCGTCGTCCTTCTGCACCCAGCCGGTCCGCGTCCCCACGTCGTGGAACTCCCACAGCTCGGGAGTGAGCCGTGCGACGTTCTCGGCGACCCGTTTCTCGTCCTCCTCGTCGGAGAAGTGCGCCCCGAGCGTGCAGCAGCCGTCGTCCGCGCGCCCCGCCTGGATGCCCTGGCAGCCGCTGCCGAAGATGCACGTCCATCGCGAGGTGAGCCACGTCAGATCGCAGCGGAAGACCTGTTCGTCGTCCGCAGGGTCAGGGAACTCCACCCATGCACGGGGGAAGTCGAGGCCCTTCTCGTCCTGCTCGGGGCCCTTCGCAGGGTGCTGGTCCTTCTTCGGGGCCGTGGCTTTGCCCGGCTTCGCCTTTTTCGTCTTTGGCACGCCACCAGCGTATGCGCGCCACCGCAGTAGCGTTCCGTCCATGAGACTCGGAGTCCTCGACATCGGTTCGAACACAGTTCACCTGCTGGTGGTGGACGCGCACCCCGGCGCCCGCCCGCAGCCTGCCCACTCGCACAAGGCCGATCTGCGCCTCGCCGAACTTCTCGACGAGAGCGGCGCCATCGGTCCGCACGGTGTCGACAGGCTGGTCAGCACCGTCCTCGACGCGTTGCAGGCCGCCGAGGACAAGGGCTGCGAGGAGGTGCTGCCCTTCGCGACCTCCGCGGTGCGCGAGGCCACCAACGCGGATGCGGTGCTCTCCCGGGTGAAGGCGGAGACCGGGGTCGATCTGACCGTGCTCACCGGTGAGGAGGAGGCCCGGCTCACCTTTCTCGCGGCCCGCCGATGGTTCGGCTGGTCGGCCGGAAAACTGCTGGTCATCGACATCGGCGGCGGTTCGCTGGAGATCGCTTACGGCATTGACGAGGAACCCGACGCCGCCGTCTCGCTGCCGCTCGGAGCCGGCCGGCTGACCGCGTCGCTGCTTCCCGGGGATCCGCCCGACCCGCTGGACGTGAAGTCCCTGCGCCGCCATGTGCGCACCGAGATCGCCAGGACGGTCGGTGAATTCAGCCGTTTCGGCAGGCCCGACCACATCGTCGCCACCTCCAAGACCTTCAAGCAGCTGGCCCGGATCGCGGGCGCGGCGCGCTCCGCGGAGGGGCTCTACATCCAGCGCGTACTGAGTCGTGCGTCACTTGTCGACTGGGTGCCCAAGCTCTCCGCCATGACCGCCGACCAGCGGGCGGCCCTGCCGGGCGTGTCCCCGGGCCGCGCCCGGCAGCTGCTGGCAGGAGCCCTTGTCGCCGAGGGCGCGATGGACCTCTTCGGGGCCGAGGAGCTGGAGATCTGCCCCTGGGCGCTGCGCGAAGGCGTCATCCTGCGGTGGCTCGACCATCTGCCGACGTCGTAGTCCCGGCCCTTAGGCTGTCTCCCGTGGCAGAACCAGTGGTGCGCATCCCGGATGCGAAGGTTGTCCTGTCGACGGCTTCTGTCTATCCGGAGTCGACGGCGACAGCCTTCGAGATCGCCGCGCGCCTCGGTTACGACGGCGTCGAGGTCATGGTGTGGACCGACCCCGTGAGTCAGGACATCGAGGCGCTGCGCCGGCTCTCCGACTATCACCAGGTGCCGATTCACGCCGTCCACGCGCCGTGTCTGCTGATCACCCAGCGGGTCTGGTCCACGGACCCCTGGGTGAAGCTGCAGCGGGCACAGGTGGCGGCACAGAAGCTGGGGGCGTCGACCGTCGTCGTGCATCCCCCGTTCCGCTGGCAGCGCCAGTACGCTCGCGACTTCGTCAGCGGCATCTGGCGCATGGCGAACGAGACGGACGTCCGGTTCGCCGTGGAGAACATGTATCCATGGCGGTACCGGGACCGCGAGATGCTCGCGTACGCACCCGACTGGGACGTCACCAAAGAGGACTACCGGCACTTCACGATCGACCTGTCGCACACGGCCACGTCCCGTACGGACACCCTGGCCATGGTCGACCGGATGGGCGACCGGCTCGGGCACGTCCATCTCGCGGACGGCAAGGGCTCCGCGAAGGACGAGCACCTCGTGCCCGGCCGGGGCGACCAGCCGTGCGCCGAGCTGCTGGAGAGGCTGGCCCGTACCGGGTTCGACGGGCATGTCGTCATCGAGGTCAACACCCGGCGGGCCATGTCCGCCGCCGAACGCGAGGCCGACCTCGCCGAGGCGCTGGCCTTCACCCGGCTTCACCTGGCGTCGGCGAGTTCGTCGCACGTTCCCGGCTCATGACTGCACTCGGGGTACCGAAGGGTGGCGGGTCCCGGTGAACGACACGGCTCCGCGCCGGCGCGGCCGGCCCGCTCGTACCCAGGCGGCAGGGCCCGGCGCGCAGGAGCGGATCCTCGACGCGGCCCGCACCGAGTTCGCCGAGCGCGGCTACGACAAGACGACCATGCGTGGTATCGCCAAGGCCGCCGGGGTCGACGCGGCTCTCGTCCACCACTACTTCGGTACGAAGGACGACGTCTTCGCGGCCGCCATCGAGGTCTCCTTCGAGCCGACGCTGGTCGTCCCGCAGATCCTGGGTCAGGGCAAGGAAGGCATCGGCGAGCGGCTGGCCCGCTTCTTCATCGGTGTCTGGGAGAACCCGGAGACCAGGGCGCCGCTGCTCGCCATCATCCGCTCGGCCCTCACCCACGAGGCGGCGGCGAAGGTGCTGCGCGGCTTTGTGCTGCGGCGGCTGCTGGAGCGGGTTGCGGCGGAGCTGGACGTACCGGATCCGCGGTTCAGGGCGGAGCTGGCCGCGTCGCACATGGTGGGGATCGCGATCCTGCGCTATCTGATCGAGGTGGAGCCGCTGGCGTCGGCGGATCCCGAGGAGATCGTGGCGATGGTGGCCCCGACGCTCCAGCGGTATCTGACCGAACCCTGATCAAGCCCGAACCCTGATCAAGTCCGTGCCGGATCCCCGTGCCGGACCCGCGGTCCGGTCCGGGACGAAGGGCGCCGGTCGGGCCAGGGTCTCGACCGGACCGCGCGCAACACTGACCGAAAGCTGAGCGGCCCGTCCCGCAATTCGGACACGTTGTCCAGATCTTGGAGCCGCGGCGTACGCTCGACTCAGACCCATCTGTCTAAGGAGACGAGCGACGATGCCCGAGCTGAGGTCCCGCACTGTCACCCACGGCCGCAACATGGCGGGCGCCCGCGCCCTTATGCGGGCTTCGGGCGTAGCCAGCGCGGACATCGGCAAGCCGATCGTCGCGGTCGCCAACTCCTTCACCGAGTTCGTGCCGGGCCACACCCACCTGGCGCCGGTCGGCCGGATCGTCTCCGAGGCGATCCACGCGGCGGGCGCGGTGCCGCGCGAGTTCAACACCATCGCGGTCGACGACGGCATCGCGATGGGCCACGGCGGCATGCTGTACTCGCTGCCTTCGCGCGACCTGATCGCCGACTCGGTCGAGTACATGGTCGAGGCGCACTGCGCGGACGCGCTGATCTGCATCTCCAACTGCGACAAGATCACCCCTGGCATGCTGATGGCCGCGATGCGCCTGAACATTCCGACGGTCTTCGTCTCAGGCGGCCCCATGGAGGCGGGCAAGGCCACCCTGGTCGACGGCACCGTCCGCAAGCTGGACCTGATCAACGCCATCGCCGACGCGGTCAACGAGAACGTGTCGGACGAGGACATTCTCCGCATCGAGGAGAACGCCTGCCCGACCTGCGGCTCCTGTTCCGGCATGTTCACCGCCAACTCGATGAACTGCCTGACCGAGGCGATCGGCCTGTCCCTGCCGGGCAACGGCTCGGTGCTGGCCACCCACACCGCCCGCCGCGCCCTCTACGAGAACGCCGCCCGCACGGTCGTGGACATCACCAAGCGCTACTACGAGGGCGACGACGAGTCCGTCCTGCCGCGCTCCATCGCGACCCGCGCCGCGTTCGACAACGCGATGGCCCTCGACATCGCCATGGGCGGCTCCACCAACACGATCCTGCACCTGCTCGCCGCCGCCCAGGAGGCCGAGCTGGACTACGACCTCAAGGACATCGACGAGGTCTCGCGCCGCGTCCCGTGCCTGGCCAAGGTCGCCCCGAACGTCGCTCCCGGCGGCACGTACTACATGGAGGACGTGCACCGCGCCGGCGGCATCCCCGCCATCCTCGGCGAGCTCTACCGGGCGGGCCTGCTCAACGAGGACGTCCACACCGTCCACTCGCCCGGCATCAAGGAATGGCTCGGCACGTGGGACGTGCGCGGCGGCTCCCCGTCCGAGGAGGCCGTGGAGCTGTGGCACGCGGCACCCGGCTGCAAGCGGTCGGCCGAGGCGTTCTCGCAGTCCGAGCGCTGGGAGACCCTCGACCTGGACGCGGCCGGCGGCTGCATCCGCGACTTCGAGCACGCGTACTCCAAGGACGGCGGGCTCGCCGTGCTGAGGGGCAACCTGGCAGAGGACGGCTGCGTCGTGAAGACCGCGGGCGTCGACGAGTCGATCTGGACCTTCGAAGGCCCCGCCGTCGTCTGCGAGTCGCAGGACGAGGCCGTCGACAAGATCCTCCGCAAGGAGATCAAGGAGGGCGACGTCGTCGTCATCCGGTACGAAGGCCCGCGCGGCGGCCCCGGTATGCAGGAGATGCTCTACCCGACGTCCTTCCTCAAGGGCCGCGGCCTCGGCAAGGCCTGCGCCCTGGTGACGGACGGCCGTTTCTCCGGCGGTACGTCGGGCCTGTCGATCGGCCACGCCTCCCCGGAGGCCGCGTCCGGCGGCACGATCGCGCTCGTCGAGGACGGCGACCGGATCCGCATCGACATCCCCGGCCGCTCGATCGAGCTGCTCGTCGACGACGCCACGCTGGCGGCCCGCCGCGACGCCCTGGGCGGCGTGTACGCGCCGAAGAATCGCGAACGCAAGGTCTCGGCCGCGCTGCGCGCGTACGCGGCGATGGCCACCAGCGCCGACAAGGGAGCCGTCCGGGACGTCTCCAGGCTCGGCTGACGCCCTGATCCAGGCCGGGCCGACGCCCCGCCCCTGAGCGACGACGATGCCCGCCGGCCCCGAAGGGCGGCGGGCATCGTCGGCCCGGCAGCTCTCAGTGGCTCACCAGCGGGCCGGGGCAGCAGCGCGGACCGCGAAGACGGAGCCGTCCGGAGCGGTGGCGTAGACCCACGCGGCGGTGACCACCGGTGCGGCCAGCGTGGAGGCGAAGGTGTGCCGCCCGTCGTCCATCCGGGGCTCGGTCTGCCCCACCAGACTGCCGCCCCTCGCGTCCACGGCGAGCAGCCGTCCGTCCCCGGCCGACACGAACACGCTGCCGCCGCCCGCGGTCGGAGGCGACAGATAGGTGACCCCGGTCTCCAGCCGCCAGAGCTGGGCATTCTTGGTCCGCGTGGTGTCCAGGGCGAGGAGCGAGCCCCCGAACCCGCTGATGTGGACGATGTCCCCTGCCACCGTCGCCTGCGCCTGGTCGACCGGCGCGGACAGCGGGATGCGGCGTACAGCCGGCTCCCTGCCGCCCGTCTCGAGCCGTACGACGGCATTGGTGAAGCCGTTCTTGTCGGAGACGAGCAGTGTCAGCGTTCCGTCCGTGAGCCCCACCGGGGTCAGCACGCCGGGCAGCCGCTTCTGCCACTGCTCGCCGCCGCCCACCGGGTCCACCGCCCGCACCAGCGTGGAGGTGCCGTCCCGCGACAGCGTGACGGCCACGACCGGACCCTTCGCATCGCCGGGAGCCGAGAACCACTGGGCGCCAGGGCCGCCGGGCCGACGGCTCCAGCGCTCCTTGCCCGTGCCCGCGTCGACGGCGCGCACCAGCCCGCTGTCCTTCACCAGCAGGATGACGTCGCCCGCGTGCCGGACCGTCGCGTACGCGGAGACGTCGAGGTCCCAGAGAACCTTGCCGGACTCCGTGTCGAGCGCCTCCAGCCGACCGCCGCCGGAGGTGACGTACAGGAGACCGTCGTCGTAGACGGGCGGTGTGCCCTGGGCGGGCCGTGCCGCGGGTTCGGCGGGCTCGGACCAGAGCGTCCGGCCGTCGGCCGGATGCAGGCGGACCGCCTTGATTCCCGGTGCGGTGCAGAACAGCGCGGGTCCGCCCGCGGTGCAGAACGGTGTCCGGTTCTCGTGGTCGGAGCCCCGCAGGGCAACGCTCCACGGCCGGACCTTCTGCACCGTGAGCCGGCCGGCCGGCCCGTTGCCGGGCGGGTGGTCGCCGGGATCGGCGCGCAGGACGACGATCCCGGCAGTGACCAGCACGGCCAGGACAGCGCCGGCAGCCGCCCACCGGAGCCGCCTGCGTCGCGGCTTCCCGGATTCCGCCGGCTTCGCCTGCTCACGCACCTCGGGCGGCTCCGATCGGCCCGGTGCCGGGTCGGCGGGCTCCGCCCCGGCCACGCTTTCGCGCGGATCCGGCATCCGAGGCACGGGTATGTAGGCCTGGGTGTCGTACGACGTCGAGGGCGAGGACGCCCGCAGGGCCACCATCACCTCGTCGGGCGTCGGCCGGTCCGCCGGGTCCTTCGCCAGACAGCGCCGCAGCAGCGGTTCGAGATCGGCGGGGACGCCCGCGAGATCGGGCTCGTTGTGGACGACCTGGTAGGCCACGATGTACGGGCTGTCAGAGCCGAACGGGCCGCGCCCGGTCGCCGCATGCACCAGCACCGCGCCCAACGCGAACACGTCGGCCGCGGGCCCGACTTCGCGCGGTCGCTGGAACTGCTCGGGCGCCATGAACGGCGGCGTACCGATCAGCTTGCCCGTCTCCGTGCGCAGATCGCTGTCGGAGGGGCGGGAGATGCCGAAGTCGATGACCTTGGGGCCGTCGGGCGCCAACAGCACATTGCTGGGTTTGAGATCGCGGTGCACCACACCGGCGCGATGGATGTCGCGCAGCGCCTCGGCCAGCCCCGCACCCGCCCGCCGCAACTCCTGCGTACCCAGCGGTCCGTTCCGCTTCACCCGCTCGGCGAGGGTCGGACCGTCGATGAACAGCGTGGCCATCCAGGGTCGTTCGGCTTCGGGGTCGGCGTCGACGACCGGCGCCGTGAACGCGCCGCTGACACGGCGGGCCGCCGCGACCTCCTGCCGGAAACGTGCCCGGAACTCCGCGTCCGAGGCATGCTCGGCATGAATGACCTTGACTGCGAGCCGCAACCCGGAGGCGGAGGTGGCCAGATGGACGATGCCCATGCCCCCGGTGCCCAGTACCGCCTCGAGGCGGTACTCCCCGGCATATTCCGGGTGCTCCGCTTCCGGGAATGGCCCGGTGCTGCGCAGCGGCGGCATCTCCCCACCCCCGTCTGATGGTGCGCACGCGCGACGCTCGGAGCCTAGTCGATGATGCGTGCGGTTCAGCCATGGCTTGCTAGCCTGCGCGGCGAACGCCACACACTCATCACAACGGGGGAGAGTCCGATGGCTGTTGACGAGATACAGAATGCTGCCGACGGTGCCGAGGCCCATGCCGCGGGCACGGCCGAGTCGCTGGGATCCAAGCGCTACCCGGTCGCGCCGGGCGTCCGGCTGAACGTGCGCAGTGGCCCGGGCACCAACTACCAGCTGATCAGGGTGCTGCCGATCGGCGCCAGCGTGCCGATCAACTGCCAGAAGCCGGGCGAGTCGGTCACCGGGCCGTACGGCACCACCAACATCTGGGACTGCATCGGCAACGGCCAGTTCGTCTCGGACGCCTTCGTCCAGACCGGCAGTGACGGCTATGTCACGATCCGCTGCTCCTGAGCAAAAGGTGCCGCCCCGGGGATAATCGACCCCGTGAGCGAGCACAGCAGTCCTGACAACCGGCACGGCGGCGGCCCGGAGCCCGAGCCCATCCGTTTCTTCGGCACGACCTGGGTCGGCCACGACGGGGGCTACGGCCTGCGCCGGGCCGGCGTCGCCGTCGGCTCACTGGCCGCGGCGTTCGGCGGCGCCTTCGTGCTGCGCTTCGCGTACGAGGGGCTCGCGGTCGCCAAGGTCGGCAGCTTCGTGAACGTGCTCGTCGTCGTCATGTTCGCGGTCTGCAGCGCCATCGCCTTCCGCAAGACCTGGGAGAGCTTCACCCGCCGCCCCTCGGGCTCCGCCGCCGAGGACTCGCTGCGTGGCCTCAAGGCGATCGGCTTCATCGGTTCCCTGATCGCGTACTTCCTGCGCTCGCTCTCCGAGGCGCCCGGCGAGAAGCTGCGCCGCGAGGAGTACGAGACGGCTCTCGCCCAGTACGCGAAGCGCCGGGGCACCCGCTCGGGCAATCCGGCGGCCCGCCGGCCGAAGAACGGAAAGTCCGGGCGCAATTAGCCCGCTCCCGGTGAAGATGGGGCGATGACGGAGCCCGACACCACCTCCGGCGAGGCCCATGCGCTGCGTGCGCTCTCCTTCGACACGGCCGCGGCCCAGTACGACGCGGCCCGCCCCGGCTATCCGCCCGCCCTCTTCGACGCGATCGAGGAGATCACGGGCCACCCGCTCAAGGGCTGCCGTGCGGTGGACGTCGGCGCGGGCACCGGAATCGCCACCCGGCTGCTGCGCGACCGCGGCGCCGATGTCACCGCCGTGGAGCCCGGCCCCGGTATGGCGTCCCAGCTGCGCCGCTCGCTGCCCGGCGTCGCGCTGGTCCTGGGCAGCGGTGACGCCCTGCCTCTCGCCGATGCGAGCGCCGATCTGATCACCTATGCCCAGGCCTTTCACTGGACCGACCCGGAGCGTTCGGTGCCGGAGGCCTTGCGGGTGCTGCGCCCCGGCGGCGCACTGGCGCTGTGGTGGAACGTCGCGGACCCGGACGTCCCTTGGATCGCCGCCCAGGACGAGCGGCTGCGCCGCCGCCTGAGCGGTGGGGCGCACGGCAGCCCCGGGCGCGCCAGGGAACTGCCGGGCGGCATGGAGCATGTGGATCGCCGGGTGCACTGGACCCGGCGGGTCGATGTCGAAACCCATCTCGCCAACCTCGGCAGCCACTCCGCCTTCCTGGTGCTGGGCGAGCAGGCAGCAGCCGCCTTCCGGGAGCAGGAGCGCGCCGAACTGCTCAAAGTCTTCCCGGACGGAGTCGTCGAGGAGGCGTACGCCGTGGACCTCACTGTCACACTCCGGGCCCCCGATCCGTCCAAGGTGCAGGAGTCGTCGTCCACGGTCTAGGGGCCCCGGGACGACCACGGAGACACGCGCGCAGGGAGAGGGGTTCGAGCATGGCCGAGCCGGCCGTATTCGAGAAGCAGCGCAGCCGGCTGTGGGGCATCGCCTACCGCATCACCGGTTCCGTCGCGGACGCGGAGGACGCGGTGCAGGAGACCTGGCTGCGCTGGCAGTCGCTGCCCGACGGCGAGGCGGACGACGCCCGCGCGTATCTGACGACCGTCGTGAGCCGTATCTGCTACGACCAGTTGGGCTCCGCCAGGGCGCGGCGAGAGTCGTACATCGGTACCTGGCTGCCCGAGCCTGTGGTCACGGACGCGGCGGGCGGCGGCGCGGTGCAAGGGCCGTACGACCCCGAGGACGGGGTGACGCTGGACGAGTCCGTGGGCGTTGCCCTGCTCACCGTGCTGGAACGGCTCACACCGGCCGAGCGCACCGCCTTCATCCTCCACGACGTCTTCGCCGTGCCGTTCCCCGAGATCGCCGACGTGGTGGGGCGCACTCCCGACTCCGTACGGCAGCTGGCCTCGCATGCCCGCCGTCGCGTCCGGGCAGAGACCCCACGCCGTTCGGTCGACCGCGACGAACACCGCCGGACGGTCGAGGCGTTCCTCGCGGCCGTGACGGGCCGGGACTTCGAGGGGCTGCTCGAGCTCCTCGACCCGGAGGTCGTATGGCGCTCGGACGGCGGGGGCAAGGTCACGGCGGCCCGGCTGCCGATCCTCGGCGACGAGAAGGTGGCCAGGTTCACCCTGCGGATCACCCAAGGGTTCGAGCCGGAGACGATGCGTGTGCTCGTACGGGACGTCAACGGCGCCCCCGGCCTGGTCTTCGTCGATCCGGCGAGCGCGCAGGCCGTCGTCTTCGCGTTCACCGTGCACGAGGGACGGATCACGGAGATCGACGCGGTCGTCAATCCGGACAAGCTGCGCCATCTGGACCTGGAGAGTCTGTGAGGCGACAGGCCTGGTGCGACGGGTTCCACCGTCGCACCCGGCCCCCGCACGTCGTCCTTGCGTGAGTGTGGGCCCGCCATGCCGGTCCGATCCGGTTCGTACGCCTGACGACTCCCCGCGCGACCGCACTCTGACGGGCGGTACGGCCGCCCGCGCGAAGGAGCAGACGGTGCGCTCCACCGTCCGTTTCCTCGGCCAGGCCGCGCGCTTTCCCTCAGCGATCCTCATGACCCCGGGCCTGGGCCGACCTGTCTCGGGCCGCGTGCCCGTACGGGCAGGACCCGCGCATCGCCTGGATCCGCGCACCCCGAATCCTTGACGCCCCCGTCGGCCCGGGAGCATTATTCATCGCATGATGAATTCCTCTGGCGTCGCCGTCCTGGCCCGCGGCCTCACCGTCGTACGAGGAGACCGCACAGTCCTGCGCGACCTCGACTTCACCGTCCACCCCGGCCGGATCACCGGCCTCCTCGGCCCCTCGGGCTGCGGCAAATCGACGCTGATGCGCTCGATCGTCGGCACCCAGGCCAAGGTCACCGGCACCCTGGAGGTCCTCGGCCGCCCCGCGGGCGACCCCACACTGCGCAACCGCATCGGCTATGTCACCCAGGCGCCCTCCGTCTACGACGACCTCACCGTCCGCCAGAATCTCGACTACTTCGCCTCCGTCCTCCTGCCCGGCCGCAGCAACCGCGGCATCCGCCACGACCACGTCACCCGCGCCATCGCCGACGTCGACCTCGTCTCCCACACCGACGTACTCGCGGGCCGGCTCTCCGGCGGCCAGCGCAGCCGCGTCTCCCTTGCCGTCGCCCTGCTCGGCACCCCCGAAGTACTCGTCCTCGACGAACCGACCGTCGGCCTCGACCCCGTGCTGCGCCGCGACCTGTGGAACCTCTTCCACCGGCTCGCCGACGAACGCGGCACGACGCTTCTCGTCTCCTCCCACGTCATGGACGAGGCCGAGCGCTGCCACCGGCTGATGCTCATGCGCGACGGCGAGATCCTCGCCGAGGACAGTCCGGACGACCTGCGCACACGCACCCGTTCCGAGACCGTCGAAGCCGCCTTCCTCCACCTGGTCGACGAGGCCAACGCCCTTCAGGAGAACGTCCGATGAGTTCCGCCCGCACCCTCGCCACCGCCGCCCGCGTGCTGCGCCAGCTGCGCCACGACCCGCGCTCCATCGCGCTGATGGTCTTCGTGCCGAGCTTGATGCTCTTCCTGCTGCGCTACGTCTTCGACGGCAGCCCGCAGACCTTCGACTCCATCGGTGCCTCGCTCCTCGGCATCTTCCCGCTCATCACGATGTTCCTGGTGGCCTCCATCGCCACCCTGCGCGAGCGCACCTCCGGCACTCTGGAGCGACTGCTCGCGATGCCTCTCGGCAAAGGCGACCTCATCGCCGGCTACGCCCTGGCCTTCGGGCTCGTCGCCATCGTCCAGTCCCTCCTCGCCACCGGCCTCGCGCTGTGGGCCCTGGGTCTGGACGTCATCGGCTCGACCTGGCTGCTCCTGCTCGTCGCACTCCTCGATGCCCTGCTCGGCACGGCCCTCGGCCTGTTCGTCTCCGCCTTCGCCGCCTCGGAGTTCCAGGCGGTCCAGTTCATGCCGGCCGTGATCTTCCCGCAGCTGCTGCTCTGCGGCCTGTTCATCGCCCGCGAGAACATGCAGCCGGTACTCGAGGCGATCTCGAACGTCCTGCCCATGTCGTACGCCGTCGACGCCATGAACGAGGTCCTCCACCACGCCGACGCGACCGCCGACTTCTTCCGCGACATCATGGTCGTCGCGGGCTGTGCCGTCCTCGTCCTCGCTCTCGGCGCGGCCACCCTGCGCCGCCGCACCGCCTGAACGGAGCTCGGTCCTCGCCCCCGCTCCTTCACACCGACCGTGTCACCGATCGTCAACTGGTCGTAGAGCCAGGCCGCAGCAGGCGCCTGCACCCGGATCCGCACGACCCATCTGCGTCTCGGCCGTACCGCCCCTCGGACGCCTCCGGCACGACCCCGCCCCCGGTGCGAGGATGTGAACGCACGCATCCCCACCGGCGAGGTGAACAGAGCCATGACCCAGACAGTCGCAGTCCTCGGTACGGGCAAGATCGGTGAAGCCCTGCTCAGCGGCATGATCCGCGCCGGGTGGCGCCCCGCCGACCTGCTGGTCACCACTCGCCGGACCGACCGGGCCGAAGAGCTCCGCACGCGCTACGGCGTCGAGCCCGTCTCCAACGCCGAGGCCGCCAAGCGCGCCGACACCCTGATCCTGGCGGTGAAGCCCCAGGACATGGGCAAGCTCCTCGACGAGCTCGCCCCGCACCTCACCTCGGACCGGCTCGTCATCAGTGCCGCGGCCGGTATCACCTCCTCCTTCATCGAGGAGCGCCTCGCCGCCGGCACCCCCGTTGTCCGCGTCATGCCCAACACCCCCGTCCTCGTCGACGAGGGCATGTCCGTCATCTCCGCCGGCAGCCATGCCACCCACGAGCACGTCGAGCACACCGAGGAGATCTTCGGCGGCGTCGGCAAGACCCTCCGGGTTCCCGAGTCCCAGCAGGACGCGGCCACCGCCCTGTCCGGGTCGGGCCCGGCCTACTTCTACTTCCTCGTCGAGGCGATGACGGACGCCGGCATCCTCCTGGGCCTGCCGCGCGCGCAAGCCCATGACCTGATCGTCCAGGCCGCCATCGGCGCCGCCGTCATGCTCCGCGACAGCGGCGAGCACCCCGTGAAACTCCGTGAAGCAGTCACCTCCCCTGCAGGCACCACCATCAGCGCCATCCGCGAACTCGAGAACCACGGCGTACGGGCCGCGCTGATCGCCGCGCTCGAAGCGGCCCGAGACCGCAGCCGCGAGCTGGCCTCCGGCAACGGCTGAGCCCACGAGCCGGAAAGAGCGGGGACGACCCGCCGCCGTGACGCCCCGGCGGCGGGACAGCCCCTCTGTTCATCCGTGCGGCTCAGGCCGGCAGCAGACCGATCGCCCGATAGGCGGCATCGACCGTCGGCCGGGCCATTTCCCTGGCCCGCTCGGCTCCCTTCTTCAGCACCCTGTCGATGTGTCCCGGATCCGCGGCGAGCTCGGCGTGCCGCTCCCTGATCGGCCTCAGCAGCTCCACCACCGCCTCTGCCGTGTCCTTCTTCAGCGCTCCGTACGACTCATATACACCGGCCAGGTCGTTCGGGTTCCCTCCTTCACAGGCCGCCAGAATCTCCAGCAGATTCGCGATGCCGGGCCTCGTCAGCCGGTCGTACTCGACCTCGCGCCCGCTGTCCGTGACCGCGCGCATGATCTTCTTGCGGACCACGTCGGCCTCGTCGAGAAGGTGGACGGTCCCGGGGCCCGACTCGTCCGACTTCCCCATCTTCGAGGTGGGGTCCTGCAGATTCATGACCCGCGCCGCCACCGGCGGATGCGTCGCCCGCGGCACGGTGAACGTGTGCCCGTACCGCTGGTTGAACCGCACGGCCAGATCCCGCGTCAGCTCCACATGCTGTGTCTGATCGTCACCGACGGGCACCTCGTCGGTCCGGTAGGCGAGAATGTCCGCCGCCATCAGCACCGGATACGTCAGCAGTGACAGTCGCACGCTCTGCCCGGACGCGCGCGCCCGCGAGCCCTTCTCCTTGTACTGGATCATGCGCCGCAGCTCGCCGTCCGTGGCCGTGCACTCCAGCAGATAGGACAGACGCGCGTGCTCGTCCACATGACTCTGGACGAAGACGGTGCACCGCTGCGGGTCCAGCCCCGCCGCCAGCATGAGCGTCGCCGACTGCCGGCTGAGTCTGTGCACGCGCGCCGGATCGTGCTCGACGGTCAGCGCATGCAGATCGACGATGCTGAACAGCGCGTCGGACTGATGCTGGTCGACCCCGACCCACCGGCGCAGCGCGCCGAGGTAGTTGCCCAGGGTCAGATGCCCCGTCGGCTTGATCCCACTGAAGATCCGCGTCATCCCGCTCTCCGTCTTCTGGTCGAGCCGCCGCCGCAGCGGCCGGACTCCCGGAGGGGAGAAACGCGAACGGCCGCCGGGGCGGCGGCCGTTGAGTGCATGCGTAGGTGCCGGCCGCCGTCAGGCGGCCCACCACTGAAGGAAGCACGTACGCGTAGTCATGGGACCCAGGCTACCGCCAGGGAGCCCCGGGTTGACATCGGATACCGCCATCCGTAGTGTTCTCCGAGTTGTCCGACGTGAGCACCTGCTACGGCGGGTCCCCGGACAGCCATTCCGCAAGACCCACTTCAAGCGAGCAGCAGGCTCTTTTATGTCTGTCGCGCGTCTTTCCGTGTGTTCTTGCGAAATGAGGAATCCGCGTTCGAAGGAACGCACCTCGATTAGGTCGAGGGCATGGATTCCGCTAAAGTCTCACTCGTCGGAACGGCCCAACAGCCGGAAAGACAACTCCCGCTGACTGGGAATCAGGCCCGAAAGGATCTGATAGAGTCGGACTCGCCGGAAAGGGAAA
>NZ_JBEXSW010000069.1:0-33423 GCF_040613775.1 Streptomyces sp. NPDC006208 | reverse complement strand
GGCCGGGACGATGTCCCGGCCGCCTTCCGCGTTCTCCGTGTCCGTCCTCCGGCTCGTTCCGCCGGATCGGCTAGATCCGCACCTGCACGGCGCGGGCGAGGCGGTCGTGCAGTCCGCGCCCGTCGCGGTCCCAGACCAGGGCCGGGATCGCCAGACACAGCAGCAGACTGCGCACGACGACCCGGCCGACACCGAGCCGCTCGCCGTTCTCGGCGATGACGCGCAGTCCGAAGAGCCGCTTGCCGGGAGTGAAGCCGACGGTACCCACGGTCAGCAGGCTCAGGACCAGGAAGATGATCAGGGCCCGGTTCGACGTCGCCTGCTGGCCACCACCCGCGAACAGGCCGTATGCGATCAGGACACACAGTCCCCAGTCGACCAGCAGGGCGCCGAATCGCCGGCCGAAGGTAGCCACGGAACCCGGACCGGTCTCCGGCAGACCGAGCTGCCGGCCCCGGTACCCGAGGTCGACACCCATGTCCTCGGCGGCCGCGCGCGGCCCGGAGAGCCATGATCCGATTGCTTGCCTCTTGTCCACCCCTACACGGTACTGGGCCAGGTTTCATCCCCCGCGGGCCGGGGTGTTTCCGCCGGTTTTGACACAGGACTGACTCCGGTCCGGTTAACGTCTGCGAAACAAATGGGTCATGCTTGAGAAATCCGGTCTGCCTATGGTCGGGTCCAGCGTGTGCCACCGCACTGGCCGCACGGACGAGCTGCAACCCCACCCCTCCCCCGGGTGGGAGTAGGAGGAGTTGGATGTTCCAGAACGCCGACGAGGCCAAGAAGTACATCGCGGACAACGACGTGAAGATGATCGACGTCCGGTTCTGCGACCTTCCGGGCGTCATGCAGCACTTCACGATTCCGGCCACGGCGTTCGACCCGAACGACGAGCTCGCGTTCGACGGCTCCTCGATCCGTGGCTTCCAGGCGATCCACGAGTCCGACATGGCGCTGCGCGCGGACCTGTCGACGGCGCGTCTCGACCCGTTCCGCCGCGACAAGACCGTCAACATCAACTTCTTCATCCACGACCCGATCACGGGCGAGCAGTACAGCCGCGACCCGCGCAACATCGCCAAGAAGGCCGAGGCCTACCTCGCCTCCACCGGCATCGCGGACACCGCGTACTTCGGCCCCGAGGCCGAGTTCTACGTCTTCGACAACGTGCGCTTCAACACCACGGCGAACGAGGGCTTCTACCACATCGACTCCGAGGCCGGCGCCTGGAACACCGGCGCGGTCGAGGACAACCGTGGCTACAAGGTCCGCTACAAGGGCGGCTACTTCCCCGCCCCGCCGGTCGACCACTTCGCCGACCTGCGCGCCGAGATCTCCCTGGAGCTTGAGGCCGCGGGCCTCCAGGTCGAGCGCCAGCACCACGAGGTGGGCACCGCCGGCCAGGCCGAGATCAACTACAAGTTCAACACGCTGCTCGCCGCGGCCGACGACCTGATGCTCTTCAAGTACATCGTGAAGAACGTCGCCTGGCGCAACGGCAAGACCGCGACCTTCATGCCGAAGCCGATCTTCGGCGACAACGGCTCGGGCATGCACGTCCACCAGTCGCTGTGGCAGGGCGGCTCCCCGCTCTTCTACGACGAGCAGGGTTACGCGGGCCTGTCGGACACCGCCCGCTACTACATCGGCGGCATCCTCAAGCACGCTCCGTCGCTGCTGGCCTTCACCAACCCGACGGTGAACTCCTACCACCGCCTGGTCCCCGGCTTCGAGGCCCCGGTCAACCTGGTCTACTCGCAGCGCAACCGCTCGGCGGCCATGCGTATCCCGATCACGGGCTCGAACCCGAAGGCCAAGCGCGTCGAGTTCCGCGCCCCGGACCCGTCGTCCAACCCGTACCTGGCGTTCTCCGCCCTGCTGCTCGCGGGCCTCGACGGCGTCAAGAACAAGATCGAGCCCGCCGAGCCGATCGACAAGGACCTCTACGAGCTGGCCCCCGAGGAGCACGCGGGCGTCCCGCAGGTCCCGACCTCGCTCCCGGCGGTCCTCGACGCGCTCGAGGCGGACAACGAGTACCTCCAGGCCGGCGGCGTCTTCACGTCGGACCTGATCGAGACGTGGATCGACTACAAGCGGACGAACGAGATCGCCCCGATCCAGCTGCGTCCGCACCCGCACGAGTTCGAGCTGTACTTCGACATCTAAAAACGCCGCAGGTCAGAGCGGGTTTCCGCTCTCCTGGGCCGTGTCTGGGCCGTCGGCCGTGCTCTTCCTTCACCGGAAGGCACGGCCGACGGCCCATGTGCGTTGCGCGGACGCAATCGCCGTGGTCCTGCCCGCCACCTGGGGGCTGTGCACAGGTCAAGCTCGCATCGAGCACGTGCACGCCGGAGATCCCGAACGGGACCGTACGGACGACTCGAATCCTCCTTCCGGACCCATCGTCCGCCGCCTGACGACAAGCCGGAGGGGCCGCCACCCCGGTGTGGTGTGACGGCCCCTTCCCGCCGCCTGTCAGTCCGCGGACCGCTCGGACGCCAGCAGCTCCCGCATCTCCTCCAGCGCCCTGCCCAGCTCGTCGGCGAACGTCTCCATCTGGTCGGCCACCGCCTGTGGCGTGCTCAGGTAGACGTTGAACCGGTCGGGCAGCAGCACGTAGGCGACCCCGATGCACCGGCTGCTCGTCGATCCGAAGCCGAAGTACTGGATGTTGACGGACGGCGCGGAACTGGTGCTCAGGTAGTCGTCCCGCATCGTCAGCCAGCCCGGCGTCCGGTACAGCGCGGGCTGCTCGGTCACACCCAGTTCCGCCCCACGCCGGCGCTGGATCAGCTCCAGCTCCCACAGGTGCTGTTCGGGCACCTGTCCGGCCTGGCAGTCCTTCGCCCGCGCCACATGCTGGGCGGCTGCGGCCCGGAGGGCGCCGCGCCGGGTGGCCGCGTCCGCCGCCGGGTCGTCCATCGCCGTCACGAACGCCTGCATCTCGGGGGTGACGACGCGCATCGCCTCGGTGCGCCCGTTGCGGTACTGACGGGTGGCGATCGACTCGTACGTGGCTCCCAGGTGGCCCTTCGCGCGCTGGTGGGCGAGCTGGTAGGCGACCTGGACGAACGCGTCCGGCGACACCCCCAGGGCCTTGGCCGCGGAGCTGCCGAAGTCCGCGAACGACACCGTCCTCGTCGCCGTGGCCTCGCCGTAGGCGGCGAACGCGTCCGCCGCGGCGCGCACTTGGGCCCGCAGGGCGTCGTCCAGCTCGAACACGATCGGCTCCAGCGCCGGCTGCCCCTGGGAGAGGGCTCCGGAGCGCCGGGAGTGCTCCTCGGCCGGGGTACCGAGCAGGGCATCGGTGAAGCTGAGGATGGTGGTCCCGTCCAGCTCGCAGTGCTCGACGTTGATGCCCGCCCGGCCGTCCGCGAAGACGATGAAGGTCACGGCCTTGTCGAACCAGCGGTTGCCACGGTCGCCGTACAGCAGCTCGTCGCAGGCGTCCTGGATGCTGTCGGGAGCGAAGTCCTCCAGAGCGACGCAGAACAGCGCGCTCTCCACGTCCTCCAGCGCTTCGGCGTTGCGGGGGTGGCAGGCGAGCAGGGCCTCCCTGGCCGTCGCCCACTCCGCACGGGCCATGGTGGTGAGGTGGCCCACCGAGGTGTCCGCGGCAGGCGGCTCGGAACCGGCCTTCATCACGGCACGCAGCCCCGCCTCGAGGTCGTCGAGGCTGTGCGGAGCGCCGTCCGGACCGAACACGTCCAGCCGGAACATGCCTCCCCGGGAGAACACCACGATGTGCCGGGCGTCGGACGGGCCCGGCCGCTCGGCGCTGTACGGGGTGCGGACGGTGTCCTGCGGCACGCCGGGGATCCGGGTGGCGGAGAAGAGGAACTTGTTCTGCACCATCGACTGGGGAACGCCGCGCTGCACCACCGGCGGGACGAGCTCCTGGTCGAGCTGCCGCTTGTGGTCGAGAGCACCGGCGATGAGCCCGGCCGCCCGCTCCACCTGGGCCTTGCCGGAGTCCTGGAAGAGGAAGAAGAAGTTGGCGTTGAGGGCGATCCGGTCCCGGCGGCCCAGGTAGCGGTACGGCCAGAAGGTGTCGAGCCAGCTGTGCACGCCCTCCGTGGCGTCGTACTCCTCCAGCGCCGCGTGCAGCACCCGGCCGGGGCCGTCGGGCTTGAGGAAGGCGGCCACCTCCGCCTCGGTCGCCGCCCGTTCGTCGGCGGTCAGCAACGGCGCGCACCAGGCGAGGAACCTCGCGCAGCTCGCCTCGAGCGTGGGCAGCGGCACGCGCGGCAGGCTGTCCTCCTGGGAGAAGGTCGTACCTGCTGCGCCCTGACTGATCTTCACTTCTGTTCTCGATTCAGCTCGTCGGAATGCTGCGTGTCGTCCGGCTGGGAAAGGTGGAGCTGTGCGTAGAGCCAGCCTTCCGCTTCCAGGCCCCTCGCATCCACCCCGGCGGCCGACATGCTGTCGAGCACGAGTGCCTGCTCCTGCGGGGAGGCGAACTGCCGCTGCTTGAACACCTCTTCGACCCGGACGGTCCGGTAGCCCAGGCCGGCCAGGGCGCGCTCGACGGGGTCGAACGGGAACATCCGCAGCACGAAGTGCGCCATCCAGGGCCGGCGTCCGCCCTGCGCCTCGACGACCCTGGCGAGGGTACGCTCGGTGACGTAGCCGATGCATCCTGTCGAGATGACCAGGTCCGTCCCCGCGAGCTGGTCCCGCTGGTGGGGTGTGGGCTCGTTGTTCTCCAGGTCGGCGTTGACCGCGTCGTCGAGGAACCCGGCCTCGAGGGCGTAGGACAGTGCACTGCTGGAAGCGTCGAGGCCGGTGAAGCGTATGCCCTGGGCGGGCCGGCGCGAACGGGACAGTTCACGGTCGCGGGCCAGCAGGACGTCGCGGCTGTCCGCCTCGTGCTCCGGGTTGCCGTAGCGGGCATACAGCTCGTCCATCGTCGCGTCGTACTTCAGCAGCGCGGCGTTGATCCCGTAGGAGCAGCCGATGTCCAGCACCTTCGGTACGGCCACCTGCCGGGACTCCCGGTACTCCTGGATGAACTTCGCGAAGTAGGGCTTGGCCTGCTGCGGAACGCAGTATCCGAGCGGGCGCAGCACGCGGAAGTAGGTACGCGGATCGGGCTGCGAGTAGATGTGGTCGAGCGTGACTTTTCCGGTGGCGTCGAACTGCACGGGGCTTGCTCCTCCGTGGATCGCAGAGTGTGGGAACGGGAACGGCCTGCAGCGCCTGAACCTCCTCGCCGCCTGCTAATCCAGCAGCCGGTCCCCCCTGACCGCCCGGCCCTCGGCCGCCAGGTGCTCGGGCAGTACGCGGCCGAAGAGCTGCCGGGTCCGTGCCACGCTGCCGATGACGCCGGGGCGCTCGCTGTAGGCGAAGATCGCGGAGTGGCGGGCGGTCTCGCCGCGCACCGGGCTCACCCGGTGCAGCGAGTAGCGGCCCTTGAAAAGCTGCAGGTCACCGGGCTGTAGCGGGAGGCGTCGGATCAGCCGCTCGCCCCGGCCGTCCAGGACGTCACGGACGTCTTCGAAGCGCTCGTCCTGCGCGGACCTGATGTTGGGGCAGTACTCGAAGTCGCCGCCGGACTGCGCCTGTTGGGTGAGCATGCTGACGGTGAACTCGTTGGTGTCGAAGTGCCAGGGGTGTTCCATGCCCGGCTGGACGACGTTGAGGACCAGCCCGGAGAGCGGGTCCGCCAGCTCGTGCAGCTGCGGCAGCCCGAAGCAGCGGGCGATGAAGTGCTGGAACACCTTGTGGGAGTAGAGCCGGCTGACGAGGGCGCCCTCGGGGACACGGTCGCGCGCGACGAACGCGTTGCCCCGCTGGAAGGTCCTGCGGCCGGGGTGGTCCTCCGGCAGAGCCGAGTCCACCGCGATGTTGTAGACGTTGACCGTTTCGACGTCGAAGTGCGCCCGCGGGGCGATGGCCGAGCACTCCTCGCGCAGGACGTCGCGCAGGGACGGGCGGATGAAGTCCGGCAGCACGGTGCAGCCGAGGTCGGCCAGTTCGCGCCGAGCACGGGACACGACGGCCTGCGCCTCGGCGCTCTCGGGTTCCGACAGGGGGTACCGGTCCGTGTCGACCACCTGGTCGAAGGTCATGGCTTCCAGGGTGCTCATTCGATCCTCTCCACGTGCGGGCAGACCGTGCCGAGCCGGATGCCCCGTCGGCCCGCGATTCCGGTCCTCGGCCCCCGCGGGGTGGACCGATGGGTTTCGCGTGGCGTCCGGTCGTCACCGTCAGCTCGTCAGCAACTCCAATACGAAGCAGCGAAGTTGAAACTCCCACAGGGCCGGTCTGGTTGTCTGTGACACGTCACACTGCGTCGACCGTGCGTACGAGGGCGGCGGGGCCCGTGGCATGCGGGGCTGCGTGCGTGCGGGCCTTGTCCGTCAGGCCCACCGGGCCGTCAGATGGTCGCCCTCGTCGGTCACCGTCGTGCCGAAGGGGGCGCACGCTCGGGTGAGGCGGGAGCGGATCCACGCGTACTCGTCGGGGGCGGCGGGACGGGTGTGGCAGTAGTCGAGGGCGATGGGGTACGCGTCCACGCGCTGGAGGGTGCGGCCGTCCAGAGTGGCGAGAAAGAGGAGGCCGAGGTCGTTGCGGAGGCGGGGATCGACCGCGTAGTCGTCGATGAAGTCGCCGAGGTCGAACAGGACGCGGCGGGTGAAGCCCTGGAAGACATGGGCGGAGTGGCCGATGACCAGGTCGGCGCCGGCGTCCAGCAGGGCGGGGACGGAGCGCTCGACGTCGCGGACGGGGCGGGGGGCCATGTTCGGACCCCAGTGGGCGGTGACCAGGGTGATGTCCGTGTCCTCGCGCAGGTCGCGGACGGCTCCGGTGAGCCAGGGCGGTACGCCGTCGTGGAGGTCGGCATAGGCGGTGCCGGGGGTGTCGGGTCCCGCGGCGAACTCCTCGGGGTGGTCGGCGATGCCCAGCAGCCCGATACGCAGTCCGCCGGCCTTCAGGACCAGCGGGGCACGGGCGCGGGCGGCGTCGGGGCCCGCTCCGACCGTCCCGATGCCCGCGTCGGCGAGCAGTGACAGGGTGTCGTCGAGGGCTTCCGGGCCGTAGTCGAGGGCGTGGTTGTTGGCCAGGGTGACGACGTCCACGCCCAGTAGCGCGAGGGCCTCGGCGGCGGACGGCGGCGCCCTGAAGAAGAAGGGCTTGCCCGGTATCCGGGCGCGGTGGCCGCGGGCCGAGACGCAGCATTCGAGGTTGAGCAGGAACAGGTCCGCCCGGTCCACGACGGATTTCAGCTCGGGCGCGAAGAGCGAGCCCGGTCCGAACGCGTCGAGGTGGCCGGCGACACCGCGGCCGAGCATCGTGTCGCCTGCCAGGGCGATCGTGAGGGTCATCGTCGGTCACCACCTGCCATCACCAGTGTCGGTCGCCCCGGACCGTGACGGAAGCGCAAGCTGGAGGGGGACCTTCCGGGAGGTGAGGTGGACCGTGCTGTTCGTCGATCGTGAGACGGCCGGGGACCAGCTGGCCGATGCGGTGCTGAAGCTCGGGCTGCGGGATCCCGTGGTCCTGGGGCTGCCGCGTGGCGGGGTTCCGGTGGCGGCCCGGGTGGCCCGGGCGCTGGGGGCACCGCTCGATGTGATCGTCGTCCGTAAGTTGGGGGTGCCCGTCCAGCCCGAGCTGGGGTTCGGTGCCATCGGGGAGGGCGGCGTGCGGATCCTGAACGAGGACGTGGTGCGGATGGCGCAGGTCGGGCAGCGCCAGCAGGCGGCCGTGGAGGAGGCCGAGCGGTCGGTGCTGGAGCGGCGGCTGGCCCAGTACCGGGGGCACCGGTCGCGGGTTCCGGTCGAGGGGCGGACCGCCGTCGTGGTCGACGACGGTGTCGCCACGGGTTCCACCGCCGCGGCGGCGTGCCGGGTGGCGCGGGCACAGGGCGCGGCCCGGGTCGTGCTGGCCGTGCCGCTGGCTCCGGCCGATTCGGTGGCCTGGCTGCGGCAGGAGGCGGACGACGTGGTCTGTCTGGCCTCTCCGGGCGACTTCGGATCGGTGGGCCGCTGGTACCAGGACTTCTCTCAGACGTCCGACGAGGAGGTCGGAGCCCTGCTGGCCGAGGCGGCACACGACCCGGCGAATCCCGGGCGCCGGGCGCCGGATCCCGAGGGCAGGGTCGGCACCGACCCGGAAGTGGTGGTGCGGGCGGCCGGTGCAGAACTGTCCGGCGATCTCTCGCTCCCCCACGACGCGCCCGCGATCGTGGCCTTCGCGCACGGCAGCGGCAGCAGCCGGCACAGCCCGCGCAACCGTGCCGTGGCCGAGGACCTGCAGCGGGCCGGGCTGGGCACGCTGCTCTTCGACCTGCTCACCCCGGACGAGGACAACGACCGCGAGCGTGTCTTCGACATCCCGCTCCTCGCCGGGCGGCTCACCGGCGCGACCCGGTGGCTGCGGACCGAGTACGGCCTTCCGGTCTGCTGCTTCGGCGCGAGCACGGGTGCGGCGGCGGCCCTGACGACCGCGGCGGAACCGGAGGCGGACATCGCCGCCGTGGTGTCCCGTGGCGGCCGCCCCGACCTGGCGGCCTCCTGGCTCGCCGATGTACGCGCCCCCACGCTGCTGATCGTGGGCGGCCGCGACACGCTCGTACTCGAACTCAACTACCAGGCGGCTGCCCTCATGGCCTGCGAACACCGTGTCGAGGTCGTTCCCGGTGCCACACATCTCTTCGAGGAACCGGGGGCGCTGGAGCAGGTCTCGTCCCTGGCTGCGGACTGGTTCACCGGCCATCTGCCGTCCAGGGCGGCCTGAACAGGCTGCGGCCCCTGCCGCGGGGTCCACCGACTGGGCGCGGCTCGGACGCTTTGACGACACGGGCCGTTCACCCGGCGCCTTCGAGGCCCTTCGCGCACGGGCCCACAGCTGATGATCCCGGTCCGGGTCCCGGGCATGCCACGCCGGGCCAAGGGCGGGGAGGACATCGTCCGGCTCCGGTCCGCCCTCGCGAACTGAGCGCACGGCCCGGCGGGCAGGACCGCCGCACGAGCCAGGCGCCGGGCCACGGCGGCCGAGTCCTTGTGGGCCGACCGGGTGGTGGAGGTCGGTGTCAGCCGACGGGACCGTGCAGTGTCCTGGCCGACCGACTTGAATCCGGGTGGCGCAGGAGTCTTGGGAGGGGGAGCTGTGACGGACGACGAGATCCTCCTCGGCATCGCCCTGACCCTCGTCCTCGCCACCGGATCGCAGATCCTGGCGAACAAGCTGAGAGTCCCCGCCCTGATTCTCCTGCTCCCTGTCGGCTTCGCCGCGGGCGCCCTGACCGACATCATCCACCCCGAGAGGCTGGTGCCGGACTTCGCCGCCCTGGTGTCTCTGTCCGTGGCGGTGATCCTGTACGACGCCGGTCTCGGGCTCGACCTGCGCAATCTCACCGGCCGCACGCGGTGGATCGTGAGCAGGCTGCTGGTCTTCGGCGTGGTCCTGACCTTCTTCGCCGTCTCGGCGGTCGGCCCGGCCTTGTTCAGCATGCCGCTGAGGGTGGCGTCGATGCTGGCCGTGATCCTCGTCGTGTCCGGTCCGACTGTCGTGGGTCCGCTTCTCGAATACGTACGGCCCACCGAAAAGGTGCGGCACATCCTGATCTGGGAAGGGACGCTGACCGACCCGATCGGCGGCATTCTGGGAGCACTTGTCTTCCACGCCATCGCCTCGACTCACCGCGTCGACATCGGCAGGGGTTACCAGTTCGGTCAGTTCCTCATCAGCATGAGTGTCGGTCTGGTGGGCGGGGCGGTGGGCACCGCACTGCTCTGGTTGACACTGCGCACGCTCCGGCTGGGCGAGACGCTCGGCACACTGGCACAACTGACCACGGTGATCGCCGTGTCGGCGGGGTGCGACATCGTCCGGGACGACACAGGACTCATCGCCGCGATCGTCACCGGACTGGCCGTCACCAACATCCGGGGCTTCGACATGCCCGCCCGCCGCCCCTTCTTCGGGACGGTGGTCCAGCTGATCATCGGGCTGCTGTTCGTCTCCATCTCGTCCACCGTCACTCCCGCGTCGGTGGTGCCGGTGCTCGTGCCTGCGCTGATCCTCATCGCGATCCTGGTCCTGGTGGTACGACCGCTCGTGGCCTTTGCCGCGACATGGAACGCCGAGCTGACCCTCGGGGAGCGGGCCTTCATCGGCTGGATGGCGCCGCGCGGCATCGTCGCCGCCTCCACCGCGTCGGCCTTCGCCGCCGCTCTCGTCGAGAAGGGGATTCCCGGAGCCTCCAGGGTGCTTCCTGTCACCTTTCTGGTGATCGTCGGTACCGTCCTGATGTACGCGCTGACCGCCGCGCCCGTGGCCCGACGGCTGAAGGTCGTCAGACCCGCCCGCACCAGGCCCCTGCTGGTGGGCGGCGACCCATGGGTCATCGGCTTGGGGACGGCCCTGCGATCCGCGGGACTCGATGTGCTCATGTGGGCCGGAGTGGATGAGGAACGCGAACGGATCCGGGAGGCCGGGATCGAACTGGCCACGGGCGACATGCTGGCGACGGCCACCAACCCCCGGGCACGGCTGGAGGGCGTCACGGCCGTGTTCCTGCTCACCGACGACGACGATTTCAACGCACTTGCCTCGGTCGTGGTGCAGGACAACGTCGAGGGCCCGGTCTACCGGGTCGGGCCACCGCATGAGGGCCATGGCGTGGTCGCCCCGTACACAGGCGGGGACATCTTGTTCGGCCTGCGCCTGGTCCGTCCCACGCTGGCAGCCCGGTACGAAGGAGGTGACCGCTTCGTGGTGGAGCCCGCGGACACCACCCCTGGGAGCGGGTACGACACGCTCTTCGTCGTGCGTGCCGACGGCCGCCTGGAGCCGGTCACCGAGACTCAGGAGGTCGTTCCGCGCGCCGGTGACATGGTCGTGCGACTCGGCCCCGCACCACCCGGATCGCTCGAGCCGTAAGCGTGACGACACCCGACACCCGACGGCCGCCGGTCATGGGGGTTCATGTTCCCTGCGGGGCGACCGGCCCGTCCTGCGGGTGTCCCGGGTCGCGTCGCGGGACCGCGGGGGTGACGCTGGCCGCATGAGCGAGTCGCGCGACCGGCTGGGCCGGTACACACCGCCGCCCCAGGGCCCCGCGGCCCAGCGGGGCAGGCGGTGGCCGTGGGTGGTGCCGGGCGTCGCTCTGCTGCTGGCCGGCGGGTGCGTCGGCGCCGTCGGTCCGGTCGTGAGCGAGGTCTCGGACGCGGTCCGAGAGACCGCGATGGTGCGGTACGAGGTCACCGGCGACGCGAAGAACGTGACCGTCGCGTACTCCGTCTGGACCGACGGGGACATCGTCATGGATCAGGAGACGGCCACCGCTCTGCCATGGCGCAAGCAGGTGGAGGCCGAGGGCCGGGGCCGGAACTGCACGGTGGTCGTGACGCTCGGCGCCGGCGGCGGGCGGGCGACCTGCAGCGTGAGCGTCGATGACGGGACGCCCAGGTCGGCGACCGCTTCCGGGGCCTTCGCGACCGCCACCTGCATCGTCTCCTAGCCCGGCCGCACATACGATCGCCCGATGGCGATCACTGTGCAGAAGCTGACCTGCTACCCGGTGAAAGGCTGTGCCGGTACGGAGGTCGAGTCCGCCCGCGTGGGCGGGACCGGACTGGAGCACGACCGTACGTTCATGGTGGTCGACGCCGCCGACGGTTCGTTCCGCAGTCAGCGCACGCTGCCGTCGATGGCCGCGATACGCCCCGGGATCATCGACGGGGGCGCACGGCTGACGCTCGCCGCCGACGGCGTCGAGAGCCTGGTGCTCGATGTCGCACCCGACGGCAAGCGGCTGGCGGTCGCCATGTTCGGGCAGGGCATCGGGGAGGGCGTGGACCAGGGGGACACCGCTGCCGAGTGGTTCTCCGACGTGCTCGGGGCCGCGTCCCGGCTGGTGCGTGTGCCGGACGACTTCGACCGGGACGGATGGGGCGAGGCACCCGGCAAGGTTTGGTCGCCGACGCGCACGCCGTGTCTGTCGCCTCGCAGGCATCACTGGACGGGCTGAACGCGCGGATCCGGGCGCACGGCGCCGAACCCGTGCCGATGAACCGCTTCCGGCCGAACATCGTCCTCGACGGCTGCCAGGGGCCGCACGCCGAGGACGAGATGCGCCGGCTGGAGATCGGGACCGTCCGACTCGCCTACGCGATACGGGCGATGCGGTGCAGCGTGCCGCTGGTGGATCAGCACACCGGACGGCGGGCGGGCCCGGAGCCGGTCCGTACGCTCGCCGGCTACCGGCGCGAGCCCGAGTACGACAACCGGGTCGGCTTCGGCATGAAGGCCGCCGTCCTGCGGCACGGCGTCCTGGCCGTCGGTGACCCGGTACTGGCGACCTGGCACGCCACGAGCGGGGCACCGGCGGAGCCGGCACCCCGCCCGTGACAGCTGTCAGCGCCCGTAGCGGATCAGCGCCCTGACCATCCGGCACGTCGTGTCGGACGGTGCGTGGATGCCGATGCGCTCCGCCGTCTCCCGTATCCGCCGGTTGTCGGCGGTGGCCGGGTGGTAGACACCCGAGTCGAGCAGCGCGATCGCCAGGCGCATGGCCTTCAGTCGGCGGTTGTGCGTCACGTACCACTCGCGCGGCTGTCCGGCCGGGAGCGGCTTCTTCTTCAGGGGCTGGTACGTCGCGGATGTCGGCGTGGGCAGAGGCAGGGAAAGGGGCTTCGTCGTGACTGTGGCAACGGCCATCGGCAACCTCCTGGCGCGGTGGCGGGACCATCCCGAACTACTGTTCAGTCTACCGGCAGCCACTGACAATCGTCCCTGGCCAGGCGGTGTTTGAGCGACCGGTGAGCGGTACCGTTGCCGGTATGGAGATCTGGATCAACCCCGCCTGTTCGAAGTGCCGCAGCGCCATCGATCTGCTCGACGAGGAGGGCGCCGCGTACACCGTCCGGCGCTATCTGGAGGATGTGCCGACCCCGGACGAGATCCGGGAGGTGCTGGACCGGCTCGGGCTCGAGCCGTGGGACATCACCCGGACCGAGGAGGCCGCAGCGAAGGAGCTGGGGCTCAAGGAGTGGGCACGCGACGCCGGTTCGCGCGACCGGTGGATCGGGGCGCTGGCCGAGCACCCCAAGCTGATCCAGCGGCCGATCATCACCGCGGAGGACGGGACGGCGGTGGTGGCGCGTACCGAGGAGGCGGTACGGGACGCCCTCGGCCGGGGCTGACGGCCGAACAGACAGGGCAGACCGGACGGCCCTGTCCGGTCCCGGCGTACGCGGTAGGCTTCGGCCCTTTGATCACCCACACGGTGACGCACATGGGGGCGACATGGTGCGACGAGGGACCGGCCGGCCGGCCGGGAACGTGACGCGGGGCGGGCGGGCGCATGGCTGAGATGACCGAACGGGACTACGCCTGCGCGGCGAGCCACCTCGGCGCGAACCCCTCCGCGCCCGGCGATGTGCTGCTGCGCCTGCTCCGCACCGGTGACCGTGACCTGTGCCGGACCCTGGCGTGGCGCAGGGAACTGCCCGAGGAGGTCGGCGACGAGCTCGTCGGTCATTCCGACCCGCACATCAGGCGCCTCCTCGCGGACAGCTGGAACGCGGACCCGGAGCTGCGGGCCCGGCTCCTCGACGGACCGCCCAGTGACGCACTCGTGGTGGCGGCAGGCCCGATGCCGTACCGCACCAGCGTGCCGCCGCTGCCGGACTGGGCGTACGCACGGCTGCTCAGCCACCCCAGGGACATCGTGCGGTACGAGACGCTCGAGTCGTGGACGGTGCCCGCGCATGTGCTGGTGCCGCTCGCGGACCACGAGGACCCGCTGTTCCGGCTCGCCGCCTGCCGCCGCGTGTGGGACGAACTGACCGATGGGACACGGGGGTTGCTGCTCGACGACGAGGACCCTCGCATCCGCGTCGCGGCGTCGCTCCACGTCATGCACGAGGACGAGGAGCGCACCACACAGCTCGTGGCCGAACTGGCCGGCGACTGGCGGCTCGGCGACGTGCTGAAGCGCGGCCGGCTCAGCCGCGCCGTCGCCGAGCGGATGGTTGCGGAGAAGTGCCGTCTGGCGTCGCTCGCGCACAATCCCCATCTGCCCGCCGACGTGGTGAAGCAGCTCGCCACGGACCCCGACCCCGCGGTGCGGCTCGCCGTCTCGGCCCGCCCCGGGCTCACCGAGCAGGAGCGGGCCGCGATCGACTGGGCGGTCGGCCCCGAGGACCGCCTCGACACACTGGACTGGGTGTGGGCCGCACGCGACGACGCGGAGGTGCTGCGCGGATGTGCGACCTCCGCGCACACCTGGCTGCGCCGCAGCGCCGCGGTCTGCCGGGGACTGCCTGCCGATCTCGTCGAACTGCTCGCGTCCGACGAGGACTTCGCCGTACGGCTGCTGCTCGCCGAGTTCCATCCGGCCGCGCCGCCGGAGCTGCTGCTCGATCTCTGTCTGCACGGCGGCCACCGCGCGGTCAAGATGCTGGTCACCCGGCCGAACTTCCCGGTCACCGGCCTCGCAGCGCGGTTCGCCGACGACGAGAACCCGGACTGCCGCAAGCTCGTGGTCCGCGATCCCGGTGCGACACCGGAGCAGATCGACCGTCTGAGCCGCGATCCGGACGACTCCGTGCGCGACAGGGCCGGCCGCGACCCCCGTCTGCCCGTCGCCCGCCTGCGGGAACTGCTGGCCGACCCGGACTCGGCGTGCTCCGCGGCCGCGAACCCGATGCTGCCCGCCGACGACATGCGCACGATCCTCGACCGGGCGGGGATACCGGCGTGATCCGCGTCCCTGACGCACCGGGGCCCGGCTTCCGCTTCCCGTAGGGAGGCTTGAGCGCGGGAAGCCGATCTGGAACTGATCCGCCTGCGTTCCCCGCCCACGCGGTCCCGCGCTCAGCGTTCGTCCGTGCCCGCGACCTTGCCCGTTGCCAGGGCGATCCGGTTCCAGGTGTTGATCGTGAAGATCAGGGCCAGCAACTGGGCGAGCTCCCGCTCCTCGAAGTGCTCGGCCGCCTGCGCATGGACCGCGTCCGGGACCCCGCGCTCCGCCACCAGCGTCACCGCTTCGGTGAGGGCCAGGGCGGCCTGCTCCTTCGGGGTGAAGAAGTGCCGGGCCTCGCGCCAGACCCCGGTCATGTGCAGGCGTTCCTCGCTCTCGCCGGCCTTGCGGGCGTCGCTCGTGTGCATGTGCAGGCAGTACGCGCAGTGGTTGAGCTGGGACGAGCGGATCTGCACCAGCTCGACGAGCGCCGGGTCCAGGCCCTCCCGGGCCGCGGCGTCCAGGCCGATCACGGCACGGAACGCCTTGGGGGCCAGCTTGGCGAAGTTGATGCGGGTGGTGGCCGTCTGCGGGGTCTCTGTCGTTGTCATGGGTACGAATCTAGAGACCCGGGCGACCGCTTGTAGGGTGCATTTCCATGGCGGAATCATGGGTCAATTTTGCGGAGCGGCTCGGGGCCGATCTGCATCTGGAGCTGACCGGGCCGGGCAGTCGGCGTGCCGTTCTGATGCGTGCGCTGCGCGAGGCGGTCCAGAGCGGGCGGCTGGCGCCGGGCACCCGGCTGCCGCCGTACCGTTCCCTCGCCGCCGACCTCGGGATCGCCCGTAACACCGTCGGCGACGCGTACGCCGAACTGGTCGCCGAGGGCTGGCTGACCGCGCGCCAGGGCTCGGGGACGCGGGTGGCCGAGCGGGCGGCGCCGCTCACCCCCGTACGCACCCGGCGCACCCCGGTGCGGCCGACGAAGCCCGTGTACGACCTGGTGCAGGGGCAGCCCGACCCGTCGGTGTTCCCACGTGCGGCCTGGCTGGCGTCGGCACGGCGGGCGCTGACCGCCGCGCCGCACGACGCCTTCGGGCCCGGCGATCCCCGCGGCCGGCGGGAGCTGAGAGTGGCGCTGGCCGGGTATCTGGCCCGGGTCCGCGGGGTGCGCACGAGCCCGGAGCGGATCGTGGTGTGCTCCGGGACCGCGCACGCACTGCGGCTGATGGCGTCGGTCGTGGGCGGGCGATGGGCGGTGGAGTCGTACGGGCTGCCTTTCCACCGCGCCCTGCTCGCCGCCGAGAAGGTGACCACCGTGCCGCTCGGTGTCGACGAACACGGCGCAAGAGCAGACCAGTTGGGGGACGAGCAAGCTGTGGTGCTCACGCCCGCGCACCAGTTCCCCACCGGTGGTCCGCTGCAGGCGGCGCGCCGTACGGCCGTCGCGGACTGGGCGCGGTCCACGGGTGGTGTCGTCCTGGAGGACGACTACGACGGCGAGTTCCGTTACGACCGCCGGCCGGTGGGCGCGGTGCAGAGCCTGGACCCGGACCGGGTGGTGTTCATGGGATCGGTGAGCAAGAGCCTGTCCCCCACGCTGCGGATCGGCTGGATGGTGCTGCCCGGGCAGCTCGTGGAGGAGGTGGTGAGGACGAAGGGCGAGCGTGAGCAGTACGCGAGCGCCACCGAGCAGCTCACGCTCGCGGACTTCATCGCCTCCGGGGCGTACGACCGGCATGTGCGCAGGATGCGGCAGCGGCACCGGCGGCGGCGCGACCGCCTGGTGTCGGTGCTGGCGGAGCGGGCGCCGCAGGTCCGGGTGAGCGGAATGGCGGCAGGGCTGCACGCCGTACTCGAACTGCCGCGGGGCACGGAGCGTGCCGTGGTGAAGGCGGCCGCCTGGCAGGGACTGGCGGTCGAGGGGCTGGCGGGCTACCGGCATCCCGGGTACGCGGGCGAGAGCCGCGACGGTCTCGTGGTCGGGTACGCGACTCCGCCCGAGCACCTGTATCCCGGCGCCCTGGATGCGTTGTGCCGTGCCCTGCCACCGGATTGACGGTCCGTCACCTTAAGGAAAGTTAAGGAAGAGACAGGTGAGACGGCTGAATGCTTCCCTCGGGCTACTCGTACGTAGGGGCACAGGAACCATCCGGCCGCCGTTCACGGCCGGGGACAGGAGCCCTTTCGTGTCGCGCAAGAAGACCCTCAGCGGTAAGAAGAAGATCGCCCTCCTCGTCGGAGCCGCGGCCATGGTCGGCGGTACTGCGATTGTCATGACCGGGACGAGTCAGGCATCATCGGCGGCCTGTGACGGCCTCGTCCAGGCGATCCGCAACAACGAGAACTTCATCGCCGGTCAACGGGCCAACCCGGACGCCCAGTCGACCGCACGGATCGCCAACCGTGAGGCGGTGATCGCGCAGATCAAGGTGCAGCAGAAGGCCGCAGGCTGTGCGGAGGGTGCGGGCGGCGGAGGGGACCAGGCGGCGGCTCCGGCCGAGCCCCCGGCCGAGGCGGCGCCGCCCGCGGGCGGCGGTGGCGACGCAGGTGCCGCAGGAGAGGTCGTCTGCGCCGGACAGAACCTCACCTTCTCCGGCGAAGGCGGCGCACCGGCGGCCTCCAGCGGCCAGTTCCCGATCGGCACCCAGCTCAAGGTCACCAACCTCGACAACAACAAGACCACCACCGTCGAGGTGACATCGACCTCCGGCAGCTGTGCGCTGCTGAACGTCGCGGCCTTCGAGCAGGTACGCGAGGCGGGCAAGAACGTGATCCGCAACGTCCGTATCGAGAAGGTCGGCGGCGGAGCGGCCGAGGCGGCCCCGCCCGCGGCGGAAGAGCCCCCGGCCGAGGCGGCCCCGCCCGCGAACGGCGCCGGCGACGCCGGTGCCACCGGTGAAGTCGTCTGCGCCGGCTCGACGGTGACGCTCTCCGGCGAGGGCGGCGCGCCCGCCGCCTCCAGCGGCCAGTTCCCGGTCGGCACCAAGCTCAAGGTCACCAACCTCGACAACAACAAGTCCACGACCGTCGAGGTCACCTCGGCGTCCGGCAGCTGCGCGCTGCTCAACAACGCCGCCTTCGAGCAGGTACGCGAGCCCGGCAAGTTCCTGATCCGCAAGGCGCGCATCGAGCGCGTCGGCTGAGGACCCCAGGGACCGGCCCGACCCGTCGGCCGGCCCGCCCGGTCGGTCGCCCCCGAACCCTCGGCCGACCGGGCACACGCCGGACGGCCGGCCACACCTCGGCCTGCCGGGTCCACGACCCGGCAGGCCGGGGCAGGCCGATCGGACAGGTGTGGGAGCCGGCGGCCGTCACCGGCCGCGGAAAATCCCACGGAACGCAGGTCGAACGGTGTTACGTTTCCCTCGCCGGCCGCGGGACTCCGGTGCGACTTCCGGGACTTGCCTTGAAAGCAGTGATTTCGCTGATCGCGCCTCCATTCCCCGGCCGGCTCCTGCATTTCCGTGCATCCGTACTGGGGGAAGCAATGGGGGACGGACCATGGCGGAGACCTTCGCCGACCTGATCGCGGCCGAGGACGTGCTGCTGTTCGTCAATGCCGCCGTCACCTCGACCGGGCAGCGCGAATTCCGCTCCGAGGAATACGAGCAGCGGCTGTCGCTGTCCTTTCTGCATGAGTACGTCCGTGTCAACTACCGGTCCGTGTACGCCGCCGCGCTGGCGCTCGACATCAACGACCACAACGCCGCACTGATCGTGGAGCGTCTGCTGCGCACCGCGGGTGAGGCGAGCGCGGGCGAGAAGCGCACGGAGGGCGCGCTGATCGCCGCCCGGCTGGCCGCGCTCCCGCCGCAGCGCGTGTACCGGATCTTCCGCGCGCTGCGCGCCGCCAAGGTCAACAACCGCCGTACGCGCGCGATCATGCGCGACTGGCTGGTGGCACGGCCGGATGCGGGCCATGACGCGGTGAAGTACCGCAGCGGGCTGACGACGCTGGCGCGCCATGCCCATCTGCCGCTCGGAGAAGGCGAGTTGGGGGACTTCCTGTTCCGTCCGGGCAAGCGGGCGCGCTATGAGCACACTTTCCTCGACGCCTACCGCCGCGCCCACTTCGAGCAGGCCGCGATCTATGAGCTGCCGTTCACCGTCGCCGAGGGTTTCGCGGCCAAGCACGGTGTTGCGCGCGCCCAGTTCCTTGAGCGGATTGCACCGCGCATGACCCGGCTCGAGCGGCTGCGCACCCAGCGCTCCTCCGGGACGTCCGCCGAGCTCGGCGTGATGCCGCTGACCCGGCTTGCCCTGTATGTGCTGGCGCTGCCGCTCGACGAGCGGGTTGCCCGGCGCGCCGAGCTGACCGGGGCTCTGCGGTCAGCCGCGAGGCGCTCCGCCGGCCCGTACGCCGGCACCTGGGGCCGCGTGGCCGCCGTGCTGGACGACAGCTACTCCGCGTCCGGTTCGTCCGTGAAGCGGCGTCGTCCGCTGGCGGTCGCCCTCGGCTGCCACTTCCTGCTGGAGGCGCTGGCGGGGCCGGGGTCCTACCGGGCGCACTGGACGTCGGGGGCGCGCGATCCGCTGCTCGTACGGCCGCTCGGGCCGACCCCGCTGGGCAGCCGCATCCTGGACGCGCTGGAGGATGCTCCGCAGCGGCTGGTGATCGTCTCGGACGGCTGGGACAACGCGCCGCCCGGCCTCGCCGGTGAGGTGCTGCGCGTCTGGCGCACCCGGCTCGACCCGGACCGGCGCACCAGTGTGGTGCATGTGAACCCTGTATACGACGCCGACGTCTTCGACGTGCGCCGCCTCGCGCCGAGCGTGCCGACGACCGGCATCCGGGACGCGGAGGACCTGGCCGCGCTGGTGGAGATCGCGCAGTTCGCCGAGGGCCGCACCGGAGCGGCCGAACTGCAGGCGTACCTGGACGAACGGACCGACCGCTTCCTGGAAGGAGCATCGTGAACAAACTGGACATGACCGGGCTGCGCACCATGCCCGCCCAGATGTGGGGCGGCATCCGGCTGGTGCCGCTGGTGCGCGAGGAGCCGGTGGCGGGACTGCGGCTGCACCGCCGCGTCCACGAGGGGTACGGCCGGGTCCAGGTCGCGCCGCGCACGGAGTACTGCTCCTACATCCCGCACGGCTTCGTCGCCGACTGGTCGGGCGAGGACGGCGAGGGCGCGGCGTACGGCACCCAGCTGGACGGACCGGCGGGCACCCGCGTCCCCGACTGCATCCCCGTGCGGCGCCACCACCGGATGGCCAAGCGGGTCCGCTCCAAGGGCGTGACGGAGAAGCGGCTGCGGTTCCTGCCGCTGCACCTCGCGCTCGAGGGGTACCTGGCGCTGCACTTCCGCGGACCGTCGATCGTCTGGGACGAGTGGTCCCAGCAGGCGGTACGGCAGGGTCTGTCGCCGCGTTCCGAGGCCGCGTACGGCGGCTGGGCGGTGAGCGGCCTCGCCGAGGCGCTGCGCATCTTCGAGATCCACCCGGGCCAGTGCGGTGTGCTCGTGTACGCCTCCGACGCGCTCGCCGCCGCTTTCGTGGTGCCGCACCCCGACGACTACCGGATCCTGCACCCCACCCTGATCGAGGACATGTACGGGGAGCTGGTGTACCAGTACGCGCACTTCGGGATGCCCGTGGCCGACTTCGCGGCGCACATCCGGGACAGCCCGCTGCTGCGGACGGTCGCGGATCTGCGTACGGCGGCCCGGGCGCAGGAGCGCCTGTGGGCCGAGAACCACGGCACGTTCATGGCGGACCGGCTGCTGGACAGCAGCTACGCCTTCCAACGGGTCCACCGGATGGACGCGTTCACCCTGTGGCGCTTCCTGCCGTCGTTCCGGCGCGGTCTGCCGGAGCAGCACATCGGCGAGGTCATCACGGACCACAAGGGCTGTGTCGCGTATCTCAAGACCTTCCGGCTCTCGGCGGCGCAGATCCGGCGCGGCCATCTGCTCGGCACCCTGCACGACAACGACTGGCACCTGGAGAGGACCGCCGCCGCGCTGGGCACCGGCCATGACGCGCTGGTGGCCCGTATCCGGGACGCGGGCTTCGGATCGCTGCTCAATGCCCACGAGGTGTCCCGCCGGTCGCGCCTGGCACGCCGCCGCTGACCGCTGTGTTTGCCACGTAACGTGGGGTTCACACATGGGCAACGGCCGGGAAATCGCGAATTGCGAAGCTGCGCGCCATACCGCTGCACCCGCAAAGGATGAGGCCCCGTGACCTTCAAGGCTGAGTACATCTGGATCGACGGCACCGAGCCGACCGCCAAGCTTCGCTCGAAGACGAAGATACTGACGGGCTCCGCCGCCGGCGTCGCCGAGCTGCCCATCTGGGGCTTCGACGGGTCCAGCACCAACCAGGCCGAGGGTCACGCCTCCGACCGGGTCCTCAAGCCGGTCTTCTCCTGCCCGGACCCGATCCGCGGCGGCGACGACGTGCTGGTGATGTGCGAGGTCCTCAACACGGACATGACCCCGCACGCCTCCAACACCCGCGCCGCGCTGGTCGAGGTCTACGAGAAGTTCGCCGCGCAGGAGCCGATCTTCGGCATCGAGCAGGAGTACACCTTCTTCAAGGGCGCGCGCCCGCTCGGCTTCCCCGAGGGCGGCTTCCCGGCCGCGCAGGGCGGCTACTACTGCGGTGTCGGCTCGGACGAGATCTTCGGCCGTGACGTCGTCGAGGCGCACCTGGAGAACTGTCTCAAGGCGGGTCTGGGCATCTCCGGCATCAACGCCGAGGTCATGCCCGGCCAGTGGGAGTTCCAGGTCGGCCCGCTGGCGCCCCTCGAGGTCGCGGACCAGCTGTGGGTGGCCCGCTGGCTGCTCTACCGCACCGCCGAGGACTTCGACATCTCCGCGACGCTGGACCCGAAGCCGGTGAAGGGCGACTGGAACGGCGCGGGCGCGCACACCAACTTCTCCACCAAGGCGATGCGCGAGGGCTACGACGCGATCATCACCGCGTGCGAGTCGCTCGGTGAGGGCTCCAAGCCGCTCGACCACGTCAAGAACTACGGCGCGGGCATCGACGACCGCCTCACCGGTCTGCACGAGACCGCCCCGTGGAACGAGTACAGCTACGGCGTCTCCGACCGCGGTGCCTCGGTCCGTATCCCGTGGCAGGTCGAGCAGGACGGCAAGGGCTACATCGAGGACCGCCGCCCGAACGCCAACGTCGACCCGTACCTGGTGACCCGACTGATCGTGGACACCTGCTGCTCGGCGCTGGAGAAGGCCGGCCAGGTCTGAGCCGAAGGCTTCAGGGCAGGGGGGGCGTCCGCCGATCCGGCGGGCGCCCCTCTCCCGTAGGGTCCTGTCCATGCTGGAGGGGATCGACGACATCGCCTGGGCGGGGCTCGAACACGCCTACGGGCCCGCGGACGATGTGCCGGACCTGCTGCGTGCCGCGCAATCGGCCGACGAGGACGAGCAGCAGCAGGCGTTCGAGGGCCTGTTCTCCTCGCTCTGTCACCAGGGGTCGATCTACTCGGCCACAGCTGCCGCCGTGCCGTTCCTCGCGCAGCTCGCGCTGCACGGGTCCGGTGACCGGGTGCGGATGCTGTGGCTGCTGTGCGGCGCGGCGGACGGCAACGGGCGCGAGTACGCGCAGGTGCGCCGGGCGGTCGCGGAGGTGATGCCGTCCCTGCTGGGCCTTGCCGCGGACGGGGAAGGCGCCGTACGCAAGGCCATGGTGTGGCTGATCAGCGTGTGCGACGACTACGCGCTGCCGCTCCTGCCCCTGCTGCGGGCCCGGCTCGACGAGGAGAACGACCCCGAGATCCGGGCGGACATCGTCACGGCGCTCGGTCTGCTGGACCCTTCCGACGACGCCCGTACCGCCCGGGCGCGCGCCCTGCTGGCCGCTCCGGAACCGCTGGTACGCCGGGCCGCCGCCGTCGATCTGCTGCGTACGGCACCGCTCCCGCTCCCGGTGGACCTGGTCGACCTCGCACTGGACACGTACGACGGCGAGCCCGCTCTCGAGGACGACTCGCCCTGGCCGGAGCACTACCGGTCCCTGGACGAGAGGCTGTTGGACGACCCGGACGCGGCACTGCGGGCCGTCGCCCGGGGTATGCCTCTGGCCTCGGCGATCACACGCATCTGGCGCGACCGCGAGCAGGATGTTCTGCCGTGGCTCGTGGCATCGGTGGAAGGGCCGTACGACCTGCGCGACATCGCGCGCGAGGCGGCGGCGGTGGACGGCGGCGAGCCCGCCCCCTGGCTGGAGGTGCATCTCCGCTCGCCGCAACCGCAGATGCGGGTGGCGGCAACCCTGGTGGCGGTACGGCTGCGGGTCCCGGACGCACTCGGGCTCGTGCTTCGGCTGATGGAGGAGATACCCGGGACCGAGGGTGTGGCCGACGCCGTACGGGCCGCCGTGGAGGTGTACGGCGCGGCGGCGGAGCCGGTCGCGCTGCGGGTCCTGGCCCGGCCCCGCAGCGAGTGGCTCGGCGTGCTGGGAGACTTCCCGGCACTCGCCGCCGCCTCGGTGGACGACCTCGTCCGTCTGCTGCCGCACTCCGCCGGCGTGCTGGGCTCACTCGGCGCCGACGCAGGCCCCGCCGCGACGCGCGCCCTGCTCGGGCATGCGCGCCAGGGCAGCAAGGCGGCGGCACTCGCGTATGCACGCGTCACGGCAGACCCGTCGGTCGTGGTGACAGCCCTGCGCACCGACCTGGCCGAAGGCAACGGCGTGCACACCGCCGGCGAACTCGGGCCCTTGGCGGCCGGGCTGCTGCCGGAGATCGAGGCCCAGCTGGCCAGGCCCTGGTGGCATGTCCAGGCGGCGGCCGCGCTGGCGATCTGGCGGATCACCGGCCGCACCGAGGACACCGCCCCGGTGCTGGCGGAACGCCTCGCCCGCACCGACCAGTTCGCCCCCCATCACCTGGAATGGCTGCGGGCGCTGCGCGACATGGCGCTGCTCCCGGACATCGCCCGCCCCACGGTGGAGCGATTCGCGTACTCCGCCCGGCGCGTCATGTCACCCGACATCCTGAACGACGCGGCACCGCATGCCGATTACGAGGCACGGGCGCTGGCGCGGGAGCTGCTGGCGGCGGTCGCACACTGACCACAGATGTCGACAAGATCACGTATCAACGTGTGGAAGCACCCTGCTGTGACGGCGGGGTGTCTGCTTCAATGGGGACATGGCCGGCTTCCCACACATCGCAACAGGTCGCAGCGACCTCGAGCCGTTCTGGCCGTCCCGGCAGCATGACGACTTCGACCGGGTGTGTTGCCGCGCGGTGAACGCGCAGGCCCTCTAACACCGCTCACCCCGGTCTTCGGCCAGCGCGCACGACGTACGTCCGTCTCTCGACGACTCGACGACTCGACGACTTCCTCCGCGCGAAAGAGCTGACCTCTCATGGCGAACACCCGTATCTCCGCCCGTTCCTTCTCCGCCGCTGCTGCCGCCCCTGCCGCTGCCGCCTCTGCCGCGACCGTGCAGGCCCCTGCGGGCCGCCACCGACTGCGTGCCGTCGACCGTGACGAGGTCGTCGACGTCGTCGATGTCGCGGACTTCCTTCCGCCGGGGGCCACCTGGCTGCCCGCGCCCCAGCACACCCTGCCCGCTCTGCCGGGCCGGCCGCCGATGGTCGGCTATCTGGTGCTCGTACCGGCCGATCAGCAGCCCGCGCTCGTGCCCGCACCCCAGCAGCAGGCTCCGGCCGGTGACGGTCCGGTGCTGATCGACACGGTGCAGCGCACCGCCGCGGTGGACGGGCGGACGCTGGACCTGACGTACCTCGAGTTCGAGCTGCTCGCGCATCTCGTCGCCCATCCCCACCGGGTGCACAGCCGGGACCGGTTGGTGACGACCGTGTGGGGCTACGGACATGTCGGCGACGGCCGGACCGTCGATGTCCATGTGGCCCGGCTGCGCCGCAAGCTGGGTGCCGAGCACCGGCGCACCATTCAGACGGTGCGACGGGTCGGCTACAAGTACACGCCCTGATACGGCAGACGGGCCGGGTCCCGGATCCGTGCGGATCCGGGACCCGGCCCGATGGCTTCTCCGGTTACGCCTTGGCGCGTGCCTTCGCCGTCACGCCCAGCGCGATGTCGATCACGAGGAACGCCAGCAGGCTGATGCCGAGCATCGGGATGAACCAGCCCACCACGACGGTGACCGCGGCGATCGGCAGCAGCGCCGTCGCCGGCAGCTTGCGCCAGGCGCCGCGCGGCATGGGCCGGCCTGCGCTCAGCTTGCGCTCCTTCGTCGGCCTGCGCAGCCACCACATGCGGTAGCCCCAGACGATGAGCAGGATCAGCGCGAGGGCGAGAGCGGCCAGGGCGAGCTGGTTGGCGAGGCCGAACGTCACGCCCATGTGGACGTCGATCCCGAACCGGGTCAGTTTGGCGAGCAGCGGGTAGTCGGCGAACCTGAGCTCGTCCATGACCGTGCCGTCGGCCGGACGGACGGCGACCGAGTCGAGATGGACCGGGAACTGCTTGTCGGTCTCCTTGACGACATAGCCGCTGCCGTCGGCGGGCAGGATGACCGAGATCTCCCCTTCGACGCCCTTGGCAGCCGCCGCCTCGACCACCTTGTCGATGCCGACGTCCGGGCCCTGCTGGGCGACGGAGTCACCGCCGCCACCGCCGTGGCCCTCGTGTCCGTCGCCCGCGCCGCCGCCCGGCGAGAGTTCGGCCGCCACGGACGGGGTCGCGCCGCCGAGCTGCGTCTGGAGCGTGTCGATGTTCGCGCCCGCGTACTTGGACCAGGTCAGACCCGTCGCGGAGAGCACGAGCAGTCCGGCGACCGCCCACACGCCGATCGCGCCGTGCCGGGTCAGGGTCTTGCGGCGGCCCGTGGCGCCGCGCTCGGGAAGGATCAGCTCACGCTTGGAGCGCCGTCTGCGGCCCAGCCACAGCAGCAGACCGCCGAGTGCCACGACCCACAGCCAGCTGGCGGCCATCTCGCTGTAGTTGCGCCCGAAGTCGCCCATGTGCAGGTTGGCGTGAAGTCCGCTGAGCCAGGCCCGCAGCGGGAGAGCCCCGAAGGAGTCGACCAGCTCGCCGCGTATCTCCCCGGTGTAGGGGTTGACGAAGACGGCGAGGGACTCGCCCTCCTCGACCTCGGGGGTGGTCATTAGGACACGGGTGGTCGCGCCGTCCTCGTGGGAGGGCCGGACGGCGGTCACCTCGCCCTCGGGGTGAGCCGTGCGGGCGGCCTCGACCTGGGCCGAGAGGGGCACGGATCGGTCGCCCGTCGGGACCTGCAGCTCATGGCTGTAGACGAGCTTCTCGGCCTGGTGGGAGAGCGCGTAGAGGAAGCCGCTGACGGCGGCGGCCAGAAGGAGCGGGGCGATCAGCAGTCCCGCGTAGAAGTGGATGCGGAGTACGAGGGGGCGCAGGGCGCTCCACAGACCGGCCTTGGTGGTCTCGGGCGCGGCGCCGCCGGTGGCGGTACCGGTCCCGTCCGCGGGTTCGGTGCCCTTGCTGGGGACGTCGATGGACATGGTGGTCCTAGGGAGTCGGCGTTGACATGGGGAGGCGGCCCCAGGTCAGACGGCTGCTCCGGGGGCCGTGGCGCGGGGGACGAGGAGCGCGGGCGGACCCCGCCGCACAAGGGTGTGCGCGAGGACGACCCCGTGCAGCGGGCGCGGCGCACGCGAGAGGGGGCGCGGCGCACGGTACGCCGCGGGCCCGGGCAGCAGGACGGCCCCGAGCAGCAGGCGCACGGGGGTGAAGGCGACTGCGGCGACGGCGTACGCGAGTTTGAGGAACGCCCTCTCGCCGTGGGCGAGCCACAGGGCGCAGCCGACGGCGGCGAGGACGTGGACGGCGATCATGCCGGCGTCCGCGGTGATGCCCGCGGCCAGGGCATCGGTGCCGTCGTGGTGATGGTGGGCGGCCTCGTGCTGCGGGGTCGGCCAGCGCCCGGTCGTGAACAGCAGATGCAGGACGCCCTGCACGGCGAAGAGTCCCGCCCCGAGGGAGCGGACCCCGCGGCGCCGGCCCGCCGCGAGCCAGCCGGCGGCGGCGGTCACCGCGAATGCGGTGAGCAGCGCGGGGACAGGAATGTCATGCGCAGACAGGGACGAATGCCCCACCGCGGCCAAAAGGACAGCCACGGCCGCGAAAAGCGCGGCCCGAAAGGCGCGCAGGGGCGACCGGGCATCCGTCATGAGCTCACATGCTGCCATCCGTACCGTGGGTACGGGGAGAGGGGCCGTTCCTGATCGTTCTCCTGGCAGATCGTTCTCCTCGCAGCGGAATCACTGGTCGTGCCAGGTGAGGGCCGTGCACAGTCGTCCTCATGAGACTTCTGATTCTTGGTGGGACGGAGTTCGCCGGCCACGCGGTCGCCGAGGCGGCGCTGGCCCGGGGGTGGGAGGTGACGGTCTTTCACCGGGGGCGGCACACCGCGCCGGACGGCGTGACGGAGCTGCTCGGCGACCGTACGGACGAGGGCGGCCTCGCCGCCCTCGCGGACACGGCGGCCGAGTGGGACGTGGTCGTCGACACCTGGTCGGCGGCGCCGGCCGTGGTGCGGGACGCGGCACGGCTGCTGGCAGGGCGGGCGGGTCGCCATGTCTATGTGTCGAGCTGCTCGGTGTACACCTGGCCGCCGTCCCCCGGCTATGACGAGAGCGCCCCGGTGGTGGACGGTTCACCGGACGCCGGCGATGTGCCGTATCCGCAGGCCAAGCGCGGCGGTGAACTGGCCGTGCTCGACGCCTTCGGCGAGGAGCGCTCGCTGCTGGTGCGCGCGGGCCTGATCCTCGGCCCGCGGGAGAACATCGGCCGGCTGCCGTGGTGGCTGAACCGGATCGCACGCGGTGGTCCGGTCCTGGCGCCGGGCCCGCGGGACCTGCCGGTGCAGTTCATCGACGTGCGCGATCTTGCCGAGTGGATCCTGCAGGCGGCGGAGCAGGGGCTGAGCGGCCCGTACAACCTGGTGAGCGGGGCGGACCATACGACGATGGGGGCGCTGCTCGAGGCGTGCGTACGGGTCACGGGCTCGTCGGCCGAACTGAGCTGGACACCGGCGGAGAAGGTGCTGGCCGCGGGCGTCGAGCCGTGGACGGAGCTGCCGATCTGGGTCCCGCGGGACGAACTGCCGGAGCTGTACGCCGCGGGGTACGGCCTCGACGTGGCGCGGGCGCTCGGGGCGGGGCTGAAGTGCCGGCCGGCCGGGGAGACGGTGGCCGACACCTGGGCGTGGCTGGAGTCGATCGGCGGCATCCCGCCGCAGCGCCCGGACCGGCCGGTGCCGGGTCTTTCGCCCGAGGTGGAGGCGAAGATCCTGGGCGGATGAGGCGGACCCCCTCGCCCCGTCGCGGTGCCCGGCGGCCGGGCCGCCGCGACGGGTCCGCTCACCAGCTGTCGCTGTAGTGCTGTCGCGAGTCGCAGTTGAAGGCCGTGCCGCCGACACCGGTGCGCAGGCAGATCCCCGGCGTGCAGGTGCCCTCGACGGGTCTGGGCAGCCGGTCCGCGGTCGTGTCGTCGGCGTGCCCGGCGCACGAGCCGGATCCACCGGTGGCGTGGACGGTGTGCGAGAAGCGACCCTCGACCAGGCGCCCGACGGCTCGGTAGCCGTCGGGCGCACCACCCTGGTCGCAGACCAGGAGCCTCGAGGAGAAGGTCAGCCGGCACTCACCGGGTGCGCCGCGTGACGGCGCGGGCCCGACGGCGCGGGAACCGTCTCGCCGTGTTCCAGCTGCGGCAGCCATCGAAGGCCCCGCGGCGTACGCCAGTTACGCTCGCCCAGCAGCGCCATCACCGACGGCAGCAGCACCATCCGCACGATCGTCGCGTCCAGCAGCACCGCCACCGCCAGGCCCACCCCCATCTGCTTCATGTCCTGCATGGAAAGCGTGCCGAAGACCGCGAACACCGCCACCATGATCGCGGCCGCGCCGGTCACCGCGCCCGCCGTGCGGCGGATGCCCTCGCGGATCGCGGTGCGCGTGTCCGCGCCCCGGTCGTACGCCTCGCGGATCCGTGACACCACGAACACGTGGTAATCCATGGACAGTCCGAACAGCACCACCAGGACGAACAGCGGCATCCAGCCCTCGATCGCGCCCACCGCCTCGGTACCGAGCGCCGAGGCTCCCCAGCCGTGCTGGAAGACGGCCACCATGACGCCGTACGCGGCGGCCACCGAGAGCAGGTTGAGCAGGATCGACGTCACCGCGATGACGTACGAGCGGAAGCAGAACAGCATCAGCAGGAACGTCATCGCCGTGATGAACGCGAGCACCGGCACGATGCCGCGCTTCAGCTGGTCGTTGAAGTCGACGGAAGCGGCCAGTTCTCCGCCGACGTACACCTGCGCTCCGGTGCCGTCGAAGGTGTCGGGCACCCGGTGCTCGCGCAGGTCGGCCAGCGCGTCCTTGGAGCGGCTGTCGCTGCCGTTGCCCGGCAGCGGCACCTCGATCTCGGCGACGTCCTGCGCCGGGTGCAAGGTGACCTGGTCCCGGTCGAACGCGGCGAGCGCGGCCCGGATCGGCGGCGACTCGATGTCGTCGGCCTGCACGACCACCAGGGCCGGCGCGGGCCCGCCGGGGAACGCCTCGGTGATCCTCTTGTGCGCGACCGTCAGCGCGGCGTCCGGGCCGAACTGCTTCTCCATCCCCAGCTGTTCGGTCTTCATACCCACCGCGGGTGCCGCCAGCACCAGCAGCACCGCGAGCGAGGCGAAGGCGAACAGCTTCGGCCGGGCGAGGACGGGCTCGAGCACCGCACCCGCGACCGCGCCGCTCTCGTGCACACCCTTCCTGCGACGGCGGTTGAGGAAGGGCACCCGGCCCGCGTCGATACGGTCGCCGAGCCAGGCCAGCAGTGCCGGCAGTACGGTCACCGAGCCGAGCATCGCGATGAACACGACGAGGATCGTGGCAAGGGCGAAGCCCTTGAAGAGCATCAGCCCGGACAGGAACATCCCCGCCATCGCAAGCATCACGGTCACACCGGACACGAGCACGGCCCGCCCGCTGGTCGCGGCCGCGATCCGCAGCGCGGTGTCGGCGTCATGGCCCGCGGCGCGCTCGTCGCGCTCGCGTCGCAGATAGAACAGGCAGTAGTCGACGCCGACCGCCAGGCCCATCAGGAACATCACGGAGTATGTGGTCTGGGACAGATGCAGCTGGTGGCTGGCGAGCGAGAGCAGTCCGAAGGCCGCGATGCACGCGGTGAGCGCGAGCGCGACCGGAAGCAGGGCGGCGGCGACCGCGCCGAAGGCGACCAGCAGAATGCCGAGCGCCAGCGGCACGGCGGTGAACTCGGCCTTCGTGAAGTCCTCGGAGAGCAGATCACCGAGCCACTTCTCGGCACTCGCCTGCCCGAACTGGTGGACCTCGATGCCCTGTTCGCCCTTGCCGGCCTCCCGTACGGCCTCGAGCACCGGTTGCACCCGCTCGGCCGCGGTCTTCGAGTCGCCCTTGATCTCGAAGCGGATCAGGGCCTGCCGGCCGTCCTCGGAGGGCAGCGGCGGCTCGATCTTCTGCACCTCGCCCGTCCCCTCGACGGCCGCCGTCAGCTCGCGCGCCGTGGCCTTCCAGCCGCCCGCCGTATCGCTGCCGACCAGGACGAGCTCTCCGGCCGGCCGGTCGAGGCCCACATCGTCGAGGATCTTCCGGGCCCGTGCGGAGTCGCCCGTGCCCTGCTCCGACTCGGTCATCTCCACCAGCCCGGACGCCCCGCCGAGAACCGTGGCCAGGACGACGAACAGCAGCCAGCCGATGACGGCCGTCTTACGGTGGTGTGCGCTCCACACACCGATACGTGCCGCGAGGTTACGTTTCATTCCCTTGCCCCCAGAGGTCAGCGCCGATCAGTTCGAGTACGACGCTAGAAATCCGCGGACCCGCGCCCCAGCCGTCGAAGCCCCCTGTCACGGAGCCGGAGGGCGAGGCCTCGGGGTGGTGCCAGGTACACCCCTGTGCGGTGTCAAGGGCCAGTGCCTGCGGGCGCCGGATCCGGCGACACTGGTTCCCGGAACCGAACGGCGAGGGGAACACGATGAAAGCGACGAAGGCACGCGACGCGGTGATGGCCGGCGCCCAGGGAATGGCGCTGACCTTGATGGCACTGATCGGATCGGTCACCGTCTTTTGCCTGGCAGTCGTCTCCGTCGCACTGATCACCGTGGGTGTGGGGGTGTTCACCACCCCTCACGCTCTGACCCTGGTGCGGGCCCATGTCGGTCGGCGCCGGCTGCTGGCGGCGCAGTGGTCGGGCGTACGCATCCCCGCGCACTACCGCCCCTTCCCCCGGGACCTGCGCTCCGGCATCACCGGCCAGGTCGAGCGCTGTTCGCTGATGCTGAAGGACCCGGCGACCTGGCGGGACATGCGGTGGCTGCTGGCGGACATGACCGGGGGTGCGATCGTGGCGATCCTGCCGCCGGCGATGATCCTGGACGGCATCTTCGGGTTCGTGCTCCTCGCGGGCGTGTGGCAGCCGATCGTCGAGGCCGACGGCACGTACTGGTACTCGTTCGTGCCGGTCGACAGCTGGGGCACGGCGGGGCTGGCCGCGCTGCTCGGAGTCGCGTGGCTGATTCTCGCGTTCCACGTCAACCCGTACCTGGTACGCACCCACTTCCGGCTTGCCGGCGCCCTTCTCACCCCGAACCGCGAGGAGGAGCTGGAGCAGCGCATCGACCGGCTCACCGAGACCCGGCACGACGCCCTGGACTCGTCGGCCGCCGAACTGCGGCGTATCGAGCGGGATCTGCACGACGGCGCCCAGGCCCGGCTGGTGGCGATGGGGATGAACCTCGGCACCGTCGAGGCGCTGATCGAGACGGACCCGGCCAAGGCGAAGGAGCTCATCTCCAAGGCTCGCGAGTCCTCCGCCGAAGCGCTGACCGAGCTGCGCGACCTGGTACGCGGTATCCACCCGCCGGTGCTCGCCGAGCGGGGTCTGGGCGACGCGGTCAAGGCGCTGGCGCTGCGGCTGCCGGTTGCGGCCGAGGTGGGCGTGGACCTGGCCGGGCGCGCGGAGGCGCCGGTGGAGTCGGCGGCGTACTTCGCGGTGAGCGAGTCGCTCACGAACGCGGTCAAGCACTCGGGAGCGGACCGCGTGTGGGTCGACATCGCGCACACGGACGGCTCGCTGCGCATCGCGGTGACGGACAACGGCAAGGGCGGCGCGGTGATCGGGGCCGGTTCCGGTCTGCGCGGCATAGAACGGCGGCTGGGTACATTCGACGGTGTCCTGGCCGTCAGCAGCCCTGCGGGCGGTCCCACCATGGTCACCATGGAGATCCCTTGCGTGTTGTTCTAGCCGAAGATCTGTTCCTGCTGCGGGACGGTCTGGTCCGTCTGCTCGAGGCCTTCGGCTTCGAGATCCTGGCCGCCGTCGAGACCGGGCCGGAACTCACCAAGGCGCTCGCCGAGTTGGAGCCGGACGTGGCCGTCGTCGACGTCCGGCTCCCGCCGTCGCACACGGACGAGGGGCTGCAGTGCGCGCTGGCGGCGCGCCGGGCACGGCCGGGGCTGCCGGTGCTGGTCCTGTCGCAGCATGTGGAGCAGCTGTACGCACGGGAGTTGCTGGCCGACGGGAACGGCGGGGTCGGCTATCTGCTCAAGGACCGGGTCTTCGACGCCGAGCAGTTCGTCGACGCGGTACGGCGGGTGGCGGCCGGCGGTACGGCGATGGATCCGCAGGTGATCTCCCAGCTGCTGTCGCGGCGTTCGAAGGACACGCCGATGGCCGGGCTGACCCCGCGCGAGCTGGAGGTCATGGAGCTGGTGGCCCAGGGCCGTTCGAACGCGGCGATCGCGACCCAACTGGTGGTCACGGAGCGTGCGGTGGCCAAGCACACGTCGAACATCTTCGGGAAGCTGGACCTTCCGGTGTCGGACGACGACAACCGCAGGGTGCTGGCCGTGCTGGCGTACCTCGACCACGGCCGTACGGCAGGTGACTGACGGTGCGCCGACGGCACCGCGGTCCGAACTCACGGTAACCGACAGGATGCACCTTTTGGCGCTGGAGATTTCTACGATTTCGCTGCACGACTGAACACGGCCCACACCCGGCCCGTATGGAACGACGCGCTACTTCCCTCCCCCGGGATTGGAGTTCCATGGGACGCAATTCGAGAAAACGCTCAACGCTGGCCAACCGGGCGATCGCCGCTTCGGCTGCCCTGATTCTGGGCGGGGGTGGTCTGATAGCCGCCAATTTCTACGCCTCAGCCGGCGAAGGCTGGTACGGCCGCAGCCCCAGCAACGACCAGGTCAAGAACACGGCGCAGTCGGTGTCCACCATCGACTGCCCCGATGTCGGCAATGCGATTCCGCAGGTTCCCCAGCAGGAACGGCAGTCGGTCGACCGTGAACTGGCCACGCTGGACACCCAGATCACCACGGCGTACCAGCGGTTCGCCGACAACAAGGAGCGCGTCCAGAGCGATCGCTCCTTTGCCCAGAACCAGCTTCTGACGCCGCTGAAGAACGAGCGGCTGGTGATCATCCAGCGGATCGTCGCGATGATCGACCGCGGCGCCGAGCGCCCGCAGGGCCTTGAGTCCATGGCGCCGTGCACGCTGCGCGCCGACGAGAACGACAACGGCCAGGACCAGGGTCAGGACCAAGGCCAGGACCAGGGCCAGGACCAGGGTGACGGCCAGGACCAGGGCCAGGACCAGGGTGACGGTCAGGACCAGGGCCAGGACCAGGGTGACGGTCAGGACCAGGACCAGGGTCAGGGTCAGGCGGGCAACGGCCCGGAGGCCGGCGACTTCGTCGACATCGAGTCGGTGCAGCCGAATGTCCAGAACCC
>NZ_JBEXSW010000068.1:0-35021 GCF_040613775.1 Streptomyces sp. NPDC006208 | reverse complement strand
CGAACAGACGACTCCCGCAGTTCCCCCACCGGCACGTGAGACATCGCAGGACCCGCCTCGAAGCAAGAGCCGAAGGCTGGACCGGAGACCTTCGCCGAGCGCAGACGGGAACGCCAGCCCGCCGCAGCCCGCACAGACCTTGGCGACTTCCCGGCCCTGACTCAGCAGGTGATCTCGATGCGGTGTGGGTCTGGCCTACTCGGCTTTCGGGACGCGCACGGCGAGGACTCCGTTGATCAGCTCCCCGCTGATGTACTCGGTGCCGGAATTCGCCGGCAGACTCGTGCAGTAGTCGAACTGCCCGATGTATCGGATGTGTCGCCGGACAACGCGGTTGCTTTCCCTTTCTGCTGTCTCGCCGTGGATATCCAGCTCGGAGTCGGTAGCCTCCACGGTGTGGTCCTTGCCCACACCGGGAAGCTCCAGCTCCACCAGGTACGCATCCTCGGTGTCCGCGAAATTTGGCCAGCGGCGCCCACGCCTCGGCCGCGCCGAATTCACCGCCACCAGGGAAGGCTGCTACAGAAGCCGTTACATCCGAGTACGCAGATCCTCGGGCACCCTCCCTACTTCCGGTGCGCAGCGCGCCTGCCCTTGGCGGGGACGGAGCTGCTACCCCCCGGGGCGGGTTCCCCCAGCCCATGCCGGGCACCCGCGACATCTGGTCACTACGCCATCCGTGGTCGCATGGGCCCCCGCCCACGAGGCGAGTGGTCCGCCGGGTCGAGGGTGTGCCCCGCCCCCCGATGTCACGATCGGCGGCCTCCAGCAGCTGTTGACCGTGGTCGAGAGATCAAAGCGACCCTGGCCGACGGGATACTCACCGTGACCGTTCCCAAGGCCGAAGCGCCGAGCCACGGCGCATCGAGATCACTGAGACCTGACAGGCAGGGGCAGCACGCCCATGCGAAGGGCGGACAGGCTTGGTCGCCCATCCGCCCGCTTCCCTTGCGGATCCTCGAGCAAGCCGACCTCTGGTAGTCGAAGGAGGTTCCCACCCATGACGGGTATCTACGCCCTGGTCAGCCCCCGACGGCAGCTTGGAGTTCCGTGACGGCGTTCCGGACCAGATGTGCAGGGACGCCGATCCACAGAACGGTGTCCTCTCCGCGTTTCCCAACCACCGCGCCTCGTGGGGTGGACAAGGTCTTCATGGCCACGTCGGTAACGCGTCCGCTCTGAGCCGCGATGCATACCCGCCCAACCGGGTCGCTTCCCCTGTCGTGGCAGCCCTGGGCGGTCACGAGCAGTACGTCTTCGGCAACCTGACCATTTGTGGCAGCTGCAATTCTCCGGACAACGGAAGCACAAAGATCTGCGGCCTCATCGAGGCACAACAACACCTCATCACCGGCGTCAACGCCGCCGCATAGCGCAGGAGAAGCACCCTGTAGCGAGACGAGTACTCGGCACCTCTCCCCGCCATGCATCACCCAGGCAAAAGGGGCTCCGTGGGCCGTCGGCAGGGTCAGGGATATCAAGGACCTATTTGACGGCTGCTGTCGCCGGGGCCCGAGGAGGCTGGTGATCTCGGCGATCGCCTCGGGCCCGCGCGAGCCGGCGGCCTCAGCTCCATGAATCACGGCAGCATTCTGCGGCCGCCTCATTCGTGACCGGTCCCGAGTCCCGATCAGGGCCAGTCGCAGTGCGGCCCGGGCCAGGCTCGGCGACTCTGGAGGCAGAGGCATGCATCGGGAGGAGCGCCCATGCACAGGGAGACGATCCGTAAGGACACCGCACCGGGTGTCACACCGAATCTCGCCGACTACGACCAGGCTCGTTCCGATTTCACCTGGTCGCACGCACGTCATGCGCTGGCCGGGCTGCCCGGCGGCGGGCTGAACATCGCACACGAGGCGGTCGACCGGCACGCCCGTTCCCCATCACGGGACAAGGTCGCGCTGCGGTGCATCGCCCGCGACAACTCCGTCTCGACTGTCACCTACGCCGAATTGGCCCGCCATACGGCCCGTTTCGCCAACGTCTTGCGGTCGCTCGGCGTCGGTCCTGGGGACCGGGTGTTCACCCTGCTCGGCCGCTGTCCCGAGCTCTACACGGCGGTGCTGGGCACGCTGAAGAACACCAGCGTGCTGTGCCCGCTCTTCTCTGCATTCGGCCCTGACCCAGTGGAGCAGCGGCTGCGTCTCGGCGACGCCCGGGTCCTGGTCACCACCGCGGCCCTGTACCGGCGCAAGGTAGCCGAGCGCCGGGCGTCGCTTCCCGGGCTTGAGCACGTTCTCATCGTGGGGCAGGGTGCCGAGGAGCTGCCCGGCGCGGTCTCCTTCGACGAATTGATGTCCGCTGCCTCCGACAGCTTCACCATCCCGCTGACCTCGCCGGAGGACATGGCTCTGCTGCACTTCACGAGTGGCACGACCGGCACCCCCAAGGGTGCGGTCCATGTCCACGAGGCGGTGGTCGCCCACTACGCCACAGCCGCCTACGCACTCGATCTGCACCCCGAGGACGTGTACTGGTGCACCGCCGACCCCGGATGGGTCACCGGCACGTCGTACGGCATCATCGCCCCGCTCGTCCACGGCGTGACCGTCGTCGTCGACGCGGGCGACTACGATGCCCGGCGCTGGTACCGGATCCTCGGTGAACAGCGGGTCAGCGTCTGGTACACGGCACCCACAGCCCTGCGGATGCTCATGCGCGCCACACCCCGCCAAGGCCCGTACGACCTGCCGCGCTCGTACGACCTGTCGGCCCTTCGGTTCATCGCCTCCGTCGGCGAGCCGCTCAACCCCGAGGCCGTGGTGTGGGGCCAGGAGGTGCTGGGCCTGCCGGTTCACGACAACTGGTGGCAGACCGAGACCGGTTGCATCATGATCGCGAACTTCGCGGCATGCGACATCCGGCCCGGCTCGATGGGGCGGCCGCTGCCGGGCGTCGAGGCGGCCGTGCTCAGGCGCGGGGAAGACGGCCGGGCGCTGATCACCGACGGCAGGGTCTCAGAAGTGGAGAACCCGGATGTAGAAGGCGAGTTGGCGCTGCGGCCGGGCTGGCCGTCCATGTTCCGCAGCTATCTGCACGACAAGGAACGTTACGACGCCGCGTTCGCCGGCGGCTGGTACCTGACCGGCGACTTGGCCAGGCGGGATGCGGACGGTTGGTACTGGTTCGTGGGGCGCGCCGACGACGTCATCAAGTCGGCAGGCCACCTGATCGGCCCGTTCGAGGTGGAGAGCGCGCTCATGGAACACCCGGCGGTCGCCGAAGCCGGAGTCATCGGACGGCCGGACCCCGTAGCCGGAAACATCGTCAAAGCCTTCGTGTCGCTGCGCCCCGGTATCGAGCCGGCCCCGGACCTGGAACGCGAGCTGCTGGCCTTCGCCCGCCGCAGGCTGGGCCCCGCCGTCGCACCCCGAGAAATCGCCTTCGACCAGAACCTGCCCAAGACCCGCAGCGGCAAGGTCATGCGCCGACTGCTGCGCGCCCGTGAACTCGGCCTGCCCACCGGCGACCTGTCCACCCTGGAGGGATCCGCATGAGCCCCGCACGCGGCACCCGCACCCGAAAGACCCCGGCGACCCCGCAGCCTGCGAAGAAGGCCCCGACGAGCAGGCACAGCACGGCGTCAGAGCTTCCTGCCGACCGGCCTGCCATCGAGCACAAGGTGAACCTGCTGGGGGCCATGATGCGCATCCGGCGCTTCGAGGAACGATGCGTCGAGCTGTACAGCGCCGCCAAGATCCGCGGCTTCGTCCACCTCTACATCGGCGAGGAGGCCGTCGCCGTCGGCGTCAACGAGGCACTGACCCCCCAGGACGCGGTCGTCTCCACTTACCGCGAGCACGGCCACGCGCTCGCCCGCGGTATCCCCGCCGAGGCCGTCATGGCCGAGATGTACGGCAGGACGACCGGCTGCAGCGGAGGCCGGGGCGGATCGATGCATCTGTTCGACGCGAGCCGCCGCTTCTACGGCGGCAACGCGATCGTCGCCGGCGGTCTCCCCCTGGCCGCCGGCCTCGCCCTCACCGACCGCATGCGCGCACAGCCCCGCGTCACCTGCTGCTTCTTCGGCGACGGGGCCTTCGCCGAGGGCGAGTTCCACGAGACGGCGAACCTCGCAGCCCTGTGGGATCTGCCGCTGCTGCTCGTCTGCGAGAACAACCTCTACGCCATGGGCACAGCCATCGAGCGGCACGAGGCACAGACCGACCTGGCCATGCGCGCCGCCTCCTACGGCATGGTCGCCTGGGCCGTGGACGGCATGGACGTCGAAGCCGTCGAGCAGGCCGCCCGCCGGGCCGCCGAAGCCATCCGGGCAGGAGCCGGACCTCACTTCCTCGAGCTGCGCACCTACCGCTTCCGCGCCCACTCCATGTACGACCCGGACCGCTACCGGGACAAGGAGGAGGTCGAGCAATGGAAGAACCGGGACCCGATCACCCGCCTCGTGGACCGCATGCGCAAGAACGGTGAGCTGGGCGACAAGGAGCTCGCCGGGATCGAGCACCGGGTCACCGACGAGATCGACCACGCCGTCGAAGCCGCCGAACAGGCGCCCGAGGAGCCGATCGAAAACCTGCTCCGCCATGTCACCAGTGCTCCGGTGGAGGTGACTTGACCATGGGCACCGGCGGGCAACTGCAGGAGCGGAAGACCACCTACCGGGAAGCGATGCGGGAGGCTCTTCGGGAGGCTCTGCGCTCCGATGACCGCGTCTTTCTCATGGGCGAGGACGTGGGCCGGTACGGCGGATGCTTCGGCGTCAGCCTCGGCCTGCTGGAGGAGTTCGGGCCGGAACGGGTCCGCGACACCCCGCTGTCGGAGTCCGCTTTCGTGGGCGCCGGCATCGGCGCGGCCTTGACCGGGATGCGGCCCATCGTCGAGATCATGACCGTCAACTTCAGCCTGCTCGCCCTCGACCAGATCCTCAACAACGCCGCCACGCTGCTGCACATGTCGGGCGGCCAGCTGCCCGTGCCGCTGGTGATCCGCATGACGACGGGCGCAGGACGACAGCTCGCCGCACAGCACTCGCACAGCCTGGAGGGCTGGTACGCGCACATCCCCGGCATCCGCGTCCTCGCACCGGCCACCATCGAGGACGCGCGCTACATGCTGGCCCCGGCACTGGCCGACCCCGACCCCGTACTGATCTTCGAACACGGAAGCCTCTACAACGCCTCCGGTGAACTCGCCCCGTCCACCGCTCCGGTGGACCTGGACCACGCCGCGATCCGCAGGCCCGGCAGCGACATTTCCCTGATCACGTACGGGGGGTCGCTGCCCAAGGCACTCGCGGCGGCGGACGAGCTGTCCACCGAAGGCATCAGCGCAGAGGTGATCGACCTGCGCACGCTCCGGCCGCTCGACGACGCCGCCATCACCTCCTCCGTGGCCCGTACCCACCGCGTAGTGGTCATCGACGAGGCATGGCGCACCGGAAGCCTCGCCGCGGAGGTGTCCGCCCGCATCGCCGAGCGATCGCTCTACGAACTGGACGCCCCCGTGCAGCGGGTGTGCAGCGCGGAAGTCCCCATTCCATATGCCCGGCGGCTCGAGGAGGCGGCCCTGCCGCAGACCGCCGACATCGTCGCGGCAGCACACCGGGCGGTGGACTGACCATGGCCGAGTTCACCATGCCCTCCCTGGGCGCCGACATGGACGAGGGCACGCTCCAGGAATGGCTGGTACAGCCCGGTGACCAGGTCCACAAAGGCGATGCCGTCGCGGTCGTCGAAACCGCGAAATCAACGATCGAGGTGGAGTGCTTCGAGACCGGGATGATGGGGAAGCTGCTCGTCGAACCAGGCACGACTGTGCCGGTCGGCACGGCGCTCGCGCTGATCGAGCCGGCTGCAGAAGCACCCGAGAAACGCGAGAAACGTCGGAAGCCCGATAAGGCCGAGAAGAAGCGACCGGTCCGGTCGGCGCCGACCCGCGTGACGCCCCCCACCCGGCTCGAACCCGCCAGGGTGCCTGCGCCGTCCGCTGCCCACGAACGCGGGCACACCGAAACGGGCCCCTTGCTTCGGCACTTCGCGGAGCGCAGCGGCATCGACCTGGATACCCTCCACGGATCCGGGCGCGGAGGGCGTGTCACCCGAACCGACGTCGAGCGGGCGGCGGCCGCCGCGACGGCTGCTCAGCCATTGCGCGTACGAGCCACCCCCCTGGCCCGGCGGCTCGCCGCCGAACTGGACGTCGACCTGGCCGCGGTGACAGGGACCGGCAAGGACTCCGCCGTCCGTGCCGCGGATGTGCGCAGGGCAGCCCCGGGCCCGGCGACCGCGGCCCCTCCCTCGCGCGACGTCGCCGCCCCTGCGCACCCTTCCGAAGACCGGGCGACGGCCATGCGTCAGGCGATTGCAGGCCTGATGACCCGCGCCAACCGCGACATCCCGCACTACTACCTGTCCACGACCGTCGACATGGCCGCCGCCATGGACTGGCTGCACGAGCACAACCGGCGCAGCCCGGTCACCGAGCGACTGCTTCCCGCAGCCCTGCTGCTCAAGGCCGCGGCCCGCGCAGCTCGCGAGGTCCCCGAGCTCAACGGCTTCTGGACCGACGACCACTTCACGGCCGGCGACGGCGTACACCTCGGCGTGGCGGTGTCCCTGCGCGGCGGCGGGCTTGTCGCCCCCGCCCTGCACGACGCCGACAGGCTCGAACTCCTCCAGCTGATGACCGCCTTGAAGGACTTGGTCGCCCGCGCCCGCACGGGTCGGCTGCGCGGATCGGAAGTATCCGACTCCACGATCACGGTCACCAATCTCGGCGATCAGGGCGTGGAATCGGTCTTCGGCGTGATCTACCCGCCACAAGTGTCCCTGGTCGGCTTCGGGCGGGTGGTCGACCGGCCGTGCGCTGTCGACGGCCTGCTGGGTGTACGGCCCGTGGTCACGGCCACCCTGTCGGCGGACCACCGAGCGACGGACGGCGCCGTCGGGGCACGCTATCTGAGGGCGGTAGACCTCCTCCTGCAGAACCCGGAGCAGCTGTGAACCGAACCGAAGCACTGGACGTGGTCAAGGAGTCGATCGCCCGCGTCATCCCCGACGCCGACTTCGCCGCCTTGGGACCGGACGACACGTTCCGCGACGCCCTCGAAATGGACTCGCTGGACTTCCTGAGCTTCGTCGAGATCCTCAGCGAACGTACCGGCATACGCATCGACGACGAGGACACGGTGCACCTCACCACACTGTCCGGCAGTGCCGACTTCCTCGTCGAGCGTACAAAGGATGGAGACCTGAGATGACTGAGAACGTTGTCCCGAACGAGCACGAAAGGCTGCGCATCCTGGAGTCGCAGGTGCAGGTCCTCGCACAGGCCATCAGAGCACTGGCCGAAGGGCTGGAGGACATCCCCTCAGAGGACACTGAGATGGAGAAGCGGGCAGCCCGAGGCGCGCGGCTGGCGCACGAACTCCTCCTCTCCCAAGGGCTTTAAGGGGGGTGAGCACCCATCCGATACAGACGTATCATTTCGCTCGGGGAGCGGGCAGGACATCTGTAATGGACGGCCGACACCCCGGTGGAACCCCGCTACCGCGATCCCACACTCACACGGTGTTTTCGGCAGGGTGAACGAGAGCCACACGGACAAATTGATCACGAGCCACTCCGCTCCGTCCGTGGAGCCGATGGACTCCGTCACAGGTTCGCGGTCGGCAACGAGAATGGGAGCCGCCCCGATCAATTCCGGCCGCTCAGCCAAGAAGCCGTGAGTGGTGGCGGTGATGCGGGCTGGCTGCTCGTTGGATGGTCGGTGACCGGTCCCCCGGGCCGCGTCCCCGACGGGCGTTGCTCGGTGGATGGTGTTCCTTCTGCGTCTGCCCGGGCCTTTGCGGGGTGCGTAGGGCAAGGATGGCCATGTCGTCGCGGCCGTCGCTGGGGTGACGGTCGGCCCATGCTTGCACGAAGTCGTGCAGGGGCATGGCGGCGTGTGCGGCAGCAATGGCTGCGAGGCGTTCCAGCCTCTCTTCAACCGGATGCTCACGGTGTTCGACGAGCCCGTCGGTGAAGAAGATCACCGTGGCTCCGGCGAGCAGGGGGTGAGTGTGATCGTGGCGCGAGAGAGCGATGTCGACGCCGAGGGGCAAGTCGGGGTCGGCATGAAGGTAGCAAGTCCGGCGGTCTGGAGCCATCAGGAGTGGTGGGGGGTGGCCTGCGGTGCTCCAGCCCAGCGTCCAACCGGCCGGTTGGACGGGTTCGATGCGTGCAAGGCATGCGGTGGTGACGGGGCTGTCGGTGATGGCCTGGAGGGTGCGGTCGAGCTGGCTGAGGACGACGCTGGGCGGGGTATGTCTGTCGTAGAGGAGGGCGCGCAGCATGTTGCGGGTCTGGGCCATGGCGGCTGCGGCCTGGAGATCGTGGCCGACGACGTCGCCGATGACCGCAGCGCAGGCTTGGTCGGGGACCAGCAGGGTGTGCGGTCTGGATCAGACTGCCTTTGCACGTGGGCTGGTCGGCGATCGCCGCACAGCGCCTCGGGTCGGTGAAGCTTGTCCCACTGCTGAACAAGGCGTTGACGGCTTCTTGTCCAGGTTCAGGTACCGAACTCGCCCAGGCGAGCTCGTTGCCCCAGGGCAGCGGTCGTACAGCGGATGGTCTCCTCGCCAGGGGCGTTCTTCTGCGGCACCGTGCCCTTCAGCACGATCTGCGGTCGCCGTTTACGCACGTAGTCGCGGATGGTCGAGTACGCCGCTGGCTGAAGTCCGCCATCTGCTCCAGCACAAATTTCCGTGGCGGCGGCTTCTCCCGCACAAGGGATCTGGCGACGCCAGTGCCTGTGCCATGGGGTTCGGCACCCGGTACCGCAGGGCCAAGGCCGGGCCGAGACCATGGGATCCGCGCGGCAATCGCGACGAATCCATCCATACACCCACCCACGCGAGCGGTACATCTCGGCCTCCTGGCACGACCGTGATCAAACAAGATCACAGCGTGGCACGACCAACCAGCTGACCCAGCCATTACTCCGAAAGCGGCACGCCCCACCTGACAGAGCCATCCAGATTCGTGCCCGAGGGGCTGCCCGCCGAGATGGGCCGCGTGGTGCTGGACACCGTGTGCGAGCCCTATCACGTGGGCGAGGTCTGGGCGCCCTTGACCCCCGAGGAGGCGAGACGCATCACCGGGCTTCTGCTGTTCCAGGCCGAGGCCGTCGCGCCACCGGAGCCGCGCCCGCCGGGACATGCCGAGGCCGTTCCCATCTCCGGCGACCCCTACGAAATCACGGTACGAGGGCACGTACTGACGGTTGATCAGCCCGACGGACTGTGACCACGACACCGCCCCCACGCCGGTGGAACTGTTCGTGGCAGCGGTGACGTCGCGCACTGCGCACTACGCCGGGCGTTTTCTCGACCGGCACGGCATCCCCCGGAAGGGACCGCGCGTCACCGCGGACTGCACGATGGCTTCCGAGCGCCCGGCGCGGGTCGGTTCGCTGACCATCTCCGTGGACGTCCTGGAACTGCCCCCGTCCCGCGCCGGGGCGTTCCAGGCGGTGATCTCACATTGCACCGTCAAGAACAGGCTCGAAGTCCCTCCCGAGATCACCATCACGCTGGGCAACAACTCGGCTACCCGGAGCCCGGGCAGCGAGAGCATGGATCGCTTGCCTGACGACGGCCGGCGTCACCCTGTAACAGGGTTCAGGTGATCGATCAGCAGCCCTCGCGGCTCGGGGCGCGTGAGGGCCGCAGAGCCGGGTCGGGCCGAAGGCCCGCTGCCCCTTTGCCAGTGATCCGTTCGGTCCGTCGACGGGCCCCCTCGGCCCTTTGCGACAGCGTCCCGACCGTCCCACGCTGGTGAACGGAAGCAGCATGTTCCTGGACGCCCGGAAGGGACTGGCGAGCGATGAGGCATCGCAGTGTGGCCGACCTGATGACGCCCCAGGTTGTGGCCGTCCGACGCGGTACAGCATTCAAGGGGAACGCTCGACTGCTCGACGAGCTCGGCATCACCGCCGTTCCGGTGGTCGACGACGACGAGCGGCCCGCGGGTGTGGTCTCGGAAGCGGATCTGCTGCGCAGACAGACGACCAAGGAGAGCGCCGGCACCGCCGAATGGCTGATCGCGGGCCCCGCTGTGGTGGCACAGCCCGGATGGAGCGTGATCAGGGCAGCCAGGGTGATGGAGAAGAACGGGATCAAGCGGCTGCCCGTGGCGGACGACGGAGGCCGCCTCGCCGGTGTGATCAGCCGCAGTGATCTGCTGCAGCTGTTTCCGCGGCGCGACCGAGCGATCCAGGAGGAGATCCTCGAGGACGTCCTCACCCGCACGCTTCGGTCGTCGCCGAGTGCCCTGACGGCGGATGTCAGCGACGGACGGGTGACACTCAGCGGCGCCGTGGAGCGCAGGAGTCTTGCCCTGACCACCGTACGGTTGTGCGAAAGCGTCGACGGCGTCGTGGAGGTGGTCGACGGGCTCACCTATGCGTGGGACGACACCGTGCACACGTCGGCCGATCCGGTCGCAGAGGGCGGCGGTCACCATGTCTGACGTCACCACCACCGATCTGTACGAGGTGACGATGGCCATGTCGTACGTCCGGGAAGGGATGCGCGCGCCTGCCACCTTCAGCCTCTTCGTCCGGGAGCTGCCCCCTGACCGGGGATTCCTGGTCGCGGCCGGGCTCGAGCCTGCTCTCGATTACCTGTCCGGTTTCCGTGTCGGTCCCGAGGACGTGCGGGAGTTCGCCAAGGCTCTCCACCGACCCGTCCGGGACGTGGAGCCGTTGCTGGGATTGGAGTTCGACGGCGAGGTCAGAGCGGTCCCCGAGGGCCGGCTCGTGTTCGCCGGAGAGCCGCTGCTGGAGGTCACGGCGCCGCTGCCGCAGGCCCAGCTCGTCGAGACGTACCTGCTCACCCAGCTGTGCCATCAGACGGTGGTCGCATCGAAGGCGGCCCGCTGCGTGCTCGCGGCGGCCGGGCGGTCAGTGATCGACTTCTCGCTGCGCCGCACCCACGGACCACAGGCGGGCTTTCAGGCAGCCCGGCTCGGTGCCCTGGTCGGCTTCGCGGGCACCAGCAACGTCGCGGCGGCCGCCCGCCTCGGGATCCCCGCTTCCGGCACGATGGCGCATTCGTACATCGAGGCGTTTCCCGACGAGGAGACGGCCTTCCGCGCTTTTGCCCGTGCCCATCCCGGACCGGTCACCTTCCTGGTGGACACGTACGACACCGCCGCCGGAGTCGCGAACGCGGCCCGGGTGCTGAACGATCTGCGGCGCGGAGCCGGATGCGCAATCCGTCTCGACAGCGGCGATCTCGGGGCGCTGGCCCGCAGGGCACGAGCCACGCTCGACGCAGCGGGGCTCCAGGACGTCCGGATCATCGCCAGCGGCGGACTCGACGAGTACGCCGTCGACACGCTCGTACGCGCCGGGGCGCCCATCGACGTGTACGCCGTCGGCACCCGCGTCGGCGTGGCCGCCGACGCCCCGTACCTGGACTCGGCGTACAAGCTCGTCGAATACGACGGGCGACCGGTCATGAAGCTCTCCTCGGCGAAGGCCACGGCCCCCGCGCCCAAACAGGTGTTCCGTCAACCGGGTCGGGCGGACGTGATCGGCCTGTGGAACGAAGACCTGCCGGACGGCGCGGTGCCCCTGCTCGGCACAGTGATGCGGGGTGGCCGCAGGACCGGGCCGCCCGACACTCTGGCAGACGCCCGTGCCCGTATGGACGCCGACCTGGCCTGCCTCCCGGCGGCCGCGCGGCGTATCCACGATCCCGAGCCGCCCCAGCCGGTCGTGTCCCGGCGGCTGGCGGCCCTGACGGCCGACGTCCGCCACCGCATCGAGGCGGCCGCCCTGGGCAGCTCGGCAGGACACGGCGGCGCGCGCCCGGTGTCCCGGTGAGTGCCCCGGCCCTGTCGGCCCGGCACAAGACCCGTTCGGCCCTCGAACGCGCGCCGCCGACCGATGGATCGTGGTCTCGGACCGCACTGACAGGAGTGAGGAGGCGGGGGCCGGACCCCGAGGTTCGCCACCGCGTCGTCAGAGATCCTTATGGACACTGGGGATCGCGCCCGACGCGATCGACGTCCGTGTCGTCGACGACGTCGTCACCTTGGAGGGGTCCCTGGAACAGCGCAGCGAGATCCCCGTCCTGGTGTGGCTGCCCGAGCGCCGAGAGTGCGTGGCGAGGAGTGCATCCGGTGGGCACCAAGTCGACGATCGAGGCTGCTGGGCGCGCCGACTACCCGGTCTCCAGGACGGCACAGGAATGAAAGGAGCCACACATGCGACATCGGACAGTCGGGGGGCTCATGACCCGCGACGTCATCCGCGTACGGCGGGACACCCCGTTCAAGGAGCTCATGCAGATGCTCTCGGACCATAGGATCACCGCGGTGCCGGTGGTGGATTCCGAGGACCAGCCCTCTCGGCGTCGTCTGCGAAGGGGACTTGCTCCGCAAGACCTCCGAGCAGGCCGTGTCCACCGAGCTGTTGCCTGTTCCCGACGCGGAGGCCTGGCAGCGGGCGAAGGACGAGGGAACGAAGGCGGAGGAGCTGATGTCGGCGCCCGCCGTGTGCGCCAGGCCGGAGTGGACCGTCGTTGAGACGGCACGGCTCATGGAGGTGCAGAACGTCAAGCGGCTGCCGATGGCGAGGAGGGCCGACTTCTCGGAATCGTCAGCCGCCGCGACCTGCTGGGCATCTTCCCTGCGCGGCGACGAGGCCATCCCGGCAGGAGATCGTGTCCGACGTGCTTGTAAGGCCCCTACAGCAGGACCCGTCCGCCATCACCGTCGAGGTGAACGACGGGCAGGTAGTGCTGCACGGCTCCGTGCAGTACAAGGGCCTGGTCCCCGCGATCGCGCGGATGTCCAGCACCGCGGACGGCGTGCTCTCCGTGTCGGAGCGGCTCTCGTTCGACGTCGACGACACCACCTGAGCCAAGGGCCTGCACCCGGACTGCGCCGTCGCCCGACGACGTTGAGACCGGTCATGAGGAGCTGGCTGCCATGACGACGACCCCGGCGTCATACCGACCGGTCAGAGTGGACGCGGTGCTCGACTCGCCGCTGTCGCGCTGGCTGTGGCTGGTGAAGTGGATCCTGGTGATCCCGCACTACATCGTGCTGCTCTTCCTGTGGATCGCCTTCGTCCTGGTCAGCATTGTCGCGTTCTTCGCGATCCTGTTCACCCAGCGCTATCCGAGGCCTCTGTTCGACTTCAACGTCGGAGTGCTGCGTTGGTCGTGGCGGGTCTCGTATTACGCGTACGGCGCGCTTGCCACCGACCGCTATCCGCCGTTCAGCCTCGGCGCGGAGCCGGCCTATCCGGCACGGCTGGACATCGCCTACCCGGAGCGGCTCTCGCGGGGTCTCGTCCTGGTGAAGTGGTGGCTGCTCGCCATCCCGCACTACGTCGTGATCGGCTTCTTCAAGGGCGGCTGTCGCGCCGGGTGGTGCAGCCTGGGACTGATCGCCGTGTTCGCCGTGATCGCTGCCGTTGTCCTCGCCTTCACGGAGAAGTACCCACGCGACCTGTTCGACCTGATCATGGGACTGAACCGGTGGGTGCTGCGGGTCGCCGCGTACGCAAGCCTGATGACGGACGAGTACCCGCCCTTCCGGCTGGACATGGGCGGGATCGATCCGGCCGGCCGGTCGCGAGGGAGCGTCGGGTCGTCGTGACCGCTGCGTGCGGTGACTCGCGTCGCCGTACCGGCCGACGCTCCGAACAGGACCAGGGCCGTTCGGTCCGCGCGGGGGACCCTCGGCCCCTGCTGTCAGGGCCCGGGCGGTGAGGCTGGAAGCGTGGCCGCACACGCGGCCCGAAGGAGGTTCGCACCATGACTCGCCACGTCACGTCGGCCTCGACGGGTCCCCCGAGAGCCACGCCGCTGCCAAGTGGGCTGCCAGGGAGGCGCTGTTGCGCACACTGCCCCTGCGCCTCGTATACGCCGACGAGTGGCCGATCTCGGTGACCATTCCGGTGACCGGGATGCCGCTGACGAGCTGCGACGCAGCCACCCTGCCCTTGAGATCGCCACCCAGCGGCTGTCCGGGCGGCCCGCCGCCGTCCTGTCGGTCGAGGCCGGTGAAGCAGATCTGCTCGTACTCGGCTCCCGCGGGCTCAGCGGCGTGATGGGCTTCCTCATCGGTTCGGTGGGCATGGCCACGATAAGTGCCACCGAGCAGCCGGTCGTCCTCGTACGCGCGCCGAAGCAGGCAAACGAGCCGCAGCCCGCCCACACAGGCCCGTACCGCGACGTGGTCGTCGGCGTGGACACCCACCAGGTTTCCGACAGGGTTCTGGCCTTCGCCTTCGACGAAGCCGCGCTGCGTGGCTGCCGTCTGCGGGCCGTGCACGGATGGTCACTCGCGCCCGCCCTCAGCTACGCCCCCACGATCGACCCCGGAGTCCAGGGGGAGGTGGGGCGGGACGTATCCCGTGCCCTCAGCGAGACGCTGGCGCCGTGGCGGCGGAAGTTCCCGTCGGTCGAGGTCGTCGAGAGTGCTCTCGTCGGGGCTCCTGCGGAGCAGTTGGTGAATGCCGCGGCCGACGCGGATCTGGTCGTCGTCGGCCGGCGTAGCCGCCGGGCTCCTGTCGGTGGGCACATCGGTCCCGTCGCCCATGGGGTGATGCACCACTGCGTGACACCGGTCGCCGTCATCGCCCACGACTGACCGCCCCACGTATCGAGCGGGAGTCGGGTTGGACCGCGGTCGTACCGGAACGGCGGCAGCTGGGCCTGGCCGGCCTTCATGCCCCTGCTGTGGATCGTGCTGATCGGCCTCGTCGTCTGGGCAGTCGTGCGCCTCACGCACCACCCGTCCGGCAACGAAGACGGCCACGAGCGCAGAGCGGCTTGGCGAGAGGCTCCCGAGGAGATCCTCGACCGCCGCCTTCGCCTCGGGCGAGATCGACGCAGACACCTGCAACCAGGCGCGCCAGCAGTTGGCCGCCCACCAGCCGGGACTCCGATGACCGGCCGCTGGCAAGCTCGTCTGCTTCTGCTGGTCCTGCTGGTCGTGGTTCGCCTGGGTAGCGAGCACCAACCACCCGACCTCGTTTTCCTGTTCATCGACCACGGCCAGTGTTCGCCTGCGGAGGTCTCTGCGTTGCGGCGAAGAGCGGTGAGTCGTTACGGTGGACCAGCAGCCTCGGAGCGCTGGGGCCCGCTGATGTTCGTCCACATCGTGTACGCCGGCGAGGCCGGGTAGGAGGCCTCGGTCGGCGGGGCCAAGTCCCGCCTATTCGAATCGCAGGGTGACGATCCGGGCGCGGAACACACGCCAGCGCCGCTCGTTCTCGTGCACGAGCATCGCCGACTGGGCCAGCAGATCCGCCGCCCGGTCGAGCAGCTCGGAAGCGGAATAAAGGTAGGCGGGGGCTTTCCGCTCACCGCCCAGGTCGGCCCGGAGCGCCGCCGGTGAGAAGTCGACCCTGGCAAGCAGGTCGAGGGCGCGGTGCAGCAGCCGAGCGATCAGCGCCTGCAGGCCCGCCGACTGCCAGTCGTCGGCGATGATCCGATGCCGCTCCCCCAGCAGGTCGGCGAGCGCCGGCCATTCGGCCAGGCTCCCCCGCGATCTCCCATGCCTGCTCCATCGCCCGCGCCAGCCAGGCGGCGGTCTGCTGGCAGTCGTCGGCGAGCAGACCGACATCCCGTTTCAATCTGAGGAGTTCGGCGGGCTCGCCCTCGCCTTCCATGAAGAGGATTCCCGCCTCCGCGACGAGCCCAGGGGCGTTGAGGTCCTCCGTACCGGCGAACGCGATTGCCGACGTCTTTCCGTCGGCATCGACCGTGCACCACCGATCGGCGAGTGACTTCAGCGCCCGGGATCGTGCCTGAAGCTCACCCGCCTGCTGCAAGGGGTGCGTCGAGTAGTACTCCTCGTGCTCTCGATGGAACCGCGCGAGGTTGTCGATCACCTGCAGCAGTGACGCGGGCGGAGTGGACTGCGCCTCGTCCTCGGACATGGCATCAGTGTCCCTCAGGTGTCACGCGTACGGGCGTCCCGCCGCCGGCTCAGGTCCCATACGACGTCGACGGCACCGGGCACGGCCCGTGTCATCCAGGAGAATGGCCAGCTCAGGAAGGCACACGTGAGCTGAGTGAAGGGTGCTGCCGTCCCTCCGGAGGGTTGGTCGGCCGCTGTTGCCCGGAAGTCCTTCGAGGGCGACGGTGGAGGGAGGAGGAAGGGAGTAGGGAGTAACAATGCGAGCGCTCGTCTATCACGGCGCCAACCAGGCCTCCTGGGACACTGCCCCGGATCCCGTGATCGAGGAACCGACCGACGCGATCCTGCGCGTCGACGCCACCACCATCTGCGGCAGCGACCTGCACATCCTGCGCGGGGAGCTCCCCGAGGTGAGGGCAGGGACGATCCTCGGCCACGAAGCTGTCGGCGAGGTGCTGGAAGTGGGTCGCGAGGTTCACTCCATCCACCCTGGGGATGGAGTGATCGTGTCGTCCGTTTCGGCCTGCGGCAAGTGCCCTTTCTGCGGGGACGGCATGTACGGGCAGTGCCGCAACGGTGGCGGATGGATCCTCGGGAATCTGATCAACGGGACGCAAGCGGAGCTCGTGCGTGTGCCCTTCGCCGACCATTCCACTCACCGGCGACCGGACGCCCTTTCACGGGGTGACGCGGTCCTCCTCGCCGAAGTCCTTCCCACCGCCTACGAGGTCGGGGTGTGCAATGGACACGTGGGCCCGGGCGACACTGTCGCCGTGGTGGGCGCAGGCCCCGTGGGTCTGGCCGCGGTCATCACCGCGAGGATCTACTCGCCCCGCCGGATCATCGCGGTGGACCTCTCTCCCGCGCGGCTGGAAGCCGCCCGCCACCTGGGCGCCGACGCCGCCGAACTGCCCGGGCGGCTGATAGCTGATCTGGCCGAAGGAGCCGGAGCCGACGTGGCCATTGAAGCCGCAGGCGACCCTGACGGCTTCGTCCTGTGCACGCGGGTCGTGCGCCCGGGCGGACACATTGCCAACATCGGCATGCACGGCAAACCAGCCACATTGCACCTCGAGGCACTGTGGCGCAAAAACGTGACGATCAGCACCGGCCAGGTCAATACTTCCTCCACACCCTGGCTGCTCGACCTGGTGACATCCGGGCGCCTGCAAGTCTCCCGGCTCGTCACGCACACCTTCGGCCTCCACCAGATGGAGGATGCCTACGACGTCTTCTCCCAGGGCACCGACACCGGCGCCCTCAAGGTCCTGTTGCACCGCAAATGAAGCCCTTGGGCCGAATCGAATCAGGGTCCGCGACAAGCGGGCAGCCCTCGGCTCGATGGCGTTGGGAGCCTGCCGCCGCCTGTCCCACGGGGGCGCCGGAAACTTCCCTGGCCACGTCAATGCTTTGTCGCCCTGTCACCGCGTCGGCAGCCCGAGGGCGTCACAGGGCTTCCCCCGCGCGTTGACCACCCGGCGGCCGGTGATCCGTGTCGGCGCGATCGCCAGCCATAGTGCGCGCTGCCCGCCGGCCCACGGGAGGGTACGAGCCCCGGCTTCCAGCCGCCGGACGGCGTCATCTTCGGTGGCGGCCCTGGCTTGCCCGACGACAAGGACACTCCAGCCCTGGCTGAACACGTCGTCGATGTAATCGACCTCGAAGGCCACTTCTGACAGGCATGACGGCGAGCCCGGAGGCCGGCCCTCGGTGCATGCACCTTGCCGATGTTCCGGGAGCGGCATGCCGGTGAGGGGCGAGCTTGCGGACGTGCCGCACATCTTCGGACACGCCGGAGATGCTCGTACCATCGGTTTTGCTACGACGGGCTCCCGCTCCTCACGCCACGTGTCCGGTGATTGCTGAACACGAGGTCCGATTCGCCCCATGCCCGTATCGATCACGAGGCGGCCGTCCGACCGAGCTGCCCCGTTACGGAGAGGCGGTCCTTGTCCCAGGAGCGGTGCCGCGGCCGGGGACGCACGGCTTGGTCCGTGCCGCCTCGTGCGCGAGCCGGCGACCGGACAATGGTCGTAGCGTCCGCCGCCACCCGCTGGTGAGCGTCGTCTGCGTGCGCGACGCTCGAAAGAGCCGCCGCGTCCTTGACGGCCTGCCGGCCGGAACGCTGCGCGGCGGCGGCCCCGATGCCTATGCCGAGGAATCGGGGCCGCCGCCACCCACACGAGTCCGGCTACGGGGCCGGATCGCACGCGTCGCCCCATCGACGCGGGCCGGAGAAGGGTCAGCCTCCCTGGGGTTCGGCGACTTGATCGTGTAGCTCCGGATCGTGGAAGAGGAACCGATGACCATTGACAACGTGACCGAGTCCGAGAGCGTCGAGCGGCTGAGTGGCAGGCATTGAGTGCATGCCAGAGGCGCACCGACGGAAGCGAAAACTCAGTCGGGTTCCATGTACGGGCGTCGGAACAGCCCTGTCCGCTCGATGTCGTCCGGGCGCAGTACAGCCATCGCACGTTCTGTCGCGGCCCCCAGTGTTCCACTGGTGTCAACAATGGCGGCTTCCGGCCACGGGGCTGCCTTCGCGGCGAGGGCCGCGAGGACGTCGCTGTCGGCGTCGGACGGGCCGGGGGCACGGTGGCGCAACCGATCGTCCGCCACACCGCGCGGGATCTGGCACTTCAGGGACACCAGATCGGCGCTGCACAGTCTCGCTGCCTCGCTCGCAGCGTCGCGCCGCTCCTGGGAACTCCACGTCGCGTCGATCACCACCGACTCACCGAGCGAGAGCAGCCTCCGGGCCCGATTGATGAGTTCGCCGTAGGTGCGGGTGGTCCACTCGGGCGTGTAGATGCCTGTCTCGAACGGTGCAGCCGCCGATCTCTCCGGCTGAATGCCGGCCAGTTCCTTGCGTGTGCGGTCACTGCTCAGGAGGGTGAGCCCCAGCCGATCGGCGAGCGCTGCCGCAAGGGTGGACTTGCCGCTGAGCGGCAGGCCACCGACAAGGATCAACCGCACTGACGAGTTGCGCAGGTGACGCAGCGTCATGTCAGCCAGGCGGTCCGCTGCCTGCCTCGCGCCATGAGCACCCTGCTGGGCCTGGAACAGAGACACCTTGGCCCGGACGAAGGCCCTGTACGCGACGAAATGATGCCGCAGAGAGGGGGGCGCAGGATCACCGGAGTATTCGCTGTACCGGGCGAGAAAGAACTTCCCCGCACCGGGCGCACCGAGTTGCTCGAGGTCCATGGCGAGGAATGCCGCGTCGTCAAGGCCGTCCACGTAACGCAACTTGTCGTCGAACTCGAGACAATCGAGCACACGCGGTCCGTCGTCAAGGCAGAAAACATCCTGAGCCAGCAGATCGCCATGCCCGTCGACGACTCTTTCCTCGCGAATGCGCAGATCGAAAAGGGCCTGTCGCCCTTCAAGATAGCGGCGCACCTCGCGATCGATATCGGCGATTCCCCTCAAGCCCTGCTCCTCACCCGCATGTTCGGCCGACTGCAGGTTGGCCTGCCATCTGCCGAGCAGCGCGTCACGGGTGCCCTGCGCGGAGATCTCAGCGCCTCGGGGCGACTTGGCGTGGGCGGTCGCCAGCAGCCGCGCAATCTGCCGCAGCGCGTCGTCGACCGGGACGCCTACGCTCACCAGGTGCGCCAACCGGCGGTCGCTCGGCATTCGGCGCATGACGACCACCGGTTCCGGCGGGCCGCTCCAGGGAGCGTACAACTCGGCCACTCCCTCGTACACGTCGGGAGCGAACCGGCGATTGAGCGCGACTTCCTGCTCGCACGCCGTTCGTCGTGCACCGGGTGTGCTGAAATCGAGGAAACCCAGGTCGACGCACTTCTTCACCTTGTAGGCACGGTCACCGATGAGAACAACAGTGGCGGCGTGCGTCTCGTGCACCTCGGCGCGGGACAAGGCGGAGGGATCCCCGTGGGGGCTACCGATCGTGGACATGGCGGCTCCCTGGATTCACTCGTGACCCGGGACAGCCTCGCATCGGGCGGCAGTCCCCTCCCCTCACTGTGCTCCACGTCCCCGACCGGCGCAGCCTGGCGAAGCTCGTGCGGCGATGCCCTGGGGCCGGCGAGTGCGATACCGGAAAGGGCAGGAGGGGCCGTTCGGCCCTGGCCGTTGCCCGTGCGGCACTGTGCCCGACTCACCGTCACGCTCGACGCTGAAGACATCGCGCGCCGCTCGTGCCGCGCGCGGATCCCGCGGAAGGAGGCCGGACGATGAAGCACGACAAAGTCGGCACAGTGATGACCAGCGAGGTCGTCCGGGCCATCGACACCACCCCCTTCAAGGAGGTCGCCCGGCTTCTGGCTCAGCACCGGATCAGCGGTCTTCCCGTGGTCGACGACGACGACAAGGTGATCGGAGTGATCTCCGAGACCGACCTCATGGCACACCGGTCGAAGGCGGGCGAGGACGCAGTCACCCCGCGGCGCTTCCGGTGGTCCTCGATCACCGGCAGGGGTCGCACGCAGGAGACCAAGGCGCACGCCCGCGATGCCGGGGAGCTGATGACACACCCCGCCATCACCGTTCACGCCGAACAGTCCATCGCCGAGGCGGCCCGCACCATGTGCGGGGGTCGGGTCGAACGTCTTCCCGTGGTGGACGAGGAAGACCGCCTTGTCGGCATCGTCACCCGTCGTGACCTGCTCGAGGTCTTCCTGCGTCCGGACGCAGGAATCCGCCGTGAGGTGATCGACGAGGTGCTGGTCCGCTCGCTGGGTCAGCCACCTGAGGCCGTCCGGGTCGACGTGAAGGACGGTGTGGTGACCGTGGTCGGGCAACTGGAACGGCGCAGCGAGGTCCCCATCGCCCTGCGGATGGTCGGGCAGGTGGATGGGGTGATCTCCGTCGACGGTCAGCTGGGCTACCGCTTCGACGACTCCGACGCCGAGCGCTCGGCACGCGGCACGCTCGGCCCCACCGATGACCGCATTCGAGGCGTCGGGCGCTGATCGTCGGGCCTGCCCGCATCAGCTGCCCGACGCGTCCCATTCCCAAGGTGGGCGAGGCCGAGGTGCAGCTCCCCCCGCCGGGCGGTCAGGCTGGAGTGGCGCCGCGGACCACGGACCGCGGAGAACCCGGGGGGAGAAGGAGCGAGACATGCGACACCGCAAAGTCAGGGAGCTCATGACACGCGACGTCGTCCGCGTACGCCAGGACGCACCCTTCAAGGAGATCGTGCGTCTTCTCACCGAGCACCAGGTCACCGCCCTCCCCGTCGTGGACGATCAGGACCGTCCACTCGGCGTGGTCTCCGAGAAGGACCTGCTGCGCAAGTCCACCGACCAGTCCGGCTCCGCCGACCTGCTTCCGCTGCCAGACCCGGAGGCCTGGGAACGGGCGAAGGCCGAAGGCACGAAGGCCGAAGAGCTGATGTCCGCTCCCGCTGTGTGCGCCCGCCCCGAGTGGTCAGTGGTCGAAGCGGCGCGCCTGATGGAGGTGCAGAACGTCAAGCGGCTTCCGGTGGTCGACGAGTCGGACAAGCTCATCGGCATCGTCAGCCGGCGCGATCTGCTGGGTGTCTTCCTACGCGACGACGAGGCCATCCGCCTCGAAATCGTCCAGGACGTTCTCGCCCGCACCCTCGGGCGGGATCCTTCCTCGATCACCGTTGAGGTACGGGAAGGGCAGGTCGTACTGAGCGGATCTGTGCCGTTCAAAGGCATGCTTGCGGCTGTCGATCGCATGTGCATGAGCGTCGACGGAGTGGTCTCGGTCTCGGACCACCTGTCCTTCGATGTCGACGACACCGCGTGAGACCCGGCCACCTGGCCGAGGCCGCTCACAGAGCGCCACGCAAGAGCCGCTCCCATCAGCCCGCCATCTGCGGCGAACAACGACGACCAGCTCGGCGGCCGGCTCAGTGCAAGCGGCTCCGCAGCGTCATTGAGGTTCCTGCTCCACCGCAGGTGTGGCGCCACCCAGTTGCGCACCGTGCGGCACTGCGGCGACGGGACACTCCACGTGGTGGATCGCTGAATGCGTCACGGGGCCCAAGCGGTAGCCCGCCGTGTCGCGACGGCCGACGACGAGGAGACTCGCGCCATCGGCAGCCGCCCGCAGGTGGTGGGCGGCACCGCCTTCGAGCAGATGAACACGGGTGTGTGTGCCGGGGTACTTCTCCGTCCAGGGACGCAGTGCCGCCGTCAAAGCCTCCTGTGTCGCCGCCCGCACATCGATATCGGGCGTCGGCCGCGGGTCGTAGGCCTGCCCGTAGGAGTACAGGGGCGGCACCTTCCATGCGTGGATCACCTGCAGGGGCGCATCACGCGCGATCGCCGCGTCGAAGGCGAAAGCAAGGAGTTCGTCGCCGGCGTTGGCGATGTCGAGCCCGAGCACCACAGGGCGGTAGGGAGTACGGGACGACGGCGTGCCCAGGACGGTGCGCAGGTGTTCGTCCTGGGCGTGTTCACCGGCACGTACGAGCACGATGGGGCAGGTCGCGCGGGCGGTGACGTCCAGGGCCACGGATCCGAGCATGAATCCGGCGAAGCCGCTGAATCCGCGTGAGCCGAGTACCAGCATCTGCGCGGACCGGGCGGCCATGAGCAGCGAGTCCGACGGCGGTCCGTGGATCAGGAGGGGAACGACTTCCAGGCCCGGATGCCGGGAGGTGACCTCCCGCACCGCTATGTCGAGTGCCTGGTTCTGACGCTGGGCCGGAACATCGATCTCCGGTAGGTGGGTCGCTGCTGCCGATTCGTATCCGGCGTGCAGCAACGTGAGCGGCATGCCCCGCAGGAGTGCTTCACGGGCTGCCCAGTCAACCGCGTCCATGCTCTCGGGTGAACCGTCGACCCCGACAGTGATGGTCTCGTGCATGATGCACCTCTGCACTTACGTTCAGTCGTGCGGTAGCAGCGCGACCAGGCTGTCTGCGGGGCTCGTCCACTGCCGGATCCAGCGTGTCGTGACCGACCCCAAGCCGTCGCCCCGACGATCAGCGGGCACGCGTCCACGGTCCCACCGCCTTCACGTCCCTGCCGATCACAGAGTCTGCTTCAACGCTCCCACGGGGCGTGTCCCTGGGCGAGACGCCGGGTGTCCCCAGCATGGGCCATTCGGCTCATGCCACAGGACACTCGCCGCGCACGGAGCGAAATCATGGCTGCAGGGAAGGAGCAGCAATGACGACCAGCAGGCGAATCGCTCTCATCGGCGTCGGTAACGATTTCAGGCACGACGACGCGATCGGCTGGATCGTTGTGGAGCGGCTGCGCGCTCGGACGCTGCCGCCGGGCACCCGGCTCCTGACGTGTGATGCGGACCCGGGCCGACTGATCGGATGCTGGGAGGACGCGGACCTGGCCGTCGTCGTCGACGCGGCACACGCACACCCCGGTCACCCGGGCCGAGTGCACCGGCTGGAACTCGGTGCCCACGAGGTGGCCCACGCTCCCGCCGCAAGCTCACACGGACTCGGGCTCGGCGAGGCCGTCGAGCTCGCACGGGTACTCGGCCGCCTCCCGGGAAGGCTCGTGATCTATGCCGTCGAGGGCGCGGACTCCTCCCTGGGCCGTGGGCTCTCGCCCGCTGTCGCCGGCGTGGTCGAATCACTGGCGCGGAGGGTCGAGGACGAGATCACCCGTCACTGCGAGGCCAGGGCAAGCGGTTGAAGGAACCCGACGGCACGAGGACAGCTGCGACTGTGACAGCAGAGGCTGGCTGCCCGCCTGCCCGGTGGCGCCCGCCCGAGTCGTTCGCAAGACTGCTGGATAGGGCCTTTCGGCCCCCCAGCCGACCCGGTAGGCCCTGTGCCCCTGGCGTTTTCGCACCAACTCTGGAGATGCGACGCGGCAGGGAGTGATCGTCATGACCGAGACAGTGAACGCATCTCAGCAGGTCCACGCGCTGCTCACCGACGGAAGCACGGTGCGCATCCGTCCGGTCCTGCCCGGAGACCATGAGCGCGTTCTGCGGCTGTACGACGGGATGTCCACGGAGAACCTGCGGCTGCGCTTCTTCACCGCGAACCGGAACTCCGCACGCCAGTCCGCCGACCGGCTCTGCGCTCCTGCCACTCCCGGCCGCCGGGCCCTGCTCGCCGAGTCAGGCGACGAGCTCGTGGGAGTCGCCGAGTACGACACGCTGCCGGGCACCGGAACCGAGGCAGAGGTAGGGCTCGCCGTCTCCGATCGCTGGCACCACCGGGGAGCCGGCACGCTGCTGCTGGAGCACCTTGTCTCCCTGGCCAGGGCAGACGGAATCATCCAGTTCTGTGCCGAGGCCCTGGCGGAGAACCACGCGATGCTCAAGGTCTTCGCCGACCTGGGGCTTCAGACGACCAGGCATTTCGACGGACCCGAGGTGCACTGCACGGTGCGCCTCGCCGAGGACGAGACGTATCTCTCCGCCGTCGACCTGCGCGGCAGGACGGCCGACGTCGCCAGTCTCCGTCCGCTGCTGCGGCCTCGCTCGGTCGCAGTGATCGGTCCCGGGCGCCACCCCGGATCGGTCGGCCGAGCTGTCCTGCGGAAACTGCGCCACGGCGGATTCACCGGCCGGCTCTTCGCGGTACATCCGCATGCGCCCGTCGTCCTGGGCACCCCCACCTATCCGAACGTCCAGGCTCTTCCTCTCACCCCCGATCTGGCCGTCCTTGCCGTGCGCGCCTCGGCCGTGCCCCTCGCCGCCGAAGAATGCGGCAAGCGTGGGGTGCGGGGCCTGCTCGTGGTGTCCTCGGGCCTCGATGCGCGGCAGGCCGGGGCACTGCGGTCTGCCTGTCGCTGGTACGGAATGCGACTGGTCGGCCCCAACTGCCTGGGGATCGCCAACACGGACCGAAGCGTCGGTCTCGACGCGACGTTCGCGGCCGATCCCCCGGAGCCCGGCTCGGCCGGCGTCGCCGTGCAGTCGGGCGGTGTCGGCATCGCTCTGCTCGGCGGCCTGTCCCGTCTCGGTATCGGCGTGTCCACGTTCGTCTCCCTCGGAGACAAGTACGACGTGAGCGGCAACGACCTGCTCCAGTGGTGGGAGTGCGACGACCGCACCGATCTGGCGCTGCTCCACCTCGAGTCCTTCGGCAATCCACGGACGTTCTCACGGACCGCCCGCCGGGTGACCCGGCGGATGCCCGTGCTGACCGTCGACGCCGGCCGCACGGACGCGGGCCGACGCGCGGCGGCGTCGCACACGGCCGCCGCAGCAACTCCGACGATGACCCGTCAGGCACTGTTCACCCAGGCAGGCATCACCGCCACGCGCAGCATCGCCGAACTGCTCGAGACCGCGGCACTTCTGCACGCCCAACCTCTGCCGGGCGGACGCCGGATCGCGGTGGTCAGCAATGCCGGCGGCACGGGTGTGCTCGCCGCCGACGCCTGTGCGGAGGCGGGTCTCACCGTGCCTCCGCTGCCGTCGGCATTGACCGCCGCGCTCCTCACAGAGCTCCCCCACGGCGCGGTCGCCGACAACCCGATCGATACGACGGCCGCCGTCTCCGAGGACCAGCTGCGGGCCTGCCTCTCCGTACTGTCCGCAGCTGAGGAGGTCGACGCGGTGCTCGTGTCGCTCGTGCCGACCGCAGTGGCCGCGGCGACCGGCGACCGTCTCCCGCGGGCGGTCACCTGCCTGCCACGCGACCTCGCGTGCCCGATCGTCGCCGTACTGCCGGACCAGGAAGCGTCCGTACGGCTCCTTCCCGCCGAGAGCGGCTCGATTCCCGCCTACGCGGACCCACAGGCCGCCGCCCATGCGCTCGCGCACGCGGTCTCCCGTGCCGAGTGGCTGAGCCGGGACGCCGGACGCATCCCCCCGCTCGAAGGAATCCACAGCGCACGTGCTGCAGGAATCGCAGCGGCGTATCTCAGTGCCCATCCAGAAGGCGGCTGGCTCGAACCACGAGACGGCGCCGCGCTGCTGGACTGCTACGGGATACCCCGGCTCCCCTGGGGGTGGGCCGAGAACGAGGACGAGGCCGTCAGGGAAGCAGAGCGTCTTTCGGGACCGGACGGGCCGGTGGTCCTCAAGGCGTACGTGCCCGGAATGATCCACAAGACCGAACAGCATGCGGTACGCCTCGACCTGCGCGGGGACGCACAGATCCGGGCAGCGCACCGCGACTTCGTCACCCGGTTCCACGGTCGACTGGCAGGTGTCCTCGTCCAGCCGCTGGCAGAAGGGGGGCTTGAGCTGCTGGCCGGTGTGGTCCAGGACGACGTCTTCGGCCCCCTGGTCCTGTTCGGGCTGGGCGGTACGGCCACCGAGGTGCTCGCCGATCACGCCGCGCGGCTGGCACCCCTCACCGACCAGGATGTCCACGACCTGATCAGCGCACCGCGCTGTGCCCCGCTGCTGCTCGGCCACCGGGGCGCCACGCCAGTGGATGTCGGCTGCCTTGAGCAACTTCTGCTGCGCCTGTCCCGGCTCGCCGGCGACCTGCCGGAGCTGGCCGAGGCCGACTTCAATCCCGTGATCGCCGGGCCTGACGGCGTTGCCGTCGCCGATGTCCGCATCCGGCTGACGCCCTCGCGGACCTACGACGCCTATCTGCGCCGACTCCGCTGAAAGAGGCAGCCATGATGAAGCACGACATGGTCGGCACCGTGATGACGAGCGACGTCGTGCGGGCCACCGCGGACACCACATTCAGGGAGATCGTCCACCTGCTCGACGACCATCGGATCAGCGGGCTCCCTGTCGTCGACGGCAGCCAAAGGGTGATCGGCGTGATCTCCGAGAGTGACCTACTCGCTCACGCCGCGGCGGCCGAGGACAGGCAGGGCGCACACCACGCCCGCTGGTCCTCCCTCAACAGGAAAGGCCAGGACACGGACCCCGGCGTAATGACGCTCACCGCGCGCCGGCTGATGACCCGTCCCGCCGTCTACGCCTACGCCCACGAGTCCATCGCGCAAGCGGCCCGCATCATGGCGCGGCACGGCATCGAGCGGCTTCCGGTGGTGGACGAGGAGAACCGCCTCGTCGGCATCGTCACCCGCCGCGACCTGCTGAAGGTGTTCCTGCGACCGGACGCCGAGATCCGGCGCGTCGTCGTGGAGGACGTCCTGGACCGCACCTGCTGGATCCCGCCCGGCACAATCGACGTCGAGGTGCACGACGGCGTGGTCACGGTGAGCGGGCAGCTCGGACAGCGGAGCGAGATTCCCCCGGTCCTGCGGCTGATCCAGCAGGTCGACGGCGTGGTCTCCGTCGTCGACCGGCTCACCTGCCGCTACGAGAACCACCGTGATGACCGCTCGAAGGAGCCGCCACCGAACCTTGCGCCCGATCGACTGCGTGGCGAAGAGCGACGAGGAGTGCGATCACAATGAGGCCTTCGGCACTCGTCGCCTACGGCAGCAAGAACGGCTCGACAGCCGAAATCGCGCGATGGATCGCCTCCGTCCTCCGCGACAACGGTGTCGACGCAGACGCCCGGTCCGCCCACGAGATCCAGGACGTCGGCCCGTACGACGCCGTCGTGCTCGGTGGTGCGCTGTACGCGGGTCGCTGGCACCGGGACGCCCGGCGCTTCGCGCGCCGCCACCACCGAGAACTGGCCGCACGCCCGGTATGGCTCTTCAGCAGCGGTCCTCTCGACCCCTCGGCATCGGAGCGCGACATTCCCCCGGTGGCGGGGGCCCGCCGGGCGGCCCACAGGCTGGATGCGGAGGAACATGTCACGTTCGGCGGGCGGCTCGAGGAAGGAGCGAGCGGCTGGGTCGCCCGGATGATCCTTCAACAAGGACGTGGCGGGGACTTCCGCGACGTCGCGCGGATCAGCCGCTGGGCCGAGACCATCGCTGCCGATCTGGTGGCAGGACGGACGTGACGCCATGGCTTTCGACACCCTCCGCGCGCGGCGCCGGCACAACCCGTTGCTCCGGCGGTCCGATGTGGTCGGCTCCTGGACGGCGCTGTTGCTCAGCGCGGGCCTTGTGCTCGGAGCTCCCGCCGCAGGCACAGCCTCAGGGTGCTCGGCATTCGCGCAGGGCCGGGCAGCGGCAGCGGAGCGGGCGGCGTCGCTGCACCAGGTACGGGCGGAACTCCTGAGAGACACCCCGGAATCCATCCCTTCCTCCGACGGCAGCGTGACGCAGGCGAAGTACCGGGTGCCGGTGCGCTGGGCCACCCCGGGCGGAGGCGTCTCACAGGGCATGGCGCTGGTTCCGGAGGGCATGGAGCGCGGCGACCGCACGGACATCTGGCTGGACAGCCGGGGCAAGGTCACAGCGCCCCCCAAGGACGACGGCGACGTCCTGCTGGAGGCCTTCGCAGTCGGCGCGAGCGTCACGGCCGGGAGCGCGGCGGCCGTCCTTGTGGTCCGTCTTGCCGTGCGACGAACCGCCGATCGGCACAGGATGGCGGAGTGGGAACGCGAGTGGATCAGCGTGGAACCGAAGTGGAGCGGACGACGGCGGGCCTGACGGACCTGCAGTGGGGACCGTTCGACCCTCCCCGGCGGGCAGCACCTCGGACGACTCTGAGAGAGCAGACAGCGGCTGCTGGAGAGGAGAACCGGTCATGACCGCCACCACCGAGACCGCAATCATCGACCGGGCAGGACTCGACGCTCTGATCAAGGCCCTGATCGCCCGGGGACGCACCGTGATCGGTCCTGCCGTGCGTGATGGCGCGATCGTCCTCACCCACATCACAGCAGACGACGATCTGCCGTACGGGTGGGGTACCGAGCTCGAAGCAGGGCGCTACAGGCTGCGCCGCCGCGACGACGGAGCAGCCTTCGCCCACAGCGCCGGACCACAGTCCTGGAAGAACTTCCTGCACCCGCCGCGGCAGAAGCTGTGGAGCGCCGAGCGCCGACCGGACGGATCGCTCAATATGGTCGAGGCGCGCCCTGAGCAGCCCCGCTACGCCTTCCTGGGGGTACGTCCCTGTGACCTGCGGGCCATCGCGATCCAGGACCGCGTACTGACCGGGGGCCGCTTCACCGACCGCGGATACGGTGAACGCCGCACCGGCGCACTCCTCATCGCCGCGGAGTGCACAGAACCCGGCGCAACGTGCTTCTGCTCCTCCATGGGAACAGGCCCGGCCGCCGACAGCGGCTTCGACCTGGCACTCACCGAGATGATCGACGCGGACGGCCATCGCTTCGTCGTGCGCGTCGGCAGCAACGAGGGCGCCTCACTCCTCACCGAAGTCCCCCACCGACCCGCTCCCGAGCGAGCCGTCTCGGCCGCCCGAACCGCAGTGAACGAAGCCGCGGGCCGGATGGGTCGCTCCATGCCGCCGGTCAGCCTGCAGGAGCTCATGGGCGCGACCTTGGACGCCGAGCGATGGAACGACGTGGCCGAGCGGTGTCTGACCTGCGGCAACTGCACCATGGTGTGCCCTACGTGTTTCTGCACCACCACCGAGGAGGTCACCGACCTCACCGGTGACCACGCCGAGCGGTGGCAGCGCTGGGACTCCTGCTTCGACCTCGACTTCTCGGCCCTGCACGGCGGCCCGGTCCGCTCCTCCGGGCGCAGTCGCTACCGGCAATGGCTCACGCACAAACTCGGCACCTGGTACGAGCAGTTCGGCAGTTCCGGCTGCGTCGGCTGCGGCCGGTGCATCGTCTGGTGCCCCGTCGGTATCGACATCACCGAAGAAGCAGCAGCACTCGATGCGGAGGCCCGGCAATGAACACCCCTTCTCCCACCCGCATGACGCGTGTTCTGTCAGCCGAGCACCACGCCCGTCTGATGGAGGTGTCCCGCGAGGTCAACATCTCCGAAGGAACCAGGCTGTTCGAGGAGGGACAGCCCGCGGACCGTTTCTGGATCGTCCATTCCGGCACGGTGACGCTCGACATCCACGTGCCAGGGCAGCGCCCCGTGGTTCTTGAGAGTCTCGGCTTCGGGGAGCTCGTCGGATGGTCCTGGCTGTTCCCGCCCTATGTGTGGCAGCTCGGTGCCGAGGCCATGACACCCGTGCGCGCCGAGGAGTTCAATGCGAGAACCGTGCGGATGATGATGGACGCGGACCCCGCCCTCGGCTCCGCGATCGGCCAGTGGGTCGGCAGGGTCATCGCCCACCGCCTGCACGCCTCCCGCATCCGGCTGCTGGACCTGTACGCCCCGCACGGCAGCGGCAGCACGACATGACCGGCGTCCCGGTGCCGTACAGCGTGGTCGCCCGGCGACAGGAGACGGACGACACCGCCACGCTGCGGCTCCGACCTGTCGCCGAGCAGCTTCCCGCGTTCGCGCCGGGCCAGTTCGCCATGGTGTACGCCTTCGGACGGGGCGAGATCCCGCTGTCGGTGAGCGAGATCCCCCCGGACGGCGGGCTCTGCCACACCGTTCGCGAGGTGGGCGCGGTCTCCGAAGCTCTGAGCAGAGCCCGCGAAGGCGAGGTCATCGGGCTGCGCGGACCGTTCGGCACGACGTGGGACCTCGCGACGGCCGTCGGCCGGGACATCGTGGTGATCGCAGGCGGCATCGGTTTGGCGCCACTGCGGCCGCTCGTCCACGCGGTGACGGCCGACCGCGACAGGTTCGGCCGGCTGAATGTGCTGATCGGCGCCCGGACGCCCGCGGATCTGATCCACGCGGCGGAAATCGAGCAATGGCGGACGACCTTCACAGGGGTGACGGTGGACCGGCCGGACGACCGGTGGCGAGGTCACGTGGGCCTGGTGACGCAGCTGCTCGACAGCACTCACTTCGATCCCGGGACCAGCACGGCGTTCCTCTGCGGACCCGAACCCATGATCCGTTCTGCCGCCCGCAATCTGTCGCACCGCGGGATCCCGGAGCAGCGCATCCAGGTGTCACTCGAACGGAACATGCGCTGCGGGACGGGACACTGCGGGCACTGTCAACTCGGTCCCCTGCTCCTGTGCCGCGACGGCCCGGTGCTGAGCTGGGACCGCGCCGCTCCGCTGCTCGGCGTCAGGGAGCTGTGACATGGACGCCCCCACACTGGCTGTGTTCAAACTCGCTTCCTGCGACGGCTGCCAGCTCACCCTGCTCGACTGCGAGGACGAGCTCCTGGCCCTCGCGAGCCGGGTGGAGATCACCCATTTCCTGGAGGCCTCCAGTGCGGTGCAGCCCGGCCCGTACGACCTCGCCCTGGTCGAGGGGTCGGTCAGCACGCCCGCGGACGCGGAACGGGTCCGAGCGATCCGCGCGGCCGCACGCCGCCTGGTGACGATCGGAGCCTGCGCGACGGCGGGCGGCATCCAGGCGCTGCGGAACTTCGCAGACGTCGACGAGTTCCGCAGCACCGTCTACGCCCGCCCCGAGTACATCGAGACACTGTCCACGTCCACCCCCGTTTCGGATCACGTCGACGTCGACTTCGAACTGCGTGGTTGCCCGATCGACCGTCGCCAACTGCTCGAAGTCATCACGGCCTTCCTGTTCGGCCGCAAGCCGGATGTGCCGAACCACAGCGTGTGCTTCGAGTGCAAGCGCCGCGGGACGGTCTGTGTCACGGTCGCGCACGGCACGCCCTGCCTGGGTCCGGTCACGCACGCCGGATGCGGAGCGATCTGCCCCGCCTACGGACGTGGTTGCTACGGCTGCTTCGGACCGTCTGCATCCACCAACCTCCCGGCGCTCATCCCCTTCCTGCACCGGGACGGCATGGACGACCGCGACACCGAGCGCATCCTGCGCACCTTCAACGCCACCGCCTTCGCCCAAGAAGAGGACAGCCGGCCATGACCCACCGCGGATCCCGAGTCCTGCACATCGGCTCGCTCTCCCGGGTCGAAGGCGAAGGCTCGCTCCACCTTCGACTGGACGACGGCGAGATCATCGAGGCACGCCTGGACATCTACGAACCCCCACGCTTCTTCGAGGCGTTCCTCAGGGGCCGGGGACATACCGAGCCCCCGGACATCACCTCCCGCGTCTGCGGGATCTGCCCGGTCGCCTACCAGATGAGTGCATGCGCGGCCATCGAGGATGCCTGCGGCATCACGGTCGACCCAGGCGTCGCACAGCTGCGCCGACTGCTCTACTGCGGCGAGTGGATCGAGAGTCAGACCCTGCATGTCTATCTCCTGCATGCCCCTGACTTTCTCGGATATGACAGCGCCATCGAGCTGGCACGCACCCAACGCGCCCACGTGGAGCGGGGACTGCGGCTGAAGCGGGCGGGCAACGCCGTGATGGAGCTGCTCGGCGGCCGGGCGATCCATCCGGTCAACGTCCGGATCGGCGGCTTCTACCGGGTGCCGTCCACAGCTGAACTGCTCCCGCTGGCCCAGCAATTGCGGCAGGCGCAGGACGACGCCTGGGAGACCGTACGCTGGGTCGCCGGCTTCGACTTCCCGGAAGCCGAGACCGACGCCGACTTTCTGGCACTGGCCGAGCCCGGGACGTACGCCATCGAATCGGGCACCCCGACGGTACTGCGTCCCGACGGGACCTCTTATGCGTTCCCCGTGGACGACTTTCCCGTACGAGTGCGCGAGGTGCAGGTACCGCATTCCACGGCGCTGCACTCACGTCTGGACGGGCGGCGGCATCTCACCGGCTCCCTCGCACGGTTCGCGATCAGCGGCCGGAGACTGTCGCACACGGCGAGGCAGGCGGCACGGGAGGCAGGGCTCGGCGATCCCGCGGACGGTGCGGTATGCCGCAACCCCTACCGGTCGATCCTGGTCCGCGCGGTCGAGGTCGTGTACGCGGTGGAGGAAGCGCTGCGGATCATCGAGTCCTATGTTCCCCCGCCACGTCCGTACACCGATGTGCCCCCTGTGGCGGGCACCGGGCACGGCGCGACGGAGGCGCCCCGCGGGCTGCTGTACCACCGGTACGTGCTCGATGCCGAGGGCACAGTCACGGATGCCCAACTGGTCCCGCCCACCGCCCAGAACCAGGGCGCGATCGAGGACGACCTCGTCCGCGCCGCCCGCAGCGCCGTGGCGCAGCACGATGCGGACGACGCAGTGCTGACCGCGCTGTGCGAGCGGGTGATCCGCAATCACGACCCGTGCATCTCCTGCTCCACCCACTTCCTCGACCTCACCGTCGAGCGCCGCCCGAAGGCAAGGGAGAGCCGCCATGCCTGATTCACCGCACACGGTGAGCGACGTGATGACCCACACCGCTGTCGCCGTAGGGCGTCACGCCACCTACAAGGAGATCGTCGAGCTGATGCAGCAGTGGAAGGTCAGCGCGCTGCCGGTACTGGAGGGTGAGGGCCGGGTCATCGGCGTGGTGTCGGAAGCGGACCTGCTGCCCAAGGAGGAGGCGCGCGACGGTGGTTCCGAGCAGTGGGGCAGGCCGCCGACCCAAGCTGCCAAGGCGGGAGCGGTGTCGGCGGAGGAGCTGATGTCCAGCCCGGCCGTCACCGTCCATGCCGGCGCCACGCTGGCCGAGGCTGCCCGGATCATGGCGCGACGGCACGTGAAGCGGCTGCCCGTGGTCGATGAGGTCGGAATGCTGGAGGGTGTGGTCAGCCGCAGTGACCTGCTGAAGGTGTTCCTCCGGCCGGACGAGGACATCGCCGGCGAGATCCGAAGCACGATCGTCCACCGCCTGCCTGCCACCGCGCAGTTGGAGGTCTCGGTCACGGAGGGCATCGTGACCCTGGAGGGCAGTTTGCGGGACCGGGCGCTGGTACCGCTGCTGGCCCGGGCCGTCAGCGCCGTCGAGGGCGTGGTGGACGTCCGACTGGACCTGGACGAAGCCCAGGGCGTCTCGCCTTGAAGGGGCCGCGCGCACGAACAGCGGAACGAGCCGTGGCCCGGCCTCTCGGTGCCTCACGATGTCCACCCGGCGAACGCGCCACCTCCCCACTCGCCACAGCCCTCCCGACCGTGGGCCCTCCGGCAACACATCTCAGGTACCGTGCGCCGCGCGCACACTGCGACTCATGGCCTCGGTGTGCCCCTGCCCGTGTGGTGCCCATGGTCCGTGAGGTGCTTGATACGGGCGTCCGGCCCCGGGAAGAACACGGTGACACGCCCGGTGTCCGACCAGCGCACGTCGTAGGGCGGAGTGCCGTCCGGGTGGTGCAGGCCGACGATCTCTCCGTCTCGGCCCGACTCTCCCACGGTGGGACCTGCCACAACGATCTGATCGCCCACGCGGGCCCACATGCCGCTTTCCCTCATCGGTTCGTGCGCCCACTCTTGACGATTGAACGACCTCATGTCCTTGCTCCTCGCAGCGTCCTGTTGTCGAGATCAGAGTCACACGCCCACGACGCGCCGCCACAGGGGCGGGCCGTCCCTTTCCGGGACCATTCGGCTCTGTCTTCCCGGGGAGCGAGGCCAGAGAGTTGCAGTACGGGTGCGGAGCCGCCACAGGCTCCCAGGGCCGGCATGGTCAGCAGGTGCGACCTGCTTCGCCCCTTCCTGCGCCGCGACGAAGCCATCAGCGACGAAATCCACCAGGACGTGCTCAGCGAGACCCTCGGACCCGTCCCTGGCAGCGTCAACGCCACCGTCCGCGAGGGCGTAGTGACCCTGACCGGACGGGTCGCCGAAAAGGCCGACATCCCGGTCGTCGAGCGGCTGTGCCGCTCCGTGGACGGGGTGGTCGCCGTCCATCAGAGCCTCGGCTACGAGATCGACGACCAGGACCTGGACTCGAGCGCCCCCACGGACACCACTCGGCCTGACCGGTGAGCGTCCTAGGGGCAGAATGGTCACACGAGCACAGCGTCGCAACGGCAGCAGAAGCGGCGCGCCGCCCTCATCCGGACAGCATGAGACGGAAAGGGTCCATCCGCTTCTCGCGGATCCTGATTGCGCGGTGCACGTCGGCCGGTTCTCCGCGCCTCCTCGTGGCCCTTTCCGTCAGTTCCATGACATCACCGGGCCAGAGTGGTCATCGGGGGTCGGGCGGCCCTCGGAGGGGCCCGCTCGGCCCCTGCCCTCACCACGTCCCGGACGGCACCATCGGAGTTACGGCAGGTATGCACACGACAGGGAGGAACGGTCATGAAGCACGTGCGAACCGTCGCTGATGTGATGACCCACGCCGTGATCTCGGTGAACAGCGACGCACCGTTCAAGGAGATCGTGGAGGCCATGCAGCAGTGGCACGTCAGCGCCCTGCCCGTCCTCTCGGCCGAGGGACACGTCACCGGGGTCGTCTCCGAGGGAGACCTGATCATCAAGGCCCAGGGGGAGGACGCTTCGCGCGCGGTGACGGCGGGCCGGCTCATGACGACCCCCGCCGTTACCGTGCAACCGGACACTACGATCGCGGGCGCCGCGCGGTTGATGGCCCGCAG
>NZ_JBEXSW010000067.1:0-38562 GCF_040613775.1 Streptomyces sp. NPDC006208 | reverse complement strand
CAGTAGCCGGCAGGGGGCACCTCGGCGCGGTCGGCTCGGGCCCTGAAGCGTTCGGCCGTGTCGGGCGCCTACTCGCTCGCCGAAGGGAACGCATCAGCAGGTGAGTGTCGTGACGGCCGTGAAAGGGTGCAATGCTCAAGACCTGTGGATCGACCTCGGGGTGGCGCGCGAAGGGCGTACCTTCCCGAGTGATCGATTGAAGGTCACCGAGTAGGCCGACGCTGCGAACGTCGGTCGGGAAACGTCGGTCGGGAAGGCACGCCCGCGCTCAGCGTAGTTAACGCCGATGGCACCACCCCGAACGGCTCCTTGATCGACGAGATTGTCCGTGAAGGCGCACGGCGCATGCTGGCTGCCGCGCTGGAGTCGGAAGTCAACACCTACATAGCCGAGCTGGCGGATCAAAGGGACAAGTTGGGCCGGCGTCTGGTCGTGCGCAACGGCTTCCACCAACCGAGGAAGGTGACCACGGCGGCCGGGACGGTCGAGGTGAGGGCACCGCGGGTGAACGACAAGCGCGTCGACGAAGCAACCGGCGAGCGCAAACGGTTCTCCCCGGCGATCCTGCCGCCCTGGGCACGGAAGTCTCCGAAGATCAGCGAGGTACTGCCGCTGCTCTATCTGCATGGCCTGTCCTCCGGTGACTTCGTTCCAGCAATGGAACAGTTCCTGGGCTCCTCGGCAGGCCTCTCGCCTGCGACGGTGACCGGCTGACCGCCCAGTGGCAGGCCGACCACACGGCGTTCATGGACCGCGACCTGTCCACCACCGACTACGTCTACGTCTGGGCAGACGGCGTGCATCTGCGTATCCGTCTCGAGGACGCGAAGGCCGCCGCTCTGGTGCTGATGGGAGTGCGGGCGGACGGCACGAAGGAACTGATCGCGATGACGGACGGCTACCGCGAATCGTCCGAGGCATGGGCCGGCCTGCTGCGGGACTGCGCCCGCCGGGGCATGCGGGCCCCGCACCTGGCCGTGGGAGACGGCGCACTCGGTTTCTGGAACGCGCTGAACGAAGTCTTCCCTGACACCCGCCACCAGCGGTGCTGGGTGCACAAGACGGCCAATGTCTTGGACGCACTGCCGAAGTCGGCACAGCCTGCCGCCAAGCGCGCGATCCAGGAGATCTACAACGCCGAGGACAAAGAGCACGCGGCCAAGGCGGTCGCCACGTTCGCCAAACAGTACGGGGCCAAGTACCCCAAGGCCGTCAAGCGGGTCACCGACGACGAGGACGAGCTGCTGGCGTTCTTCGACCACCCCGCCGAGCACTGGATCCATCTGCGGACCACGAACCCCATCGAGTCGACCTTCGCCACCGTGCGGCTGCGCACCAAGGTCACCAAGGGCGCCGGCAGTCGGGCCGCCGCGCTGAGTATGGTGTTCAAACTGATCGAATCCGCGCAGGCCCCGGTGGCGCGCGGTCAACGCGTCCCACCTGGTTGCCCTGGTCCGGGCGGGAGCCCGCTTCGAGCGCGGCCAGCTGGTTGAGCGGCCGGAAGGGATCGCGGCATGACCGGCCTCCACACCGACGAGTAGCCCGCCGAGCACCGGCGCTTCGCCCGCTATCTGGAGGCTCTGGAAGCCGTCGCCGAGGCGGACGAGGCCGACCTGGTGGCCGCCGTCCTGCACGACCAGGACAAGACGATGGCGGACAGCGCGGTGGGCCTCCATCTGGACCGCCGGGCCGCCGCCCTGCTGACCGACCCCCATTTCACGTCCTGGGCCCAGACTCTCTCCGAAGTGATCGCGGATCGCGACTTCCCCGCCCGCCGCTTGCACGAGTGGACCCTGCTCAGAACCATCGCCCTGGGCAAGCCGTGGGTCGCCGAGGAGCTCACCAGCGCATCCGACTGGTTCCAGCACTCGGCCGCAACCAGACAGATCGTGACCTCACCCGAGGCCCTCAGGCTGCTGGCCGAGCGCGGACGAACCCGCCGCGTTCGAAATGCAGCAAGCCGTCAGCTGCGGCATCGGGACCAGCCCAACTGACTTGATCCACAGGTCTTGACGATTCCTCCGTGAAAGGTTCAGCGCTGTTGCATGTCAGACCAGCTCGAAGCCCCTCCGGATGACACCGTATTCCCCAGGCGTCTCCCAGCACGTGTAGTGGCGGCCAAGAAGATCAGGCAGGTCAATCCCCAGTTGCTCCGCCAGCCCGGCGGCACCGGTCTTGGATGTCCGAGAGGGGTCATCGACAGCCTGACAGTGGGCAGTGGCGCCCCGCAGTTCGATAACTACGTACTCCACGCGCCTGTCGGCGCTTACCACCGATTCCTCGTGGTTCTGCTCGTGCCGGGCATCCGTGACCTGCCCACAGAGACCACAGCGCAAGTTGTTTTGTGAGGCATCCACGGCAGGCATCGTACGGCTTCCTCGAACACGTGCGGCCACCAGCCACTCCCACCCCGGAACAACCAGGCATCGGCTCGCCGGCCGCCTGCACTCCCATCGCTGATCCGGAGGAAACGCCCAGCCCTGCCCACAGCCACGGTCAGCACCGCCACCGGCCGGCCCGGGCCCGTGCTGTGCGAGGCGGGCAACGTTGTGCTGCGGGGACGCCCCAGCGTCACGCCACCGTCCACTACCTGCGCACGACCGGAGCCATCATCTGGTGGGAGGCCGGCACGCTCGTCGCCCACGAGGACGACCCCACCTTGGCGGGCCATCTGACGGGACACCACCGCATCGGGCCGACTCACCGCCCGGGACCGCACTGCTGCGCACAAAAACGCGCTGCCCAACTGGTTGCTGGGTAGCTCATAGTGGAGCGGACATCCTACTGATCAACCCGAAACGGACGGCCCTGTGACGACCGCCTACAGCGAAACCAATCGTGCCCCTGGCACCGAACGCGTCCCCGGACGCTCCTGGACCGTGCGTCTGACCGGCCACGGCGACCGCACCGCCACCGTCACCTGCTCCACCGCCGCCTGCCGGATGCCACCGCGCTCCAAGGACCTGGCCGCGTTGCGCTCGTTCGCCGCCCAGCACGCCGCCGCACACGCCAAGGCAGCAACCCTGCGGCCCAACGCCGCCTGCCACTGCCGCGCCGACCACTGCGCCGCTCACGAGGACACCAAGGTGCACTGCACCGGCGCCGCTGTGCTGATCCTGCGCCACGATCCGACCATCGGACGGGTGTGGAGCGTCGAAGAGGTCTGCGAGACCTGCGCCCCGCTGATCCCCCATGCCAGAACCCTCGCCCGCGCCCCGCGCCCGAGGCCCGCCGCAACGGAGACACCCGCGCCCGCGGCAACCGCACGCGCCGGGGTACCGGGCGGCTTCTCCTCCCCGTCGGCCCCAGCCGACGGCGACCCCCCGCGTCGCCGGCCGAACCAGGGGCCACGCCGTCCGCGCCGCCCGGGCGGAGGGCAGGCACGCTGACCACGGCGTGATGTGCGGGGCTGATGTACACGGCCTGTCGTCCGTGCGGGGCACCTCGCCGGTCTCCGCGTCGACTGCGTGGAAGGAGGCGTCCTCAGTACGGACGAACACGGTGGTGTAGCCCGCCCGCGAGGGCGTTGACCGGCCGGGAACCCGTGCCTGGCGGCCGGCGCGCCGGCCCGTACCGCTGGTTCTCAACGGTGTTCTCGATCGTCACTTGCAAACCTTGACGGAAGGCGCTGCAATGCAGATGAAATTTCGACGATGCGCGGCGGAGTGGAGGCTTCGGGGTGAACGGGGACCCTCAGAGGCTTCGGCTCGCTGTGCTCGGAGAGGTCCGGGCCTGGCGTGAGGTAACGCCGTTGGACCTGGGGCCTGTTCGGCGACAGGCCGTACTGGCGGCGCTGGCGCTGCGTCCGGGCTTCCTGGTGAGCCACGAGCAGTTGCTCGACGGGGTCTGGGGGGCCGAGCCGCCGGGGTCCGGCCGCAAGGTACTGCCCAGCTACATCTACGCGTTACGGCAGCTCCTCGACACGGAGGGCACCGGGCCGGCGGACTCGGTGATCCGCGGGGAACGGGGCGGATACCGCCTCGTCGTGGACAGGGTCCGGCTCGACGTGGCGGACCTGGCCGAGCAGGTCGCCGGCGCTCAGCGCGCGAAGGCGGCCGGTGACCTGACCACCGCGATGAACCGGTTTTCCGGGGCGCTCGCCCTGTTTCGCGGCGAGCCACTGGCCGGGTTGCCCGGACCGTTCGCCGACGTCGAACGGCAGCGACTGTCGGAGCGCCTGCGCACGGTTCGAACGCAGCGGCTCGAGTGCTTGGTTGTGCTCGGCCGCTTCGCCGACGCGCTGGACGACCTCGCCGCCCTGTCGCTGTCCAGTCCGTACGACGAGTCGCTGGTGGCGTTGCGCATGCGCGCGCTGTACGGCAGCGAACGCCAGGCGGAGGCGCTGAACGTCTATCAGGACACGATCGAGCGCCTGCGCGACGAGCTCGGGGTCGGTCCTGGTGATGAACTCCGCCGCGTGCACGAAGCGGTGTTGCGCCGGGACGACGAACGCCTCCTCGGGCCGGCCATGGCGCGCTCCGCCACGCTGCCCCCGCGGCCGGGGCTGCGCCGCGCAGTCAATGAACTGCCGGGAGATGCCGGCCGCCTGATCGGGCGGGAGGCCGAGCTGGCGCAGCTGATCGCGCCTTCTGTGCCCGGATCCGTATCGATCGTGACGGTGGACGGTACGGCCGGGGTCGGCAAGACCGCGCTCGTCGTCCGCGCGGCCCGTGAGCTCAGCGCCCGTCACCCGGACGGCTGCCTGTTCGTGGACCTGCGCGCGCACAGCACGCAGCGGCGGCAATCGCCGGAGCAAGCGCTGCAGCGGCTGCTGCGATCGCTCGGCGCGGCCAAGGGCGAGTTGCCGAGCGACCTCGAAGAACTCACCGCCGTCTGGCGCGCGGCAACCAGCCCGCTACGACTGCTCCTCGTGCTGGACGACGCCCTGGACGCCGACCAGATACGACCGCTGCTTCCCGCAGGAGCGGGGAGCACGGTGCTGGTGGCGGGCCGACGACGGCTGGCCGAACTGGACGCCGACCGGCGGGTCACCCTGGAGCCTCTGGAGAGCGGGGACGCGGTGTCCCTGCTCACGCACATCATCGGAGAGGAGCGCGCGGGCAGGGAGCCGGAGGCGACGCATCAGCTGGTCGGGCTGTGCGACGGGCTGCCGCTGGCACTGCGCATCGCCGGGTCGCGCCTGCAGAACCGCCGTACCTGGACGGTGGAGTACCTGGTGGACCGCATGGCAGGTGATGAGCACCGGCTCGGCGAACTGAGCGTCGGGGATCGCAGCGTGGAGGCGACCTTCCGCCTGTCGTACAACCAGCTCGCACCCGAGCAGCAGCGCGGATTCCGCGCCTTGGGCCTGGCACCGACGGTCGAGTTCGACGTGCTGACGGCGGCGACCATGCTCGACCGGCCGTACTACGACACCGAGCAGATCCTGGAAAGCCTCGTCGACACGAGTCTCCTGCAGCAGCCGCGTCCGGGCCGCTACCGATTGCACGACCTGGTTCGCGTGCACGCACGACGCCTCGCGGAAGCCACGCCCGCCGAAGCCGCCGCCGCGCGCACAGCCGCGCTCCGTCTCCATCTGGACGCCGCCCGGATCACCAGTGACTTCGGCTCTGCCGGTTTCCCCACCGGACCCCGGCCCGCCGACGCACCGTTCACACATTGGCAGGATGCGGAGACCTGGCTGGACGCGGCCGGTGGCGAGCTCGCCGATGTCGTCGGACATGCCGCGGCCCTCGGCGAGGCAGACTATGCCTGCTGGATCGCCGAGGCGCTGGTCGACTACTTCGTACGTCAGGGCCGTTACCACGAGTGCCAGACGGCCCTTGAGATCGCACTCGCGCACGTGGACGATGCCACCGACCAGCGGATGGCCCTCGCCCTGCGGAACTGCCTGGGCTACACCGGCGTGTACCAACGCCGGTACCGACAGGCCCGCACCTGCGTCACCGAGGCACTGGACCTCAGCCGGCGCCGCACCGACCCGTTCGAAGAGGCCCGGGCTCTCGCCGCGCTGGGGGCTGTCGACCTGAGTGTGGGTGATGACGACCTGGCGATCCGCCATCTCACTGCGGCTGTGGACCTGGCCCGGCATCTGAGCAACGACTGGATCGCCTCGATATCACTCGTCACCCTCGGACTCGCCCACCAGTTCCGGCGACGGAACGAGGAGGCGCTGGCCTGCTTTGCCGACGCCCACACGCACGCCGAGGCGGACGGCAGACCGCGCGTACTCGGCAGGACCTTGACCTGCGCCGCCGACGTCCACCTCCGCCTCGGGCACTACGGTGAGGCCAAGAGCCGGTTCCGCCAGGCGGTCGAACTGGGCGAGCAGGTCGGGGACATCTTCCTCTGCGCGCGCAGCCTGACCCGGCTGGGCACGGCGGAGCGGGGTGAGGGAAACCTGAACGCGGCCGTAGCCCTCCATCACCAGGCCCTTCTCCAGCACCAGTTGCTGTCCCCGATCACCGATCCCAGCTACCACTGGCTGGAGATGGACATCCGCAGCCGTCTGGGACACGTCTACTTGGCGACAGGCCGCGTCCACGAGGCCCGCAAGCAGTTCCAGGCTGTTCTCGACGTGCACGCCGCCCGCGCCCTGGCGATTGAGGAGCTCAAAGACCGCGAAGCCCGGTAGAGGGACACCACGCATGTGCTGGCCCTGGTCTCGCCGACGGATCAGGGCTGCCGGCCTGTCGGCGATGGCCCGCGAGCCGCTCAGTTCACGGTGGTCCGTCGCAGCCGAGCCGGTGAGCATGTGGCGTGCGAGGAGGGCGAGCCACATAAGGCCGTCTCATACGGCACCGGCGTCACGACCGACGGATTCCGGGCCGTTTCCGCGGCGGCGTGCCGACTGATCCGTCGCTGTATGACCTTGAGCCGCGTGGTGGCATCCACCTGGAACCTCTGATCTTGCTCAGAAATGGAGATTCCTCTGAGGCCAAGGAGTTACTGCTCCCTAGAGTCACGATCGGCCGCCCCGACGAGCGGTGGCACAGAGGGAGAGGGTGACTCACATGGGAATCGCTGTCGGATGCGCACGAGTCGATCTGCCTGTGGGAGAACTGACGTCCCTCGCACGCCGCTTGTGCCGAGGCGGTGCATGCCTGATGGCCACAGGAGTGCTGTTGGGGCTCAGCGGCTGCACCGACGTCGCAAAGCCCCGTGCGACGTCTGCCTCGGCGTCCCCCGTGAAGCCGGCGCCGGGCAACGCCACGAGCAGTGGTCGCGCCGAACACATCGGAGGCGAGACCGTCACCCGGGCGCCCGAGCCTGGCGACGGCACAGCCGTCCTTCAGGTCGCATCGCAAAGGGGCAACGTCGCCCTGCCCCTGACGAAGAAGGTCGGCACGGGAAGGCTGGCCATCCACGTCAACTGCCAGGGAAAGGGCACCCTCACAGTGTCCGTTTGGCCCATCGGTGTCAGCTTCCCACTCGCATGCGCGGACCACGAGGTGAGCAGTACCTACAACGAGATCCACCTGAAGCGACCGCGCAGCGAAGCGACCATTCACGTCTCGGCGTCGTCGGCGGTCCACTGGGCACTGACTGCCGAGCAATGAGGCATCAGCGACAGCCCCTCCCATGGCAGCGTTGAGCTTCCCCGGCTCGCGGAGTCGGTTTTCTGCTAGGAAGCAGTCATGGAAGCTGCACTGGTCGGACTTGCAGGCACAACGGTTGGGGCCGTGACGGGCTTTGCGGGCGCATGGCTTGCTCAGCGCGGACAGATACGGATCCAGCAGGAACAACGAGCCCATGCAGAACAGGTCCGCTGGCTGGACGACAAGAAGGGTCTGTACCGGGACCTCTTGATCACCCTGTACGCCTGGCACGACTCCCTCGCCTCCATCTTGAAGGACGAAGACGACGGCAAGCTGCTCGACAACCGGTCGGCCGCCTACAAATGGGTCGTCGAGGCGTCGCTGATAGCTGGCGACGAGGTTCGTTCCGCTGTGAGTGACGTGCACCGTGCCCTGCTGCGCGTCCAGCCCGTCGTCTTCGAGGGGACCTCGACGACGGACGAATGGCCGCTCCAGGGCGTGGAGGACGGTCTGTCGACGCTGGAAGACGCGCTACGGGCCGAACTGGCCATGCCTGGGCGCGTGGGTTCACGCCCCCGCTGGGCCGCCGTTGACCGTGGAAGATGATCCGGCGGCCGCCGGGCAGGCAACAGAACCTGCCCGTGACGTCCGCGCTGCGCCTGTGCACATCGACGAGACGGCCGAACCGACCGTCGTCAGGGCCCTATTCCCTCTGCTGCTCGTTGCTGCTGGTTTTCGAGCTGGACGGCACGTTGTTGATCAACCTGACCTCGGGCGACTCGGCCCAGGCCCGGCAAGCTGCCCAATGGGCCGACCAGCGAGGCGCCCATTACCTGGACGGCGCCATCATGGCCATCCCGCCGGCGATTGGGACTGCCGAGGCGGTGATTCTGCACAGCGGGCCGCAGTCGGACTTCGAGGCACACAAGTCAACACTCGAAGCACTCGGCACCGTCACCTACCTTGGCGCGGACCATGGGCTGGCGTCCCTGTACGACGTGGCCGGCCTAGCCATGATGTGGAGCGTCCTGAACGCCTGGCTCCAGGGCACTGCCCTGCTCAGGCCGGCCGGTGTTGACGCCGCAACGTATGCGCCGTTTGCCCGGCGGATCGCTGCCGGTGTGGCCGAATGGCTGCCTGGATATGCCGAGCAGATCGACAGCGGCTCCTTCCCGGCCGAGGTGTCGGCCCTGGAGGCCGAGGTGCGGTCGATGGCGCACCTGGTCGAGGAGAGCGAGGCGGTGGGTGTCAACGCCGAGCTGCCGAAGTTGATCAAGGCGATGGCCGACCGTTCGATCGCAGCCGGACACGGAGGGGAGCAGTATCCCGTGCTGATCGAAGAGTTCGGCAGACCCAGCGACGACTGACCGATCCCGACACTGAAATCCAGCCTCGAGCTTTCGCGTGGCGGGCTGTCCGGATCATGATCACGAACATGAAAGGGTCTCTGACCAACAAACCCGAAAAATCCACCAGTTGAACTGGCGAGCCTTCACGAAAGCTCGAGGTTGGATCGCTGATTCAAGTCCGTGATGCTGTGTCAGCAGCGGAGGGGAACTGACGAAACGCGGTTTGTGGAGTGACGAAAGGGTGGCGGGGCACAGCCGTGTTCAGGCGGCTCAGGCCGCTTCGGGGAAGTGGCAGGCCACCTGCCGCATCGCCCCCGGCGCTGCGATTCGCAGGGACGGTTCCTCGGTGCGGCAGATCTCCTGCGCCTTGTGACAGCGCGGATGGAAGGTACAGCCGGGCGGGGGAGCTGCCGGGCTGGGCGGGTCACCGAGCAGGGTGATCCGCTCGCGGGACCGTTCGGCGGCCGGGTCGGGCAGCGGTACGGCGGACAGCAGCGCGCGCGTGTACGGGTGGGCCGGGGCGGCGTAGACCTGTTCCTTCGCACCGATCTCGACGATGCGGCCCAGGTACACCACGGCGACCCGGTCGCACACCCGCTTGACGACGGACAGGTCGTGGGCGATGAAGAGGTAGGCCAGGCCGAGTTCGCCCTGGAGCCGCTCCATCAGATTGACGATCTGGGCCTGGACGGACACGTCGAGGGCTGAGACCGGCTCGTCGGCGACGACCAGCCGGGGGCCGGTGGCCAGTGCGCGGGCGATGCCGATGCGCTGGGCCTGACCGCCGGAGAACTCGTGGGGGTAGCGGTCGATGTGCTCGGGGATGAGCCCCACCAGCTCCATCAGTTCAGCGGCGCGCTTGCGTGCGTCCGCTGCGGAACTGCCCTGTACGAGAAGCGGGTCGCAGATGATCCGGGCCACCGTCTGACGGGGGTTGAGGGAGGAGTGCGGGTCCTGGAAGACCATCTGCAGGTCCTTGCGGAGCGGCTTCAGCTCCCGCTGTGACAGGTGGCTGATGTCGCGTCCGTCGTAGGTGACGGAGCCTGCGGTGGGTTCCAGGAGCCGGACGATCAGGCGGCCGGTGGTGGACTTGCCGCAACCGGACTCTCCGACAAGTCCCAGCGTCTCGCCCGCCGCCACGTCGAATGTGATGCCGTCGACGGCCCGGACCGGGGCGGATCGCCGTCGTCCGGGAAATGTCATCGTCAAGTTCCGTACAGCCAGCAGGGGTTCGATGGACGTCATGAGGCGATGCCTTCGTACGCGGGGAAGTGGCAGGCGGCCGGATGCCCGGCCGGGCCGTCGAGGAGAGGGAGTTCACTCTCGCAGTGGGAGCGTTCCTGGTCCGAGGCGCGGGCGAGCCTGGGGCAGCGGGGCGCGAACGCGCAGCCGGGAGCCGGGGTGAGCAGGGACGGCGGGGTGCCGGGAATCGCTCTCAGGGGTTCGTCGTCGCTGTCGTCGAAGCGGGGAAGGGAGTCGAGCAGCCCACGGGTGTAGGGGTGGGCCGGTGCCGTGAACAGGGTGTCCACGTCGGCCCTTTCGACTGCTCTGCCCCCGTACATCACCAGCACCTCGTGGGCAACGCGGGCGACCACTCCCAGATCGTGCGTGATCATGATGACGGCCAGCCCCCGTTCCTGCTGGATCCGTGCGATGAGCTCCAGGATCTGCGCCTGGACGGTGACGTCCAGGGCGGTGGTCGGCTCGTCCGCGATCAGCAGCTCGGGTTCGCAGGACAGAGCCATCGCGATCATCACGCGCTGACGCATGCCGCCGGAGAACTGGTGCGGGTACTCCCGCACCCGGCGTCTCGGCTCGGGGATGCCGACCTCGGCCAGCGCTTCCACGGCCCGCTCACGGGCAGCTCGTCTGCCGCTGCCGAAGTGCACGCGGTGGTGCTCGGCTATCTGTTCGCCCACGGTGTAGTACGGATGGAGGCTGGAGAGCGGATCCTGGAAGATCATCGCCATCTTCCTGCCGCGCAACCGGTTCAGTTCGCGCTCCGGCAGACCGGTCAGCTCCCGGCCGCCCAGGATGATGGAGCCGGAGACCGAGGCGCTGGTGTGCAGGCCCATCACGGCCAGGGAGGTGACCGACTTCCCGGAACCGGACTCGCCGACAATGCCGAGGGTCTCTCCGTGCCGCACCTCGAAGCCGAGGCTGTCCACGGCCCGCACGAGACCGTGAGTGGTGGTGAAAGTGACCGTCAGGTCCCGTACGCAGAGCGCGGGTTCAAGGTCGCCCATCAGTACCTCACTCGGGGGTCGACGACGGCGTACAGCAGGTCGACGGCCAGGTTGGCGACGACGATGAAGGTGGCGGCGAGCAGCGTGACGCCGAGGATGACCGGCTGATCGCCGGTGGACAGCGCTCCGTAGAAGAGCCGCCCGATGCCGGGGATCCCGAAGATGGACTCGGTGATCACCGCGCCCGCAAGCAGTCCGCCCAGGTCCATCCCGAAGATGGTGAGGATGGGCGTCATACCTGCCCGCAACCCGTGCTTGACCACGACCGTGCGCCGCGGCAGTCCCTTGGCGCGGGCGGTGCGGATGTACGGCTCCGCCATCGTCTCGATCATCGAACTGCGGCTCTGCCGCGCGTACATGGCCGCGTACAGGATGGCCAGGGCCAGCCAGGGCAGCAGCAGGTTCGAGGCCCAGTGGAGGGGGTCGGAGGTGAACTCCACGTACTGCGGGTAGGGAAGGAGGCCGGCGGTCCGGATCAGCCCGTAGATGAGCATCACCGAGGTGAAGTAGACGGGCAGGGAGGCGGCGGCGACCGCGCCGACCATCAGGGCGCGGTCGGTGAGGGTGTCCTTGCGCAGGGCGGCGGTGACTCCTGCGGTCAGGCCGAGGAACAGCCAGATCACCGCGGCCCCCAGGGCGAGAGAGGCGGAGACCGGGAGCCGGTCCGTCAGCAGGTCCCACACGCCTTGGCTGTTCTCGTACGAGTAGCCCAGGCAGGGGAAGTCGCAGTGCAGCGCGTACTGGCCGCTGCCCATGGTGCGGCCGGTGAAGATGCCGGTGACGAATTCCGCGAACTGCCGCCACAGCGGCTGGTCCAGCCCCATGTGGGCGCGAATCGCCTCCAGGCGCTCGGCGCTGCACGACTTGCCGCAGGCCGCGGCAGCCGGGTCTGCGGGCAGGACGTAGAAGATGGTGAAGGTGACGGCCGCGATGGCGATCAGGACGCCGATGACGCCGAGCATCCGGCGGCCGAGGTAGACGATCACGTGCGGCGTCCTCTCGGGTCGAGGACGTCGCGCAGCGCGTCGCCGAGCAGTGTGAACGCGAGCACGGTGAGGAACAGACAGAGGCTCGGGATGACGAAGTACATCGGATCGGTGTCGTAGAAGGCGACGCTTTCGGCGATCATCTGCCCCCACGAGGGGGTGGGCGGACGGACGCCGACGCCCAGGTAGCTCAGGGCCGCCTCGGTGGCGATCATCCCCGGGATGATCAGTGTGGTGTACACGATGACGGGCCCGGCAACGCCCGGGAGGATGGACCGGCCGATGATCCGCCAGGGCCCCGATCCGGCGACGCGTGCTGCGTCCACGTACTCGCGATGCCTCAGCGAGAGTGTCTGGCCGCGCACGACGCGGGCGATGCCCGGCCAGCCGAACAGGCCGATCACGGCGGTCATCAGTACCACCCGGTTGACGTCCCTGGCCACGGACATCATCGCGATCATGAAGATGAGGGACGGGAAGGACATGGTGAGGTCCATCAGGCGGGAGAGCACGGCGTCGGTGCGGCCGCCGAAGTAGCCGGCTGCGACCCCGGCCACCGTCCCCGCGATGACGACGATCGCGGTGGCGGCGAAGGCGATGAGCAGGGAGATCCGGGCGCCGTGCACGACACGGGCGAACAGGTCCCGGCCCGTGACGGGTTCGACGCCGAGCCAGTGATCGGCCGAGACGCCACCGAACGGACCGATGGGCTGTCCGCCCAGATAGGGGTCGACGGCGGACTTGTCGAACTCCTCGGGGGACCAGCCGCCCAGCGCGCTGAGCAGAGGGGCGGCCACTGCCATGACCGCGAAGAGTGCGACCACGACGAGCGAGATCTTCACAGAGGGGCGACGGCGCAGTTCCGCGCGGGCGAGCTGCCAGGGGCTGCTGCCCACCGGAACGGAGACTGTGGAAGTCATGAGGTGACGTACCTTCAGTTGCTGCTCTTGGAGGGGTCCTTGAGGCCGACTGTGGCGTAATCGATCTGGCCGCCGAAGGATGTGTGGCCGAAGGCGCCCGCGACGTTGGTACCGAGCAGGAGGGGCATGCGCTCGATGACGGCGGGTGCCGCCGGGGCCTTGGCGAGGATCTGTCCGTCCAGCTCGCGCCACGCCTTGCCCGCCTGCTCGGCATCGGTCATGGCGGCGATCTCGTCCATCCGCTTCATGCTCGCCTCGTCGCGGAAGAGCGAGTGATTGCCGGAGTTGCCCTTCTCCTTGATGTAGCGGCCGTCGAAGACGAAGGGCAGGAAGGTGGAACCGGAGGGGTAGTCGGGGCACCAGCCGGTGTAGACAAGGTCCGTGCGATTCTTGGTGTCTCCGATGGTGTCGTAGAAGGCGGACGGGTCCACCGTCTCGATGGTGACCTTGATCCCGGCCCGGCCGAGGGACTGCTGGATCGCCTCGCCGACCCCCTTGTCGCCGTTGGAGACGGTGATGCTGGTGGAGAAGCCGTCCGGCTTGCCCGCCTCCTTCAGCAGCTGCTTCGCCTTCACCGCGTCGCCGATTGCGGGAATCCTCAGGGTGTCGGGCTGATTGCCGCCGAAGAGCGGCCCCGGCATGTAGGCGGTGGCCACGTCGTTGAGGGCCGGCCCGCCGGAGGCGGTCAGGATGCCCTCGCGGTCCAGGGCGTACTGCACGGCCTGACGCACCTTGACATTGTCGAACGGCGCACGGCCGGTGTGCAGTTGCACCATCTCCGTGCAGTTTGTGGACTCGGCGAGCAGCCGCCTTCTGACATCGTCCTTGGTCAGCACCTTGGGAGTGCTCTCGGGGCGCAGCTTGCCCCAGGGCACGGCGGAGGCGTCCTGGCCCCGGCCGGCGATGAGCCGGTCGTCGATCTGGTTGCCCTTGAGCCCCATCACCACGACCACTTTGTCCGGATACGCCTTGCGCACCGTGTCGGTGCCCGGGTCCCAGTGGGTGTTGCGGACCAGCAGGAGCTGCTTGTCCCGGTCGTACGACTCGATCTTGTACGGCCCCGACGAGAAGGGGCGGTTGTCGTACTGGGGCCCCTTGTCCTTCGCCTTCGGCACCGGGGCGAAGGTGGGCAGGACCGTCGCGTAGGGGAACTCGGCGAAAGGCTTGCGCAGTTCGAAGACGATCGTGTGCTCGTCGGGGGTCTTGATGGAGTCGAGGTGCTCGCCCTGGGCCGGGCCCTGATAGCCCTCCGCGCCGGCCAGGTAGCGGGCCGCGTAGTCGGGGCCGCCGGGCAGGTCGGGGGAGAAGGACCGCTCCACGTTGTACTTGATGTCCTGAGCGCTGATCGGCGAGCCGTCCTCGTACTTCAGGCCCTTCTTGAGCCTGAAAGTCCATGTCTTGGCTCCGTTGGAGGAGACGCCGAGATCCTCGGCGAGGTCGGGGACCAGCTCCCCGCCCTTGGCGCCCGGTTGTGCCTTGTACGTGACAAGGGTGCGGTAGAGCAGTCGGGTTCCGAAGTCCATGTCGCCCATCACCCAGTTACGGGCCGGGTCGAGGTGGGTGAAGTCCTGGTTGGACAGGACGGTGAGGGTGCCGCCCTTCTTCGGCGTCCCGCCAACCACTTGGCCGTTGTTGGTCGTTGCGGAATTCCTGCCGTTACGGGTGCCGCTCGCCTCCGGCCCGCCGGAGCAGCCGGATAAGCCGAGGGCGAGGGTCGCCACCAGTGCTGTGGCGAGAGAGGTGCAGGCGTGCTTGTCCATGAGTGGTCACTCCGGAAGCAGTCGACAGCCTAGAACTGGAATGTGACCCGTAACATAGTAATGTGACATTGCACTGACAAGGTGTCGGGTATCTCGTTACCCACCCGTGTCCGAGGAAGGGGGGCCGCCTCACGGCCCCATCGCCTGCGCACCCTCGGCATGGGGGACGGCTTCGAACGGATCCACTGCCTGTGCGACGAATCCCTGGACACAGACAGCGAGTTGACGGACACCTTCCTCCATCAGGTGGAGGCCCTGACCGGTGTCACCGACAACCCGCTGTTCGCCGCCATGCAGGACGCGCTGTACGGGTAAGGGGCCGGTCCGACCTGCTGGGCGGCCTCCCGGGCACTTGCCGGCTTTCCCGGGTCCGCGGAGGAGGTGGACCCTCTCCTGCTCACCGGGCAGATGATCTGCTCCTGGATGTTCCGGGAGATCAAGGGTCTGCGGGGATGCTGCGGACCTCCTGGCCCGGCGCACCAACTGGCCCCCGCTCTGCAGCCCTCGCTGCCTGACGGACGAGATTTGTCCGGAGAATTGGCCGCATTGCCCTCGTGCGCCGCGGGCCCGTCGAAGTGGGCGAGGGTCGCCGCTTCGACCTGCCGGCGAACCTCGCCAGACCCGGGGGATGGGTCAGCCTGTCCGCGGGACGCCGGGAGGCCGGCTGTCTGTTCCGGGACGGAGCCGGACGGTCGCCACGCGGAGGCCTGGCATTCGCCGGAGGTGTCCACGGCGAGCAGTCAGCGGCTGCCTCTGAGGCCGGCGAGCGCGAACCGCACCAGGTGGTCCGTCTCCGCCGTCTCCGGTCGGGTGCCGGTGCGCAGGTGCTCGTGGAGGACCGCGATGGTCAGCAGGTAGACGGTCCGGGCATCGCGGTCGTGGTCGGCCCCCTCGCCCGCGCCGTTGAGAGCGCCGGTCGCGGCGGCCTCGCGGAGTGCCAAGGCCAGCGGCTGGATCATCGCTTCCTCGGAGGCCCGCTGCTCGTCGGGGAAGCGTGCCGCGAGCCGGTCGACATGGGCCAGGAAGGGGCGGGTCCTGGCGGCCGCACGCCGGTCGGCGGCCTGGGCGAACACCCCCTCGATCCAGGCCCGGACCGCGTCGAGTGGACCCGCGACCGCGGACATCCGATGGCGCAGATGGTCCGCCATCCGGCGTCGGCCGTGGTCGAGCATGGCGATGAGGAGGTCGTCCTTGGACCGGAAGTGCCGGTAGAACACCTGGTTGGACAGGCCCGACTCGTGCAGGATGTCGCGCACCGTGGGGTCCAGCGATCCGGTCCTCTCGATCACCGTGTAGGTGGCCTCGATCAGCCGTTGCACCTCGGCTGCCGAGACCTCGTAGCGTCCGGCGAGCGGCCGGGCGACCGCGCGCTCCACCAGATCCGGTGCCCCGTCGGCCATCCGCCCTCCCCGCCTTCCCCGTCCTGTGCAAGAAATCCTGCCACAGCCTCTGGCGTGTGGGAACGCTCATTCCTATTCTGAGAACGTTGTTCTGACAGAGCATCAGATCACTGAGTCTCCGATTCGGACGGAGGGAGGGCCGGTGGAGCGTGAACTGCTGATGACAGGCATCGGAGGGCAGGGCATCCAGCTCGGCGCCAGGCTGCTCGCCCAGGCGCTGACGAGCGCCGGACGTGCTGTCTCGATGTTCGGCAGCTACGGCGGGATGATGCGCGGCGGCAACACCGAGGCCACACTGGTCGCGGGCGATTGTGCGATCGAGAGCCCGCCGACCGTCTCCCGTGCGTGGTCGTGCCTGGTCATGCACGAGGCATACGCCGACAAGGTCACCGAGCGCGTCAGGACCGGCGGTCTGGCAGTGGTCAACAGCACGCTCTGTGCTCCCCGCCCGTGGCCGGGCGGGATCCGGGTGCTGGAAGTCCCGGCCACGCGCGTCGCGGACGAGCTGGGGGCGGTGGCCGCAGCGACGCTGGTCGCCCTCGGCGCGTACGTCCGCGGCACCGGCATCGTCGGGATCGACGACCTGATGGCCGCGCTGCCGGAAGTTCTGCCGCCCTACCGCAGCCGCCTGCTGGCCGTGAACGAGCAGGCTCTGCGAACCGGGTTCGGCCGCGCGGCCGCGGCGTACGTGCCGGCCTGGCCGGAGGCGGTCGCATGAGCCGCGGCACGCTCGTCATCGACGTCGAGGCATGCAAGGGATGCGAGCTGTGCATCGACGCCTGCCCGCCGTCGGTCCTGGTGATGACCGACGATCAGGTGAACGGCCGGGGGCACCGGTATCCGCAGCTGCTGCCCGGTTGCATCGCCTGCACGGCGTGCACGGCGATCTGCCCCGACTTCGTCTTCCAGGTGTACCGCTACGACCAGCAGGCGGCCGGCCGGTGAGCGGGCCCGCCCGGCTGCTGGCCGGCTCCGAAGCCGTCGCGGCCGCGATGGTCGCCGCGGGCTGCCGGTTCTTCGCCGGCTACCCGATGACGCCGTTCACCGAGGTCCTGGAGTCGATGGCAGCGCGGCTGCCCGAAGCCGGCGGCGTCTGCATGAACGCGGAGAGCGAGCTTGAGGCGATCGGCATGTGCTGGGGAGCCGCGGCGACCGGCACGCGCGCCGCCACCGGCTCGACCGGCCAGGGACTCGCGCTCATGCAGGAGTCGCTGGCCGAGATGACGCTCGCGCGGCTGCCCCTGGTCGTGCTGAACATGGCCCGCGGCCAGGGCGACTACTTCCAGACCACCCGCGGCGGGGGCCACGGCGACTACCGGCTGCCCGTGCTCGCGCCGTCGGACGTCCCGGAGGCGGTCGCGCACATCTCGCTCGCCTTCCAGTGGGCCGAGGCATGGCGCACCCCGGTCATGGTCCTGGGTGACTACTACCTCGCGCACACGCACCGGTCGGTGGCGATCCCGCAAGGGCCGCAGGGGCCGGAAGGAGCCCCGCAAGAAACCCTTGCGCGCCCCGGGTGGGCGCTGGACGGCAGCAGCGGGGGCACCGGCCGCGCGAAGCTGGTCTCCCCGCTCGGCACCGTCAAGCAGCGCGACGGCCTGGGCGGCCAGGCCGGCTACGACCTCGCGGTCCACTACCGCGCCTGCGCCGAGCGGACCGAAGCGATGCTGCACGCGATCCCACCCCGGGTGGAGTCCATGTTCCTCGACGATGCCGAGCTCGTGGTCGTCGGCTACGGCACCCCGGCCAAGTACCTGCGCGCCGCCGTCCGCGAGCTGCGTTCCACAGGCGCGCGCATCGGATTCGTGCGGCCCGTGACGCTGGTCCCCTTCCCGTACGCCGAGATCGCACGACGCGTCCGAGGCGCGCGTGCCGTCGCGGTGTACGAGAACAACACCGGGCAGGCGGTGCAGGACGTGCGGCTCGCGGTGAACGGTGCGCTGCCGGTCGAGTTCATCGGCGGACTCTCGATGGATCCCTCCGGCTTCGGTGTCGCACCGGACCTGGACGTGCAGGTGCTGCGGGAGCGGATCACGGAGGTGGCGCCATGACCAGACGCAAAGCCCTGCCCATCGTCCCCACGGACGAGCCCCCCGCCTGCGGCGCGAAACTCGTCCACGACTTCACGCCCGCCCTGGTCGACATCGGGGCCCATCAACTCTGCCCGGGCTGCGGCGAGCCGGTCGCGATGCGCGCCATTGTGGAAGCCGTCGCGGAACTCGGCCGCACTGCCTCCTGCGTCGCGGTGTTCGGGATCGGCTGCTCCACGGCCTTCTCCAACAACCTCGACATCGAAGTCGTCCAGGCACTGCACGGGCGGGCCCCTTCGGTGGCCACCGGAGTGAAGCGCAGCCGGCCCGACCTGGCCGTACTGACCGTACAGGGCGACGGCGACATGGCCGACGAGGGCCTGCAGGAGGCTCTGCACGCGGCAGCCCGCGGCGAGCGGATCACCTGCTTCATGCTCAACAACGGCGTGTTCGGCGAGACCGGCGGCCACATGACAGCCACGACCGTGCTCGGCCAGCGCACGAAGAACACCCTCGAAGGCCGCGACAGCACCCGCCACGGGCATCCGATCCGGCTCGCGAACCTGCTCGCCCAGCTGGAGGGGGCCGTGTACGTCGCACGCGGCGCCGTCGACACCGCGGTCAATGTGCACCGCACGAAGAGGATGGTCCTGCGGGCACTGCGGGCACAGGAGTTGGGCTTCACCTTCGTCGAGATCCTGACGATGTGCCCGACCGGCTGGTTCGTGGAGACGACGCAGGCCCCCGGCTACCTGGCCGAACACCATGCGGCGGTGCACTCCATGGGCGTGCTGAAAGACCTGGAAGGCGGGAAGGACGTGGCGCAGTGACGGAGCGTTCCGCGGTCGTCGTCGGCCTTGCCTACCCGCCGTCCTGGGACCAGCGGGCCGCCGACATGATCGACCAGGACATCGCTGCACTACGGGCGGTCGACTCGCGCGTCAAGGTCGTCCGATGCCCGCCCGGCGCCACCACCCCCGCGGCGCTGGCCCGGCTCGACATCCTCGTCGCTCTGCGCCTGCCGCCGGACGTCGCGCGCGCCGCGCCCCGGCTGCGCTGGGTCCAGGCCGTCGGTGCGGGTGTCGGGCACCTGCTGCCCGCGGACCTCGACGCGCGCGGTATCCGGCTGTCCACCGCGTCCGGGGTGAACGCGGTGCCGGTCGCGGAGTTCGCCTTCGCGAGGGTGCTCGGGCACTTCAAGCGGTTCGCCGAACTGGACCGGGCGCAACGCGAGCACCGCTGGACCCCTTACTACGGCGAACCGTTGGCAGGCCGCACCCTCGGCGTGCTCGGCCTCGGTTCGATCGGCACCGAGGTCGCGGTACGGGCCCGGGCCTTCGGCATGCGGGTGTCGGCGGTGCGACGCAGCGCCGAACGCCCCGCGCCGCACGCCGACACGCTGTACGGCCCCGACGGGCTGCGCTCGATGCTGGCCGAGTGCGACGCGGTGGTCGCGGCCCTGCCGGAGACGCCGCAGACCGTGGACATGATGGACAAGGCCGCGTTCGCCGCGATGCCCGCGGGAGCGTTCTTCTGCAACGTGGGCCGCGGCTCGTGCGTCGTGGAGGAGGCCATGGTGGAGGCCCTGCGGTCGGGGCGGCTCGGCGGCGCCGCGATCGACGTCGCGCGCCTCGAACCACTGCCCGCCGCGAGCCCTCTGTGGCACGCGCCGAATCTGGCGATCTCGGCGCACTCAGCCTCCGCCGCGGGCGCGCACTTCGCCGGGGTCTTCCGGCTCCTGCGCGAGAACCTCGCCCGCTACCTCGCGGGCGAGAGGCTGATCAACGAGGTCGACACGACGATCGGGTACTGACCGGTACCGGCAACCCGGTACCAGCGACGGACACGACGGGAGCGGACTGTGGACAAAGAACGCGTGCTCGGGCGCATCGGCAGCAAGATCCTGTTCGACAACGACCGGGTGCGGATCTGGGAGCTGCGGCTCGCGCCGGGCGAGCACAGCGACGTCCACCGGCACGAGCTGGACAACATCCTGGTGCAGATCTCCGGCGACCGGATCGCCGTACGGCCCGAGCCCGACACCGAGGGCCCCTACCGGGACTTCCTGGAGGCCGAGGTGACGCCCGGCGCCGCGATCTACGTCACCCGCGGTGGCGTGGAGACGGCGGTGAACACCGGCGAGCGCGACTACCACGAGATCATCGTCGAGCTGAAGGACTGAGGCGCGGCCCGGCGTGCCGGCCGGCCCGCACGGCCGGCACGCGCCGAACCGCCGCACGCAGGAGGCCCGTACTCATGCCCGTACCCGCGCACCAGCTGCTGATCGGCGATGTCTTCACCAACGCCGCGCGGGCCGTGCCGCACCGCACGGCGGCCGTTCTCGGCGACCGGTCACTCACCTTCGCCGAGATTGACGCCGGCGCCGACACGGTCGCCCGCACCCTGCGGCGACTCGGTGTCGGCCCCGGCGAGCGCGTCGTCTGCTGGGCGGGCACGACACTGGACGCAGTCCCCCTCTTCGCCGCGCTCGCCAGACTCGGCGCGCTCTACGCGCCCGTCCCAGGAACGCTCGGCATCGACGAGGCGGCCGAACTCGCCGCCGCGGTCCGCCCGGCGCTCGTCGTCGCGGCAGACCGGACACCGGCCGAGACCGCGCGGCTCGGCGCCGCGATCGGCGCCCCGGTACGGGACCTGACGGCCGTGGTCGCAGCAGACACAGAGGCACCCAGGGCGGCCGCAGCGCGGGACACGGAGCCGTACACCTCGACCGGTCTCCTGGAGACCGACCCGCACTGCTTGTTCTTCTCCTCAGGCACGACCGGCCGGCCGAAGGGCATCGTGCTGTCCCACCGCGTCAGCTTCCTGCGCTCCCACCCGGGATCACAGCTCGAACCGCGCGGCGCCGCGGTCTGCTCGTTCCCTCTGTTCCACATGGCGGCCTGGACGATCTCCCTGCAGCAGTGGCAGGCACGCGACACGGTGGTGTACCTGGACCACGCAGACGGGCAGGCGATCCGGGCGGCCGTCCGAACCCACCGGGCGACCCGGCTCTACTGCGTGCCCGCTGTCTGGCAGCGGGTGCTGGACGGCGACCACGCGGCGCTGGCCACGCTGCGTTTCGCCGACACGGGCACGTCCGCCGTCACCGCCGGGTTCCTGGACGCCATCAGGACCGCCGCACCCCACGCGCACCTGCGGGTCTTCTACGGCTCGACCGAAACGGGCAACGTCGCGGCACTCGACGGCGACGGCCTCCGCGACCACCCGCACTCCATCGGCGTGCCCGGCACCTCGACCGAGGTACGCAGGAGCCCTGACGGAGAGCTGCAGGTGCGCGGCCCGCTGCTCTTCGACGGCTACTTCGACGACCCGGCCGCCACCGCCGCGGCCTTCGACGACGGCTGGTACCGCACCGGGGACCTAGCCGAGATCGACGCCGCAGGGCGCATCACCCTCACCGGACGGCTCGGCGAGCTGATCCGCACCGGTGGCGAGACCGTCCTCCCAGAGGAAGTGGAAGCCCGGCTCGCGGACCATCCGGCCGTGGCCGACGCCGCCGTCGTCGGCCTGCCGGATCCCGCATGGGGCGAGGTGGTTTGCGCAGTCGTCGTGCCTCGCGACCCCGGACGTCCCCCTAACCTGCAGGACCTGCGGCGCCACCTCGACGGCAGGCTGGCCGCCCACAAGCACCCGCGCCTGCTCCGCGTCGTCGACGAACTGCCCCGCACACCGGCCACCGGCCAGATCAGGCGCCGACTGATCGCGCAGCGGATCGCGGCCGCCCCGCCGTGCTGCGGCGTCAGCTCCTGGTGAGCCGTCAGGTCTTGCTGTCGGAAGGCAGACCGAGGCCGGGCGAGAGTACGGGCGGCGCAGGGTGCCGCTGCGCCGGCCGTGGCTGATGTCCTCGGCCTCGAAGCCGCCCGAGCTCCAGACGTGGCGGGTCCGCTGCAGCGAAGCAGGCCACGACGCCCTGGTCGAAGAAGACGCCGAGCCGGAACGGCAGCCGGCCACGAGACCACAGCAGGAACGCCCGCCCCAGACGCCCCGGGAACGCGCTGCGGAACACGGTCACCATCGGGCTGATGTCCACCGTGCCGCAGCTGCTTGTCGTGCTGGGCATCGCCCATCTGCTCAACTACCGGCTGCGCGGCTCGAGGTCGGTGTGCAGCAGGTGGTGGTCCGAGTACGGGGTGGGATGCACGCGGTGCTCGAGCGGGACGATTCCTCGCAGGAAGATGTAGTCGAACTTGCTCTGCCAGTCGGTGGTCGGCTTGCAGGTGCCGGCGGGCAAGGGACGACACTGTGGGTCTGTATCCGCGGCCAGTGCCCATATCCCGGTGAGTTCGAAAGCATCCGGCACCGCGTTGAAGTCGCCGAGAACGATCGCGCGCTCGTGCCGGGCGACATCTGCGGCGAGTACGCCGATCTGGTCTGCTCGGACTGCTTCCTGACGTCGTTGGGCGAGATGTGTGTTGAAGACCCGGACGAGCCGGCCGCCCACCATGGTGGTGACTGCCACATACCCACGGTCTTCGGACCCTCCGTCGGGGTATTCCACGTTGACGCGGTCTGTCATCGGTGCCGCCGAAAGGACCGCCTGGCCGAAGGCTCCCGGCCTCCACGGCTCCCCACCGCAACGGCCCCAATCGCGTAGGACCATCCCGTACTCGACGTGGTAGACCAGCCCGTAAAGGCGCTCCAGATAGTCCCGGATCATCTCGACGTCACGGACGCACGCTTCTTGCAGGCCGATGACCTGGGGCGCATACGTGGCGATCTCCGCTGCCCGGTCAACGTTGCCTTCCTCGCAGGGGTTGCAGATGTTCCACGTCATGACCCGGTTCGGTACGACATCCCTGACGGCCTCGACGGGCAGTGACCTGGCGAAGAGGGCACCGCTCCGTGCACTGGAGCCGACCAGCACCATGCAGGCCACGATCATGGCGCCCGCAAGCAACCGCTTGCCCCTTCCGAGCACCATCTCCTCCTCGAAGTCGATACACGTGACTCCTCTACCCCCTGAAGGGGGTGGCTTCTCGCTATGCCGGTTGGGCTTTGCGACGGGCCAGCCCGGCCCGTAGAACGTTCAGTGCTGCCACTGTGTCGGCGTGCGCCTGGTGGCCGCAGGCAACGCAGTGGAAGGTTTCCTGTGTGGGCCGGTTCTCCTTGGCGGTGTGCCCGCATTCGGGGCAGGTCCGGGAGGTGTTGCGGGGGTCCACGGCGATGACTTCCCGTCCGGCGCTTTCAGCCTTGGCGTTGAGGATCGTCAGGAACACCCCCCATCCGGCATCGGCGATCGAACGGTTCAGCCCGGCCTTGGCGGCGGCCCCGTTGGGCAGGTATGCGCCCGGCCGGTCGGGGTCGGGCTTCGGTGCGGGAGCGGCGCTCATGTTGCGAATCTTGAGGTCTTCGTACGGGATGAAGTCGTGTTCGCGTACGAGGGCGGTCTTGTGCGCGTGGTCCAGGCGCTGTCGCCGTACCTTCCGGTGCAGGGTGGCGACGCGTTCGACGGCCTTGCGGCGGCGCTTGGAGCCGCGCTTGCACCGGGACAGCGCCTGCTGTGCGGCTTGGAGTCTCTTGGCGGCCTTGCGGCCGTGGCGGGGGTTGGCAATGTGCTCACCGTCGGAGGTGGTGAGGAACGAGGCCGTGCCCATGTCGATGCCGACCACGGACCCGGCCGCCGGCAGCGGCTCGGGCTCGGCCTGCTCGGCGGTCAGCACCATGTACCAGCGCTTGCCTTCACGCTTGACGCTGACCGTCTTGACCTTGCCGACCACGGCGCGGTGCTGGTGCACCCGGACGTGGCCGACGCCCTGGAAGCGGACGCGGGTGACCCTCTCGTGCGGGGTGGAGTCCCAGCGGCATCCGTCGCCGTCCTTGGGGAAGTCCACCGTGTCGAACCGGCCCACTCCGCGAAAGCGCGGGTATCCGGGTTTGTCTCCAGCCTTGATCCGGCGGAAGAACGCGGCGAACGCCTTGTCCAAGCGGCGTAACGTCGCCTGCTGGGACGAGAACGACCAGCGACCCTGACGATCCGGGTCGAAAGCCCGGATCTCCTTCAGCTGCACTGACTGCTGCCCGTACCGGACGCTCGTCCTCGACACATGCCGGTAAGCGTCCCGGCGTTCCTGCAACGCCCCGTTGTAGAGGGAACAGTGATCCCGCAGCATCTCATCGAGCGCGATCGCCTGACCCACGGTGGGCCGCATGAGGAACTTGTACGCACGGATCATCCGACCCACCCCCCTTCGGTCGAGCAGGTGGATCATACTGCGCTTGGTTCATGTCACCACGCTGGGAACCGAACTCCGATGTAAGGCGGGGTCGTCATGTCGTACACCACCTCCACGCACACTTGATGTCCGTCACCAAGTACCGGCACGACGTGTTCGACGACGAGATGCTGACGCGCTGCGAAGAGATCATGAAGAACGTCTGCGAAGACTTCGAGGCCGAACTGATCGAGTTCAACGGCGAGACCGACCACGTGCACCTCCTGGTGCACTACCCGCCCAAGATCGCCCTGTCCAAACTGATCAACAGCCTCGAGGGCGTCAGCTCCCGCTACCTACGAGCCGAGTTCACCGGCCGCATCAACCGGGCCACCATCCACGGCCGGTTCTGGTCCGGCTCCTACTTCGCCGGGTCTTGCGACGGCGCACCGCTCCAGATGGTCAAGGACTACATAGAGAAGCAGAAGCGGCCCACCTGACCCTCACAGCGGAGACGCAGAGAACTCCGGCGCCACACGCCTCCGCGCCAAGGACGGCATTCCCTCCCGCCTGCTGCGGCCGGATACCGGGCCAACCGCTACCAGATGCAGACTGTCCCGTGGTGTGTGCCGCAGACGCGCGGGCCACGCGGCGGACGGCAGAGAAGGCCCGAGGCCCTCGCTGTCGCCGCCCGTACCTTCACAGCGAAGGTAACGGTCAGGGATTGCCGGTGCCATGGTGGATCGACTCGCTGGCAGAGCTGCCGGAGAAGATCGCCAAGCTCAACACTGAAGGCCGCTGACCGCCGTACCTCAATCGTAGAGGCGGCCATCAAGGTCATGCATGCATTGCGTGATTCCTCCGGCCCTCCGTCGGTGGCTTCGATCGTGGCGAGATCGCCAAGCACGACGGGAGGGCCGCTTGGCCGACGCGTGTGGCCGACTGTCGAGACCTCGTGGAGCGTCATGCGCGTTTATAGCTGGCCTTCAACTGGTCAGCGGTTAGGCCAGTGACCTTCGCACTGCTTCGACCAGCGACGTGGCACGCACATCGTTGGGACCGCCGATGATGTCGTTCATCGCATAGCCAAACGCGATCCCGTGCTCCGGGTCGGCGAAGCCGAGTGAGCCGCCTCGACCGGTGTGGCCGAATGCGTTCGGCCCGGTCATGGGGTCGGTCTCGGTGGGCAACATGTAACCGGCGAAGGCGACGACGCCGGTCTGCAGGAATGGGTCAACCCCTCTTCCCTCGTGGCACCGTGGGTGGACATTGCGGCGTTCCGCGCGGACGACGCGGCGGAACTGACATTGGCCGAGGCGTCGCGCCATGTGAGGGGCAGCACGGATTTCGAGGCCACGCGGCTGGTCCTCGGGTTCGTCCGACCGAAGAGCAAACTGCGCCTACGACGCGGCGTCCCGGACGCAGGGACGCTGGCCCTATGGTCTACGAGAACCGCGGCAGCCTATGCCTGGCCGGTTGGCCGGTCACCGAACGCCTCGCCGACACGATTCTGCCGGAGGCGGACCGGAAGCAGCAGACTTTTGGCAGGAACGGGCCCAGTCCTCCTGGTACTCCTAGGGCGTTTCTGATGGCTCTTGCTGGGGTGGGTGGATCACTGCTCGGGCCGGGCACCGGTGTCGTATGGTGCGGCGACATGAGCTGACGGACGCGCAGTGGCAGAAGATCGAGCCGTTACTGCCCGGCAATGGCAGGCCCGGTGGGCAGTGGGCCGATCACCGCAGGGTCATCAACGGGGTGCTGTTCCGGGCCCGGACGGGAGTGCCCTGGCCGGACCTGCCCGAACGATACGGCCCCTGGCAGACCGTCTACGAGCGGCATCGCCGCTGGTCGGCAGACGGCACCTGGAAGGCCATCCTGGAAGAACTGCAGATCGAGGCGGACGCCGGCGACCCGGACGGTGCGCTCGCCCGGAAGGAGTGGGCGGTGAACATCGACTCGACCTCCTGCCGGGCGCATCAGCACGCGGCCGGGGCTCCGCACCGGCCTGCAGCCGACTACCCGCAAAAGGGGGCGGGGCGCGTGAGGAAGCTGATGGGCGCGAGGCGTTGGGGCGCTCGCGGGGCGGGCTGACCAGCAAGGTCCATCTGCTGTCCGATGACAGGGCCCGCCCGCTGACCTGGCAGACATCGCCAGGCCAGCGTGGGGACAGTCCGATGTTCGTCCCCGTGCTGGCCGGGTTACGCATCCGGCGGCGCGGCCGGGGCCGCCCGCGCAGCCGACCGGACCGCGTGCGTGGTGACAAGGCGTACTCCAGCCGCGACAACCGCGCTTACCTGCGGCGACGGGGCATCAAGGCGACCATCGCCCAGCCCGACGACCAGCGGGCCGCCCGCAAGCGGCAGGGCCGGGCCGGAGGCCGCCCCCCGGCCTTCGAGAAGGCCCAGTACCGCCGCCGAAGCGCGGTCGAACGGTGCGTCAGCAAGTGGAAGCAGTTCCGCGCGGTGGCCAGTAGGTACGACAAGCGCGACTACATCTTCAACGGCACCCTGACCGTCGCCGCGATGGTCATCTGGCTCCGTGACACCGTCCAAGAGCCATCAGAAACGCCCTAGTCGCCGCCGGAACGACCGCAAGCTGGACGCGGAGGCGGCTGTCCTGAGTACCGTCATCGGCCTCCAAGTGGAGCGAGGGTGGGCTCGGGGGGTGCGGCTGCCCCGGACCGGGGGGAGGCGCGCTCAGCCGGCGCAGAAATGTTGTCAGGAAGGTGGAGGAGGGGGCGCATGGGGACCGTGGTGCACGTGCCGCAGACGAGGGACATGCTCGGGGAAGAACTCTCGGGAGACGAAGCGTTCACCGCGCTGCGCCGCTACGGCGGGCGCAAGCTCTTTCTCGATGCCTTCTCCCGTTTCCGCTACGCGGACGGATTCAGCTTCGCACGCTCCTTGGCATTCCAGGTCGTTGTGGGAATAGTGCCGTTCACGATCGCTCTTGTCGGGGTGGCGACGACCGTGCACACGGAGAGTCTGAGCCGTGTGATCGAATTGACGGTCGGCAGGATCGTGCCGGGAGCCAGTACGGAGTTGGTGCAAGACGCCCTGGGAGACACACGACGCAGTGCCGAAGCGGACGCGGCGGGTGCACTCGCGATGTGGTTGGGGCTCGGTTTCGCCGTGCTCAACCTTGCCTCCGCGATGGGGCAGATCGAGCGCGGCTGCAACCGAATCTACGGCATCGAGCGCGACCGCCCTTTCCTCAGCAAATACGGCCGCGGGCTGCTGCTGGCGATGGCGGGAGGCCTCCCGCTGGTACTGGGCTTTCTCGTGCTCGTCGCGGGCGAGGCGGTCGGCGAGTCGATGGTGGAGGCCCTGGGCTGGTCCCGGTCCTGGCTCGGCTGGTGGGGGCCGCTGCAAATACCCCTCGGCGTGCTGCTCGCCGTCCTGGCCTCCGCCGCCATCTTCCGCTGGTCCCCGCGACGCGACCAGCCCGGCTACACCTGGCTTGCCTTCGGATCCGCCGTTCACCTGATCCTGTGGGTCGGCGCCACTTGGCTCCTCGCCTTCTACGTCGCCAAGAGCGGCTCGTTCGGCACGGTGTACGGGCCCCTGACGGCATTTGTCGCGCTGCTGCTGTGGGCGAACCTGACCGGCGTTGCCCTGTTCCTGGGCATCGCTTTCGCCGCCCAGCTCGAGGCGGCCAGAGCCGGTATCGTCGACCCGGTTCACCCGGACCCCGGGCCCGACTCCTGAGTGGAGCCCGTGGCATCTGAGCGACCCCGGGGCCACACGAGCCCGTCGTGCCGCATGCCTGCGCCGACGATTCGCGGCCCGGTCGGCTACGCGTGGAACTCGGTCAGGTCGATGGCGTGAACGTTCAGCGGTATGCCGTAGACCGGATGCGTCGTCTCGCGTGCCAGCACCATGCCGAGCTTGCGCATCACGTTCTCCGGGGCATCGTCGTCCACTGCGCTGATGCTGATGACACGGTCGAGGCCTCGATCTTGGAGCGCGAACTCCGATGTGGCGTGCGCGCCTTCGGAGGCGTCTCCCTGGCCCCAGAACTGAGGACCCAGCCTGCAGCTGATCCCCACGGCGGGCAGCACCTCCGGCAGGAACTCGGGCACCGACAGACCCACGAAACCGGCCGCCTCGCCCGAGGCCGGCAGCTCGGCGGCGAAGAGGCCGAACCCTCCCTCGTCCCACTCCTCCTCCCACCGCTGCATGGCCTCGGCCGTCTGGTCCAGGTCCTGGACCGAGCCATCGGCGACCCAGCGCGTGACCTGCGGATCCGCGGTGATGTCCGCCATGGGGGCAAGGTCGTCGTCATGCCGGCGACGGAGGATGAGGCGGGGGGTGCGGACCTCGGTCATGGCACCCGTCCTCGCGGAGGAAAGGGCAATAGCGGCAGTCGGCAGGACGAGCGCTGGGCCTGGGGGCGCCCGGCGCGTCCTCGTCCGGAGGAGGTCGCAGCGGCGGTCGGCGGGCCCGCGGCCTGGACCTCGATGAGGGGACTCAGGCGACGCCGCTCACAGGACTGTCGTGCAGCCAACCGCGCAGCGTGGCCTGGGCCCCGGCCTGGAACCGTGTGTCGGCGTTCAGTTCCGCGAGCAGCTGGCTGATCCGGCGGCGGGCGGTGTGCACATGGACGCCGAGCCGCCGGGCGATGGCCTCGTCCTTGAGGCCCGCTGCGAGCAGTCCCAGCAGTTCCCGCTGAGGATTCGCGAGCGGGCTCCCGGGGCTGCCGAACGGTGTCGCGCGGTCCCACACCGTTTCGAACAGGGGCAGCACGGCATTGCGCAGCAGGCAGTTTCCGAGGACGAGTGCGGACATGGTCGGGTCGACGGCCTCGGTCGGTGGCAGGAGGCACGTACGGCTGTCGACGGCGATGAGCTTGGTGGGCAGGGCCGTTCCCACGCGGGCCTGGAGTCCGCGTTCCGTGAGCTCGGTCAGGCAGCGGACTTTCCCCGGATAGTCGAGACCTCTGCGGTCCAGGACCGCGCGCACGGTGACGCCCCGCTCGAGGAGATCCTCGATCCCCAGTCCCGGCGGGTTGGTTCCGGAGGACGGCTCACCGGGGACCCCCTTGACGTACGGCGGGCTGTCGAGGATGAGCACCTCCCGTTCGGCGGAGGCGAGCAGGCCGTCGGCCCGGGCAGCGATGTCGGCGGCGCCGGTGACGACCTCGAAGTCGCCGAGCGCGGCCTCGGGAAAGCCGGACATGAGGCGGCCGGCGATGCGGTCGGCGTGGGTGCGCAGTCGTTCGAGTTCGGCCGACTGGTGGTGAAGTGCCGCTTGGCGGCGGTGGATCAGGATCCGCAGGGCGGCGGCGGGGGCGGTCGGGCGGGGCAGAGCGTCCGGGGCGGCCGCGGGGTCGGGTGCGGTGAAGCCGTGGTCGGCAAGACAGGCGAGTGCTTCGTCGAGCCGGGCCCGGGGGACGGCCAGTAATCGGGCGAGGTCCGCGGCGTCGGTTGCCGACGCCAACAGAAGGGCCCGATAGGCCTGTTCCTCCGTCTTTCCCAGCCCGAGGCCGTGCAGTTCGGTATCGATCATGCGCGGAATTCTTGCCCTCCGCACAGTTTCCCCACAAGTGCGCGTATCCACTTGTGAGTTCGTCGGTGGTGTTGGCAGTGAAGCGCCACAGGGTTTGCATGGTCGTGACCGAACGCACGCGTTCAGGCACAGCCCGTGGAGGAATCGCCTTGCGCAAGCACAGATCACGTTCATTCGCAACGGCCGGACGCACATCCGGGGGGATGTCCGGTTCCCTGAGCAACGGCGGCCAACTGGCGGCCCTGCTCGCCACCGCTCTGCTGGTGGCCGCCGGCCCGGCTCAGGCAGTCGAGTCCAGCAATCCCACCGCGGACATCGTCCCCGGCAAGGAGACGGCAACTCCCGCACTTGTCGAGGGCATACGCGAGCCCGTCGACGCGAAGGCCAGTCCGGCCGACGCCGCCCGCGACCATCTGGCCGCGAAGGAAAGCCGCTACAGGATCGCGCGGCCGGGCACGGACCTCACCCCCGTGGCCACCCTGCGCAGCGGGGTGGACGAGACCGTCCGCCTGCAGCAGAAGCACCGGGGCGTCGAGGTGCTCGGCGGCCAGTACATGGTGCGGATGGAGAAGAAGGACGGCCGCCGGGTCGTCACCGGTACGTCGGGCCACTACTTCACAGGGCTGACGACGACCGCCACTCCGTCCGTCGATGAGGACCTGGCTGTACGGCGTGCGGTCGCGGCCACCGCCCGGCAACTCGGTGCCGCCGAACTCGGCAAGGACGACGTGGCCCGCGCGGAGGGCAAACAGACACCCTCGGTCGCCGCACTGTCCGGCGAGGCCGACGGACTGGTGGTGCTGCCCAAGGGCGAGGGTGTCCTCGCCTACCGGGTGACCGTGAGCGGCACCACTCCCGGCAGTGGCGCGCCGATCGTGCGCGAGGTGTACATCGATGCCCGCGCCGGCTACCCCGTGCTCCAGTACAGCGCCCTGAAGACGCTGACGGCTCCTGGAACAGAAGCCGCCGCGGCCGGCCGGCAGGCCGAGGCAGGGGACGAGCCCGTCACTGCCGCCGATCTGCCCTTGGCCACCGGGACCGGTATCCGGCTGAACGGCAGGAAGGCCGACCTGGAGCTGTCGCACGACACCGCCGCGGGCCGGTATCTCATGACCGACCGCTCACGCATGCGCGGCACCAGCAAGAACGCGCTGTCGACCTGGGACGCACGCGGCCGGTACGTGTCCGAGGCGTCGGGTGTGTGGCCGCGCGGTGTGAAGGAGTTCTCGTCCTCCAACACGGACTTCGACGCCGCCGCCACCGACTCCGGAGCCGTCGACGCCCACTGGAACGCGGGCCAGGTCTACGACTACTTCAAGAAGTCCCACGGCCGCGACAGCCTCGACGGCCAGGGCATGACGGTCAACTCACTTGTGGGCGTGACGTATTACGGCTTCCCGTACGTCAACGCCTTCTGGGACGGCCAGAAGATGGTGTACGGAAGCGGCGACAAGGAGTACAAGCCGCTCTCCGCCGACACCGACGTGGTCGGCCACGAGATGACGCACGGCGTCGTCGAGAACTCGGCGAATCTCGTCTACGCGGGTCAGCCCGGCGCCCTGAACGAGGCCCTGGCCGACTACTTCGGCAACGCCATCGACGTCATCGCCAACGGGACGTCCATGGACGACCCGGGCGCGGGCCTCATCGGCGAGGATCTGTGCCGTACCAAGACGGCTGCCGACTGCGCCCTGCGGGACCTCAACGACGGGGCCACCACCTCCAAGAGCTTCCTCGGCGTCTCTTTCGCCACCGACAACGGCGGAGTGCACCTCAACTCCACCATCTTCTCCGGGGCCCTGTGGGACATGCGGGAGGACCTCGGCGGCGAGCTGGCCGACAGAATCGTCTACAAGGCGCTCACCGAGTACATGACCCCGCTGGACGGATTCACCGAGGCCCGCAACGCCGTCCTCGCCGCTGCCGAGGACCTCGGAGTGAAGGCCGGGCAGAGCAACATCATCAAGCGGTCCTTCAATGCCCATGGCGTCGTGCCCGGCTGGGAGGACGCTCTCGGTGTCGACTCCGACACCCTGTTCGGCAGGCTCAACACGGCGGACTCCGGTGTCGGCGCGGGCGGCGGCTGGTGGACGACGTCCAAGTCCAACGACGACGGCTCGGAGCCGTACTCCGTGTACGCCGGCCGACTGGACGGCAGCGGCGCGCCGAAGGTGATCAGCCCCAACGACGGCCGCTACCACACCTCGCCCGCCACCGACGGCAAGACCGTCGTCTGGGCCGCGTACGGGCCGACGTCGGTCGACATCCTGTCCCGCCCCGTCGCGGGCGGTCCGATCAAGAAGCTGCACAGCTCCGCGACGGGCGTGGCCGGTCTGCGCGTCGACAAGGGCGTGACGGTGTTCGAGGAGTACGACTTCCTCGGCGGTCGCCACGTGGCCTACCTGCGGCCCGCCGACAAGGCGCCTACGTTCGTGGACGGCCGCGACTGGAATCTCGGCACAGCCCTCCCGTCGGTCAAGGGCGACAAGCTCGTCTACGCGAAGCTGTACCCGCAGGACGGTGACTACCGCCTGGGCGTGGAGATCATGGACCTCGCCACCGGCAAGGCGGCCCTCGTCGACCAGTTGGACGCGGCGCAGGGCCTGGGCCAGACCGGCGTCAACGGCCGCAACGTCTTCTGGCTGGCCAACATCAACGGCTCCGACCAGGGTCAGATGACGATTCTGCGCTCGGACCTGGACGGCACCGGCACCGTGAGCCTCAGCAACGAGTACAAGCCGGGTGCGCTGATCGCATCGGAGCTGACCGTTTCGCAGGACGCCCTGACGGTGACGGCGCAGACGCCTGACACCCAGTACCGCAACGAGACCCTGCCGAAGCTGTGGCAGTTCAGCACGGACGGCTCGCGCAAGGGCCGGGTCTCCTGCAACCGCGGTGACCAGAGCTACCCGGCGGCCGGCGACGGGCGCCAGGTGGCCTGGATCGACGGCACCACCGGCTGGACCGACCTGGTGGTCCGCGAGCGTCCGGCGGGCAACTGCTGACCCTCACCCGCACGGCGCCCCACCGAAGGCTCCCGGGAGTCCGCCCGCAGCGGATTCCCGGGGGCCTTCCCTGTTGGTCTGCTGGGTCCTGAAGGGTGACGTGGTACGGCAGCGGCCTGCCGGGCTGGTTGCCGAACGGCGCCGTGTGGTTGTGCAGGCCGGGCCGCGCGCACGCCGGGGCACAGCCCCTCGGCTGCGCCCCGGCACTTCCACTTCCCACCCCTCTCGGGTGGGAAGTCATGTCGTCTTGGTGCTTTCCATGACTGCTTCGATGTCGTGGCCGGCGTTCGTGCCTGGTGTGTCTGTGGTGATTCCGAGGAGGAAGGAGGTGCGGTTGTCGTCCACGGTGATGAGGGTCATCGTCAGGCGCGCGGTGCCACCTTTTTCTTCTTTCACGTTGAGTGTCACTGTGTGGGCCGGGTGGCTGCTGACGGTTGCGGGCCGGGATTTCTCGAGCGTGGCGGCTTGGTCCGGGAAGAAGAATTCGGCGTTCGACCTGGCCGCGGCCTCTGCCTGCCGTTGTAGGTCGGAGGGGGGTATGACCTGCCGGGCCCGGCCGGCGAGAACTGTTTTGCCCGTCTCGCTGTCCTGCTTGGTCCTGCTGGTGATCTGTGAGGTGAAGCCGCTGATCAGGTCCTTGTCCTTTGCTTCGTCGTGTTCCCATCCCTCGGGTATCGCGTATGTCAGCCCGGCCCGGGTGTCGTTCACCCGCGGCCGGCCGGTCAGCGGGGAGCCGTCGTCGTCACGGCCCAGCCACCACGCGGTGGCGGCTGAGCCGGTCAGCAGCAGGGTGAGGGTCACCACCATGGCGACGGTGCGCGCCCGCCGTGGGCGTGGTGGTGCCGGATGCGGGTGCCGCGCGTCGTCGGGGCCGGGCGGGTTGTGCGGGTGCCTGGTGAGTGGCGGTGTCGTCATGCGTACAGCTTTGCGGGCCGTTCCGGTTCTCGCCTGAGCGCTCCTACTCAGATGCCGGGCCGGCCGCCTCCGTCGTGTGCCCGGAGGGCGGGGACCCGCCCGCCGAACCACGACGGGCGCCGGTCATCGGCTCGGCTCAGTTCGCCGCCTTCTTCACGAGCGCGCCTATCCTTGCCTCGACTTCGGCGGTCAGCTCTTTCAGTGCGTACGAGGCCGGCCACATGGCGCCTTCATCGAGGTCTGCCCTGTCGCTGAAGCCGAACGTCGCGTACCTGGCGTTGAATTTCTGCGCGCTCTGGAAGAAGCAGAGGACTTTGCCGTCCCTGGCGTATGCGGGCATCCCGTACCAGAGCTTGGGGGAGAGGCCCGGCGCGCTTTCCTTGATCACGGCATGGAGCCGTGCGGCCATGACCCGGTCCGGTTCCTGCATCTCGGCGATCTTCGCGAGCACGGCGGCTTCCTCGTCCACCTTGCCGGCGCGCGGTCCGCGGCGCGCGGACGTCTTCAGCTCCTGGGCGCGCTCCTTCATCGCGCCTCGTTCCTCGTCGGTGAATCCCTCGAACGTCTTGCCGGTCGAGGTGGTGCTCCGGGCGGGCTTCTGCGTGTCCTTCATTGCGGGTTTCCTTCCGGTTGTACGGGGTGTGAGGCGAGGCATCGCCATGCTCGGGGGCCGCCGCCGCGGCGGCCCCCGGGACTGACGTTCACGGGGCGTTTCGCCGCTGAAGGCTCCGTTCCTGGGGGCCGGCTGCTGTCATCCCCAGGCGCCGGCGATCTGGCGGGTCGCGGCGTTGAGCCGGTTGAACAGGTTGGTGACGCCGATCATCAGGACGAGGGCGGCCAGCTGCTTCTCGTCGAAGTGGGTGGCGGTCGCGTCCCACACCTCGTCGCTCACCGCGTCGGGACGGTCGGCCAGCCTTGTTGCGGCCTCGGCCAGCGCAAGCGCCGCCCGCTCCGGCTCGGTGAAGTACGGAGCCTCGCGCCAGGCGGCGACCGCGGCCAGCCGCTCGTCGCCCACACCGGCCTTGCGGGCCGACTTCGCGCCGCCGTCGACGCAGGCGCTGCAGCCGTTGATCTGGCTGACGCGCAGGTGCACCAGCTCCAGTGTCTGGGCGTCCACCCCGCCGGAGTGCACGGCCTTGAAGAGCGTCTGGATGGCCGGCATCGCGTCCGGCAGGACGACGGCGGGGTTGTGCATACGGGACTGCATCTCGGTCTGCTCCTTGTTTCGGGTCGGTGCCCCGGTTCCCTCGGGGTGTGGGTCCATATCAGCCGGATCCGCTCACCACGGCCACGGCGGTGGGACACCGTGGGACAGCTGAATCAGCCTTGAGCAGCGGCGACTTGGCCCGGTAGGTTTCTGACGGGACGGGACACGGGGGGCATCTGATGGATGTGCGGCAACAAACGGCGAAGGCAGACCCGCAGAGCGAGCTGGCGGCCCGGCTGCGTCTGCTCCAGGAACTGTCCGGGCTCGGCGTGCGGGCCCTCGCGCGGGACACCGGCCTCAGTTCCTCATCGCTGTCGCGTTACCTCAGCGGCCAGACCGTGCCGCCCTGGCCCGCGGTGATCGCTCTGTGCCGACTCGTCAAGCGCGACCCCCGTCCACTGCGCCCCCTGTGGGAACGCTCCTCCAGCCCTCTTCCCGCGCCCCCGAAGTCCAGCCGCCAGGGCCGGCCGAGGCCCCGCAACGATCTGCCGCGCGACGTGAGCGACTTCACCGGGCGCCAGGCCCAGCTCGCCGCCGTGCTTGCCGCGGTGGACAGCCACCGGGTGGTCGCCGTCGACGGCATGGCCGGTGTCGGCAAGACCTGTCTGGCGATGCACGCCGCGCACCGGCTGGCCGCCGATTACCCGGACGCCCAGCTCTATGTGGACCTGCACGGGTTCACCGAGGGCCGGGATCCGCTCGATCCCGAGTCCGCGCTGCGGATGCTGCTCGCCGCGCTCGACGTCCCCTCCGAGAAGGTCCCGCTGGAGGGCGTCGAACAGCTGGCCGCCTGCTGGCGGTCGGAGCTGGCCCGCCGACGGGTCGTCCTGGTCCTCGACAACGCCGCCGACGCCGACCAGGTCCGCCCGCTGCTGCCCGGCGCCGGCCCCTCCGTCGCCCTGATCACCAGCCGCAATCGGCTCCTTGGCCTGGACGAGGTGCCCCCGGTGTCGCTGGACGTGCTGAGCCCGCAGGAAAGCGCGGAGCTGCTGGCCCGTGCCAGCGGCGAGGCCGGCGGGCCCGACGGCCGGCTGGCCCGCGAGCCGGAGTCCGCCGCCGAGGTGCTGCGGCTGTGCGGGCACCTGCCGCTGGCGCTGCGGCTGGCCGCGGCCCGGCTGCGGCACCGGCCGGGCTGGACCGTGGGCATCCTCGTCGAGCGGATGGCGCAGGGCGCGAGCGAGTTCGACACCGCGTTCGCCATGTCCGTGCGGCAGTTGGACCGGGCCCAAGCCCGCCTGTTCCGGATGCTGGGCCTGCTTCCCGGGGCGTACTTCGACGAGTACCTGGCGGCGGCGCTGGCGGACGTGCCGCTGCGCAGCGCCCGGGCGATGCTGGAGGACCTGCTCGACGCGCACCTGGTCCAGCAGCCGGTGGCCGGCCGCTACCGGTTGCACGACCTGGTGCACCAGCACGCGCGGCGGGCCGGCGTGGAGCAGGACTCGCCGGCCGAGCGGGAACGGGCGCTGGGCCGGATGCTCGACTACTACGTGCACGCGGCGGCCGCCGCGGATGCCGCGATGCCGTTCCTGTCGCCCGCCCGCCCGGCCTCCGCGGGCCGGCCCCCGGCCGAGCTGCCGCAGTTCGCGGACAAGAACGCGGCCTTTGCCTGGCTCGTCGCGGAGTACGAGAACCTGGTGGCCGCCTTCGAGACGGCGGTCGCCGTCGGGGCCGATGCGCACGTGTGCGAGCTGCCGCGATTTTTGCGGGCGTACTTCGCGCGGCGCTGCGGCACGACGCATCTCAACGCTCTCTTCGAGCGGTCACTGGCCGCCGCCGAGCGCCTGGGCGATCCGCTGCAACTGGCCGAGGCGCACAGCGACCTGGGCTTCGCGCGCTACAACGCCGGCAGGACGGAGGAGGCCGACGCCGCCTACGAGGCGGCAAGGCCGCGCTTGTCCCAGGCGCAGGACATGGGACCGGAAGCCGAACTGGCCATGCGCCGCGGCTATCTGAAGTGGGACGAGGGGTATGTCGAGGAGCCGCTCGAACTCTTCAGCCGGGCGGGGAAGCTGTACGAGAAGGCCGGCTGCCCCACGGGCGTGGCCCATGCGGCCGCGGCGCAGGCCTGGGCAATGCTGCAGCTGGGACACCGCGATCAGGCGGCACAGCGGGCCCGGGAGGTGCTGGACTTCCCCCACGCCGACCCCGCATGGCCGGCCACGCTGACGGCTCGGATCACCCTCGGCGTGGCCATCGCCCGTGAGGAACCCGACGAGGCGGCGGAGCACCTGCATCAGGCGCTGGCGCTGGCCCGCGAGGACGGGCACCTGCACAACGAGGCGTGGTGCCTCAACTGTCTGGGCGTCGCGCTGCGGCAGATGGGCCGGTACGAGGAGGCACTGGCCGCTCATCGCAAGGCGTTCGCGCTGCTGGACGAGCTGTTCGAGGAACACTGGAAGATCCGTTTCCTCAACGGCTACGGCGAGACCTGCCGGCTTGCAGGCCTGCCCGAGGAGGCGCTACGGCTGCACCGGCAGGCGCTGGAGCTGGCCCCGGCACTGGGATATCGGCACGAGGAAGCGCTGGCCCACGAGGGGATCGCGATCGTGCTCGACGAGAGGGATCCCACTGCGGCCGCCGAGCACCGTGCGGCGGGGCAGGCCGTCCTGCAGGACCTCAACCCCGGGGCCTGACGGAGCATGTCCAGCGGTGAGGCTCCAGGGTGAGGACGGCCTTTGCGGCTGCCGGGAGCCAGGCGGGGCTGCAGCGTCCCCGGCAAAAGATCCGCCAGGTCTTCCGCCGGGCCACAACGTGGCGGCCGGCCACCCGGCTTGGCCGAGGACCGGCGGTCGGCGCTTGACCTCGTTCGGTCGCATCAAGGAGGCACTCGAACAAGAACCCCGACGCGTCACACTCCTCGACGAAGCGCAATGGCTGGGCAATCACCAACGGGACCCTCACCCGCGACGCCCGAGCCTGGGGTGAGTGCCACCAGATCCACTGGGTCGCCCGCGACCGACTCCGTACCTGGGCCGAACACGGCACGGGGCTCCACGACCTGCTGCGCCTGCCGGATCGGCCTCCAAGGCGAGCACACGGACTGCGCACGGTCCTCCACGGTGCTTTGGCCCGGACGCCCTTCGAGCTTTGGCCGAAGCCGTCTTGGTGTCCACCAGGACGGCCCGGACCTCATTCGCCCAGAGCGTACGGACGGCGCCGACGCGAGGGTTCAGGAACAGGTTGTCAGCTTGAGTTTCAACCTCGCCTGGTTCGCCAGCCGCGCGGAGCTGCTCCCTGCAACTACCAGGTTTCTCAGGCGTGGTCACGGCTGGGTACCTGGGGTGTCAGTGGCGGCTGCCAGGATGATACTTATGACGATCAAGGACGTAGCCCGGCATGACGTGAGTGAGCCGCGGATCGAGCAGGCGCTGGAGAACATCCGGCGGCGGGCCCGCAGCCGCTGGCACACGATGCAATACGACTGCTACTCCGATGAGGAGCTGCAGGGAATGCGCGACGAACTCCTCGACCACCTAGGACTTGTCCGGTCGATCATGTGCGGAGCAGGAGTGGATCTATCCTGAGCGCCTAGGGAGGGGGTGCTGTGGAGCGGGATGTTCAGCTG
>NZ_JBEXSW010000066.1:0-39385 GCF_040613775.1 Streptomyces sp. NPDC006208 | reverse complement strand
TTGCTGCCTACCGGCCGCACGGCGTTTCCCCAATCATTGCGTTGACCTGCTGTTTCGACCCTACAGAGTTTGTCAGAACGGTTGTACAGCGCTCATAGGGCAGATAAGTTCTTGGAGGCATGAGGCCCGCAACGAACCCGTATGCGCTACTGCTCCGCTCATGGGAACTGTCGCTCCGGTCGAACAACCGGTCACCCGAGACCATCCGGTCTTACCTCCGTTCCGCGAATCTGTTTGCTGACTATCTCACTGATCCCCCGCCACCCGCCGAGGACTCAGGGGTTGATCCGGTGCCGGCGGTCGACGACGTCCTCGACATCAAGCGTGCACACGTGCAGGCCTTCGTCGTCCACGAGATCGCCCGCACCTCGGCCAGCTCGGCGCGGTCCCGCTTCCTCGGCGTACAGCAGTGGCTGAAGTGGCTCGTCGTCGAGGAGGAGATCGACCGGTCCCCCGCCGAGGGTCTCTCGGCACCACAGGTCGAGGAACCCGAGGTGCCGATTCTCACCACCGACCAGCTGCAGACCCTGCTGAAGAGTGTGCAGGGCCGAGAGTTCGCCGAGGTCCGCGACCGCGCCATGATCCTCCTGTGGCTCGACTCGGGCGTCCGACTGTCCGAGGTGGTTGACCGCACCCTTGAAGACGTAGATCTCGACATGCAGGTTCTGCACGTCATGGGTAAAGGATCGCGCGGCCGGGCCGTTCCGTACGGCACCAAAACCGCGCAGGCTGTCGACCGGTACCTGAGAGCGCGGGCGCGGCACCCGTACGGCAAGACCGTCGAGCACCTATGGATCGGGCAGAAGACCAAGAAGCGGCTCACCGTGTCCGGGGCGGGCAAGCTGCTGGCCCGACGGTCCGAGGCCGCGGGCCTCGGCAGGATCCACCCGCATCAGTTCCGGCACACGTTCGCGCACATGTGGCTGGCGGCCGGCGGGAACGAGACCGACCTCATGCGGATCACGGGATGGAAGTCGCGCAGCATGGTGGACAGGTACGCCCGCTCGGCGGGTGCCGAGCGGGCGCGCGAGCAGCACAGGAAGCTAAGCCCCGGAGACCGGCTCTAGGCAGGGGGTGGCCGGTCCGGGTGTCCGGATCAGGGGCAGTCAGTGTGGGAGCGGGCGGTTTCACCGGGCGGCGCGCCGTCGCCGATCCGGTGGCCGCCTGCGTCGTTCCGTGTCCACCGGCCGCTTTGGACAGCCTCCTCGATGACGTCCTGTAGACCGGTGAGAATCTCCTCCGCGGGGCGGCTCATGTCGATGCCGAGCACGACCGCCTCCCTGCTGTCATAGAGCGCAACGGGGCACAACCCGCCCAGGTCGACGGCCTGAACGCTTATGCGCGGTGCGTCTGTCACCCGACCCCCATTCCCGTACGTGCGCAGGCGAAAGCTGTCGCACGCGCGTTCGATTGCACGAGGTCAGATCACTCTACGCGCAGGGACACACCTATGTGGTCACCAAAACGAGTGAAGATGAAACCTTTTCAGCCAAGGGGTAACTGTTCGGCCACTCAGTTGCGGGAGCCATCTCCCCGGCGAGCGCGCTCGATGAACGCGCGCACCTCGGGCAGGTCATCCGCGGTGGCACCCGGAGTGTGCGCGACCCGGACGACCGCGTCGTCGTCTCCGGGCTCGATGCCGAACGGGTCATCCACGACGACCCCGACATACTGCTCCATCACCGCGGCCTGCACGGTGGCGAGCGGCATGCCGAGGCCGGCAGCAATGGAGCGCACAATGCTCGGGTTGATCTTGATGCGGTGACCCTGCACGAGGTTTCCCACGGTGCTCTTGCTGAGGGTGCTACCTGTCTCGGGGTCGACAGCTGCGAGGGCGAACGCTCGGATCGTGAGCGCTCGCCCCTCGCCCACGTGCGCTTGCACGAGGCGCGTCAACGCGTCGCTCTGATCCGGCATATCTGGGCCCTTTCGTATCCAACTGTCCACGCTGCACCCGGCGAAACAGGCCAAACGTCCCTGTCGGGCACGGGTAAGGCAACCCTGCCCCGTGGACAGCCATTGTCCACGACCCTGGACAGGATGGGCCACCGGGCCCCCGGTAATTGGCGGGTTGTTTGCCAGGGACCCCCGAACGGACCCTGTCCAGAAAGCTGGACAAGCGCTGTACTAAGTGCCATGCTCGACCTGTCCAGAAACGTGGACACGACGGGAGAGAAGTGGCTACACGCATGCGCCTGCACGACGGTGACCTGCTCCGACGGCTGATCGACGACCACCGCGAAGGCGAGCCCGGATCCATACGGGAACTCGCCGCGGCGGCCGGGCTGAGCAAGTCGAAAGTCCAAGCCCTCGTGGACGAGGTCCGGCCAACGGTCACCGACATCGAGGCCCGCGCTGTGGCCGGCTGCTTCGGCCTGCACTGCCGAGCGCTGTTCTCCCCCGATGTCCATGTCCATGGACATGGACGCCCCACCGTCACAGCGCCCCGAAAGGACGCAGATGGATACCGAGCTCACCCCCGAGGAGCGAACACTGCGGGCCCGTATGGCCGTGCAGACCAGTTGGGCGAACACGCTCGACCCGGCGAGCAGGACGGCCAAGGCCCGAGCCGCGGCAGCCGGCCGCTTTGAGAAGCAGGCCCGCGAGATGCACCCCGACGCCACGGACGAGCAGATCACCCGCGTCGCCGAGCACCTACGGAAAGCCCACTTCACCGCGCTCGCCCTCAAGTCGGCCAAGTCCCGGCGAATGAAGTCGGCGAAGAGGCCCGCCAAGGCTGCCGCCTGACACAGCAAAACGGGGCCGCCCGGACGGTCAGGTCCGAGGGCCCCTCGGCACTCCTCAACCCGAACCCGAATCGAGGACACCGTGAACCACAACACTACCGAACCAGCCAACAGCCCCGGGGGACTCACCCGCTGGGAAAAGGGCTCCGTCCGCCGCATCGTCCGCGAGGCGCTCATCGAGCACGCCGATGGCCGGGACCTGCAACTCACCATCGCCGACGTGGACGGGCTTTCCCGCGCCGCAGTCGGAGCGATCACCACCCGTGACATTGTCGTCCCCCCGTCCACTCTGTACGTCACCCCGATGCAGCGCGAATGCCTCCTCGGCATCGCCCTCGGAGAGACAGCGAAAGAGACCGGGCGCCGGCTGCACGTCACCGAGAACACGATCAAGACGCATCGACAGAAGCTGTTCGCCCGGATCAAGGTCAAGACGTCCGGGCAAGCCGTGACCAAAGGTCTCGCCCTCGGGATCATCAGCCTGCGCAGCGGCCAGGCGGGTGTGTGATGACGCACCGCTCGCCCAGCCCCGCCGAGGTCCGCGCCATCCGCGCGGGAAACGCCGCGCTCCTCAACTCCCGTGACGCGTCCGTCGACATCGTCGCCACGATCGTGTTCGCGCTCGGCGCGGCCGGGCTGCTCGCTGACGTGGCCGCGACCTCCCGCGAGGACACGTACACCTCCCCGCTGCACCACAACTACCGGGTTCCGCATGACCTGCAGCTCCCCCCCGAGGTGGCGCCATGAGCGCGCTCTCTGCAACCGTCACGCGGCTGGCCCACCAGGTGCTCGACCTCACGGTCCTGCCCGCTCCGCCCGCCTACCCGACCGGGGAAACCCTGCGGCCCCTGCTCACCGGGGACTCAGTACGCGACCTGCACGCCGCGTTCCAGCTCCACGACGACGGGAAGGCGCGGCAGATCGCCTATGACCACGCGGTCCGGGCCGGCGAGTTGCAGCGCAACGGGGCCCACCCGTTCGACGTGTTCCGCGCGCTGGCCCGCGCCGAGGGCGCCGCTCCCGAGGACACCCGCCCCTGGCATGCGGTCCGGCTCGACGCGTACACCGAGGCTCTGGGCATCCGCGGCTGGTACCGGCGCACCGACTTCCGCGGGCACCACGGAATCGTCGCCGACATCCTGCGCCTGCCCGCCGATGGAGACCACGGCCGCCACTACGTCACCCGTGACTTCGCGCCCCGCCCGCCGCTCACGCACAGCGTGGTCGACCGGGACAGCGGGCGCACCGTCTACCGCGCCATCTCGGGTGGCATCGCCCGGCAATGGCTCGAAGCCAAGGAGGCCTCGTCATGACGCGCCCCCCGCTCGTCGGATCCGCTCTGTGGAACACGGTCATGGCCAACGCGGGCCATCGCTCCCAGTGCGAAGGCGCCTGCGGGTCGAAGCACGACCCGGACCGGCTGCGCCGGCAGGGACGCTGCCTCAACTCGAACGGGGACACCGTCAGCAAGCGCCGCCACGGGGGGCGTGACGGTGTCGTGCGGCTGATCGCAATGCCGCGCAACCCGGAGACCGAGGGCGACTTCGTCACCGCGGCCCAGCTGCCGGCCGAGCGGCTCACCGCGATGTGCCCCCAGTGCTACGACGCGGTACGTCGCGCCATCAAAGCAGCCGCGGCCAAGAACGCCCCGGCCATGGACGACCTCTTCGACACGACCGCATACCGCGTCGGCACCGCGGGAGGTGAACGGCTGTGAGCGCCCTCGACGAACTCGCCGCGACCACAGACCTCGGCCCGGCAAGGATCCGCGCGCTGCGCGTCCTGGTCGCCCACCGCGGGGGGAAGTGGACGCCGCGGCGCGTGCGCCGCGACTACATCGCCCTCGGCATCGACGCGCCGAAGCTGCGCACCGCACGCCGCGACCTCGCCCAACTCGCCCGCGAAGGCGCCCTCGACCTGCACGACGAGGACCCGGGCTTCCACTACTACACGCGTAAGGAGCAGAGCGCATGAGCACGAGCGAGCGGCTGAAAGCCATGGTCCGCACGGACCGAGGCAGCGTGACGGTCTGGTCCCCGGACGAGGTGCGCGACGCCCTCGACGCCCACCGTGCCGAGGCGCGCGCCGAGATCCTCGGCGACGAACTCAACCCGTCCAGCCTGGCCCTCGACGCAGAGGCATACCGGTATCTCGTCGATGCGATCGAGCGAACCATGACCGACCCGAACCGGTGGGATGGCGACGACGACGCGGGCACGATCCTCGCTCGGTACGTCGAGTGGCTGGCCGCCGAGCGCGCGAAGGTCCGCGCCGAGGTGCTGCTCGAGGTCGCCGACGAGCTGGAGAGCATCAACTTCCACCCGAAGGCGACCGCCCGGTGCGGGTCCCTCTGCCGCCAGCTCGCTGGCAGGTTCCGCCGCAGCGCCGAGGCCACCCAGTGATCGCCACGGGTAGCGACGACATCGGGGCACAGCTGGCCGAGCGTGTCGGTGGGCTCATCATCGACGCGGCCAACAACGCGCCCCGAAGCCTGCAGAAGCGCATCGGACCGTCCGAAGTCGGCGACCCGTGCGAGCGGAAACTCTCGTACAAGCTGCTCGACTGGCCCGAGGTCGGTGGCGAACACGACCCGATCGCCTCGGTCCTCGGCACCGGGTTCCACGCGTGGATGGAAGAGGCGTTCACCGCGAGGCAGACCATGCTCGCCGACGGGGTCACCCCCCGGTACAAGGTCGAAGAACGCGTCACCGTGCGGCAGGGCTTCACCGAGGCGGCGACCCTCGCCGGGTCGTCAGACCTGTACGACCGGGCCACCGGGACCGTTTACGACTGGAAGCTGGTCGGGACCTCCACCCTGGACAAGTACCGCCGCGGCGGCCCCGGGGACCAGTACCGCAAGCAGGCCCACCTGTACGGGCTCGGCCAGGAGAACGCAGGCGAGCAGCCGCAACGCGTCGCCATCGTGTTTGTCGGGCGGTACCACGAGCTGCGCGTCCACGTGTGGACCGAGGCATACGACCGACAGGTCGCCCTCGACGCGGTTGCCCGACTGGATCGCATCCGGCAGCAGGTGCTCGACCTCGACCCGGAATCCCACCCGGAGAACTGGGCCGCCATCCCCACGGACCCGGCCGCAAAGTGCCGGTTCTGCCCGTGGCTCAACCCCGGAAGCACCGACCTCAGCGCCGGCTGCCCCGGGGTCACCAACACCCGCCCGGGCGCCTCACTCGAAGCGCTCATCGCCTGACACCCAGGAGCAACCAGCAATGACTACCCCTCAGCAGCCGTACCAGGCGCCGAACGCGGACGACTTCCTCATGGGCGGCGGCGGTGCACCCAGCGCCGCATTCCCCAGCATCGGCACCACCGTGGCCGGGTGCATCACCGAGAAGCCCACGGTTGAGCAGCAGCGCGACATGTCCACCGGGGACAAGAAGTTCTGGAACGACGGAAACCCGATGATGCAACTCGTCGTCACCGTGCAGACCGAGCAGCGCGACCCGTCGGTCGAGGACGACGACGGGAGGCGGCGCATCTTCGTCAAAGGCGCCATGAAGAACGCCATCGCCGACGCGGTCCGCACCGCCGGGGCGAAGGGTCTCGAAATCGGCGGCACGCTCACCGTGACGTTCACCCACGAACTTCCGCCGAAGCAGCGCGGATGGAGCCCGCCGAAGCAGTACGCGGCCCAGTACGTGCCCGCGGCGCAGGCCGAACTCATGGCCCCGGTCCCCGGGCTCACCCCGCAGCAGGCGCAGGCCGCACAGCAGAACCCGGCCACCGCGGCGCTCTACCAGCAGCAGCAGGCCCAGCAGGCTGCAGCAGCTGCGTCCCCGCCGCCCTTCTAGCCCCGCCCCCTCCAGCGCCGTCCGCGGGTGCGTGCCATCCACGCCGCCGCACCCGCGGACGGACCAACTCGCCTCGGCCCCATGGCGTGACGCCGCAGGGATCGAATCCCGCCCGAGGCACCCCACCGAACGACCGCACCGACGTACAAGGGAGCCCACGTTGAGCGACACCATGATCCGCGAGACACCGGTCGACGGTGCTCTGTGGCTCGTGCGCCACGGGTTCGCGGTATTCCCCGTGGACCACCCGGGGCTTGAGCAGTGCGCCGGCATCGGCCGCGGACACGACCCGGCGACGTGCACCGACCGCGGGAAGCACCCGTCGGTGACGTTCACGACCCGGCACGTCAGGGATGAGGAGCTGGTGCGCCAGCACTTCGGCCTCGAACGCCACCCGCGCAACGTCGGCATCTTCGTCGGAGGGTGCACCGGCCCCGATGGCGAGCAGCTCCTCGTCGTCGACAGCGACCGAGTGGGCGCCCTCGAGGACGCGGCGGCTGCCCTCGGGCACGAGCACACCCCGACGATGCGTGTCACCACCGCGAAGGGGTACCACGACTACTACTGGGCGCCGCCCGGGGTGAAGCTCGGCAACCGGCTCGGTGCACTGCAGGGCAAGTTCGACGGGGACGTCCGTGCAGGCAACGCGTACGTCATCGGCCCGGGGAGCGTCCACGCAAGCGGCGTCCTCTACACCCTGGCCGACGCGAACCAGCCTCCGGTCGCGGCGCCCGAGTGGCTGCTCACCGCGCTGACGACGAAGCCGGTAGCGGCAGCCACCCCGGCGGCCATCGGCCCGGCCATTCCGACGGACCGGCTCGACCGGTACACCCGCCGCGTCGTCGAGGATGAATGCCAGGCCATCACCCGGGCGCCCGAGGGCGACCAGAACAACACGATCAATACGAGTGCGTTCAACCTGGGGACCCTCGTCGGCGCGGGCGCCATCTCCGAGGGCGAAGCGCGTGAGCACCTGCTCGCTGCGGCCCGCGCCGGCGGGCACCCCGAGGGGCGGGCCATCGGAACCATCCTGTCCGGGCTCACCGCGGGCATCGCCCAGCCGCGCACCCCGTGGCCACCCGTGGCCAGGGAGCGCAACGACTTCACCGCGCTCGTCCCCCAGCAGCCGCAGGCATCGCGCCCGGCCTGGCTGGCCCCGAGCGAGGCACCCGCAGTGCTGCCCGTACCAATGCCCGCGAGGGACTGGGACGACATCGGGAACGCGCAACGCGTCGTCGACCGGTACGGCACCGAGGTCCGGTGGATCACCGACACCGAACAGTGGGCCACCTACGACGGGGGGCGCTGGTCATTCAAGGGCGCCAATACCGCGGTGTGGACCCGGGTCGTGTCCACGATCAACCGGCTGCGCGACGAAGAGGACAACTACAGCGACACGCCGCCGATCTTCGGCCCCGGGGACAAGCCCACCAAGGACGAACTGCTCTCCCCTCGGGAACGGTTCGACAAATGGTCCCGGCAGCAGCGCATGCGCCCGAAGCTGGCCGCGGCCCGCGAGATCCTGCAGGCCCATCCCGCGCTGCACGTACACATGGACCACTTCGACCGGCCCGAGATGCTGCTCAACGTGGCCAACGGGATCGTCGACCTGACCACCGGGGAGCTGCTCGCGCACGACCGCGGCCTCTACCTCATGCAGCAGTCCCCCATCAACTACCACCCCGGGGCACGGGCCCCCATGTGGGAGGACTTCCTTGCCTCGGTCATGCCCGACGAGGAGCGGCAGGCGTACCTGGCCCGCGTCGTCGGATACACCCTCACCGGGTCGACGCAAGAGCAGGCCATGTTCATCCATCACGGGGACGGCCAGAACGGCAAAGGCGTGTTCATGCGCGTGCTCATGGCCCTGCTCGGCGACTACGCGCAGTCCGTACCGAGGTCCACCCTGCTCGCCAAGCAGAGTGAAGGCATCCCCAACGACGTGGCCCGCATGGTCGGTAAGCGGCTCCTCGCCACGACCGAGACCTCGGCCGGCAAGCGCCTCGACGACGAGTTGGTCAAGCAGCTCACCGGAGAGGACACGATGTCGGCGCGGTTCATGCGCGCCGAGTATTTCGACTTCCGCCCCGTCGGCAAGATTCACCTGGCGACGAACTACCTGCCCAACGTCGGCGGGGGGCACGGTATCGCCCGCCGGCTGCAGGACATCGGGTGGGACGTCACCGTCCCGCCGGCCAAGAGGATCCCCAAACTCGACGAGAAGATCATGGCGCGCGAGGCCGCTGGGGTCCTCAACTGGGCCATCGCCGGATGCATCGAATGGCAGAAGCGCGGCCTCGACGTGCCCGCCGCGGTGCAGGAGAAGACCCGCGAGCACCTGGCCAACTCGGATCCGCTCGTCATGTGGATGGAAGAGGAGACCAGCGAGGCCCCCGGGCGTCTTGCCGAGACCCGCCAGCTGTACGCGAATTACAAGCTCTGGTCGGAGACCTCGGGCATGCGGCCCATGTCGTTGAAGGCGTTCTCGCTGGCCATGCAGGAGCGGGATTACCCCCAGTCGAAGGACGGGCGAACCCGGCGGTCGATGACGACGGGCCTGCGGCTCAACACCATCAACCCTGCGTGGGGTGACCAGTCATGACTCTGCGTTGCGAAGGGGTTGCGAAGGGGTTTGCGAAGGGGTTGTCGAAGGGTTTGACCTGCAAGTCGAAGGGATCGAAGGGGTTTGTAGGGGGTTACGCATACAAGCAGCACTCTCTGAATGCCCATTGCTTCGTAACGCATAAGGGGAACCAACCCCCTCGACACCCCTTCGACCCCTTCGAAGCCCTGGTCAACCCCTACGCACACCCCTTCGCAAACCCCTTCGCAACCCCTTCGTACATGGTGCGAGGTGCCCGATGAGCCTCCACCCGGGCATAGCGAAGCGACTCGAAGCCTCGGCCGACCATGCGAAGCCAGGCACCTGCCGCGGCTGCGGCAACAAGGTGCTCCGCGCCCGGGCCGGCCGGGTCGCCGCACTCGACGTGATCGCCGACCCGGGGGTGCTCGACCTGGCCGAGGAGATCCGCGCCCGACTGGATGGCCGGCTCACCTGGCGACTGATCACCGGGGCGCTCGGCATCCAGCGCATCGCCTGGCGCGACCCGCTCTTCCCCACCACCGACCACGTGATCGCCGATCACCGATGTGAAGGAGCGTCATGAACCTTTCCCTGCCCCCGAGGACCCCGGGGCGGCCGCGACTGCTCGACCTGTGCTGCAAGCAGGGCGGGGCCAGCAAGGGCTACCACAACGCCGGATTCGACGTGATCGGTGTCGACCGCGAGCCGCAGCCCCGCTACCCGTACCGGTTCATCCAGGCCGATTTGCGCGACCTCGACCCGGAGTGGATCGCCGAGAACTTCGACGCGGCCGCCGGCTCCCCCCCGTGCTGGGCACACTCCGACCTTGCGCACCGCACCGGGCGCGAATACGAGGACTTCATCCCCGAGACCCGGGCGCTCCTCGTCGCCACCGGGCTGCCCTACGTGATCGAGAACGTCGAGGGGGCACCGCTGAAGGATCCGATAGTGCTGTGCGGAACGATGTTCGACGGGCTGCGGGTGTCTCGCCACCGTCTCTTCGAGTCGAACATCCCACTGACCGTGCCGCGGCCCTGCCCGAAGAGGCACCCGCTCCACTACACGCTCGACAAGCGCAAGGCCCACTATGGCCAGCTCGACGAGTGGACCGACTTCGTCATGGTCACCGGGGGCGGGAACTGCTCTCGCGCTGCGGCCAGCGCCGCCATGGGTGGCCTCGACTGGATGACGAAAGACGGGATGAACCAGTCCGTTCCGCCCGCGTACACCGAGTGGATCGGCCGGCAGCTCCTCGCGCACCTGGCGGTGGCAGCATGACCGAGCAGCCCCGCAGCTTCACCATCGCGCTCCCCCGGGGGATGCGACTGCTGAACGCGAACCAGCGCGTGCACTACCGGGTGCGGAGCGAGCTGACCGAGCGGATCCGCGCCGCCGCGATGATGGCCTGCTCCGAGGACGACGTGATGCGTCCCGCGCTCGTCCTCGCCGGGGACCAGCCCCTGCTGCGGCACGCCTACATCCTCGGAGTGCTCCATCCTCCGTCGCGGCGCCGCGCCGACCCGGCGAACTGGTACCCGAGTTTCAAAGCAGCTGTCGACGGGCTGGTCGACGCGGGCGTGTTCGAGGACGACGACCACACCCGGGTCATCGGCCCGGACATGCGCATAGGCCCCGTGGTCCACGGGGGCCAGATCGCTTTGCACATCCAGGAGCTGACCGCGGTTCAGCACGCGGCGTTCCGCTGGGCAGGAAAGGCAGCAGCGTCATGATCACCCCGAATCTCCGTGTCCCCGACACCCTGGCCCGCCCCGACCGGTGGCGCGACCAGGCCGAGTGCGCCAAGCCCTACGTCGACCCGGAGGAGATGTTCCCCAAGATGGCGAACGCCCTCGGGGCCCGTGAGGCCCGTGACATCTGCCGGCGCTGCCCGGTGGCGGTCGAGTGCCTCGTCTCCATCATGCGCATCGAGGCGGGCAGCCGCTCGTGCCGCAGTGGCGTGTTCGCAGGCACGAGCACTCAGCAGCGGCAGCGGCTGTATCAGGAGCTGCAGCGCACCGGGGAGCCGCTGCGGCCCGCGGTGCAGCGTCTCGTCGCACGCGTGCTGGCCCGCCCGCGGACGCTGCGATCCGTGTTCGAGGAGCGGACCCTGCCGGGCCCGGACGGGCATGTCGCGTGGACCGCGAGGCGCCTGCAGGTGAGGTTCCAGGACCGCTCGTACACAGCTATGCAGATGGCGTTCATCCTCGGGCACGGGCGCGAACCACAGGGCACGATCCGTGCCGCGTGCGGGCGCATCGGGTGTGTCGCATGGCGACACCTTGCCGACGAGCCGATGCGCCGCGGGCGCACCACTGGCGCGCACCAGCACACCACGAAGGGTGCCCCGTCATGATCGAACACATCTCGCCGACTCTGCTCCTGCTCGCCGTGTTCGCCGTGTTCGCCGTCCTCGTCGCCCTCGTGTTCACCGCACTCGGGCACTGGCAGGGCCGAGGGCGGCGCCACGGGGCCACCAGGCCGCACAGCGCCCGCGTGGGCACCGCGCAGCAGGACGAGGCCGCTATCGCCCAGTTCGCCAAGTTCCGGGCCGCGTTCGACCGGATGGACACGGAGCAGCGCCATGGCTGACCGCCTCGGCCCCATCGACTACGCCCGCCAGGCCGCCGCGCAGCGCGAGCAGCGGCCCCCGGGCCGGCACACCGCGGACACGATCACAGACGACGACTTGGACCGGCTGTACGAGCGGCTGGCCAAGGCCGAGGCTGCCATCGACCGTGTCCGCGTCGTCGCCGACCGGTGGCAGCGCAATGGCACGCCCGACCTGAATCGATACGCCCGCATCATCCTCGCCGCGCTCGACGACCCCACCACTGCCTGACCCACCCGCAAGGAGAGCTGTTCATGCTTCCCGCCGCTGCTGCCGATCTTCGCTCCATCGCTGTCACGTGGCCGCTGCTCACCGAGGCACTCGCCACACCCACCACCCGGACCTGGCCCCCGGCGGGCCGCATGGCCGACCATCTCGCCGACCTCGACCAGCTGGACGTGCCGCAGCGTCGCGCCCGTGACGGGTCCGGCACCGGGGAGACCCCGGCCCCGCTGTCCCTGCATGTCCTCGACACGATGCAGGCGGTGCAGGCGGCCCTCGTCGACTGTGCCGACTTGATGGCCAGGGCGAACCAGCGCTCGGCGATACAGCCGGCCCCGCTGAATCGGCGCACCCGGGTCGACGCACGCGTCTGGTCCCCAGCGGATCGTGTGCGCCGAGACAGGCTCGCCGCGGCCGACGCGGTCGACCCGCAGCGGTGGCGTTTCCACGGGCACCGCACCGCCGTGTACGCCGCGCTGTGGCTGTGCGCCCGTGTCGAGGGCATCCGCGGGCCCGTGACCCCGTTCAACGAGGCACAGCGCCTCTACGTGGCCCGCGTGGCCGCGTTCTCGCTGGAGCGGATAGAGCAGGCGCTGCAACTGGCCCGGGTGTGCCGCATGCTGGACGAGGTGTGCGTCTGTGGTGAGCAGCTCACCATCTCCGGTGGCGACGGGGCGGCGCCCGCGGTGCGCTGCCCCGGGTGCGGTCGGACCGTCACGGCGCAGCTCGCCGCGTAGTAGGGGACACTTGCCTAGGACAGGGTGTCCCAGTAGGCTGGTGGGCGTGCCAACCACCAATTGGCGCGAGCGCGTTGATGCCGAGACACGGCTGCAGCGCGAGTTGCAAGCGGAGATCACAGCAAGCGCCCGAAGACGAGCGGCAGCGTTCGCCGAAGGCGTCTTGGAACTCGGCAGCAAATCGACTGTCGCCCGAGAAATCGGGATCGACGTCCGCGCAGTAAGAAGAGCGATCAACGAGTACGGACCATCGGCGACTGCACCGCCGACCAGCTCGACAACCACATAAGGCCCGGCCGGAAGGCGGGCCGCCCCCGGGGCTGGCGACTGCACCGCCGCCCGGGGACCACCACTTCCCACAAACGAGATTGGCCCTCGTCATGGACAGGAAGAACAGTAGCGCGCCTGCATGCGCGCAGATGAACCACGCCCGGGCGCAGGACGCCCGCGATTACGCCGAGGCCGAAGCCCTGCGCCGGGCCCAGTCCAACCGCGACGACGCGAACGTGCGCGGCCCGCAGGCGGGTGGCCGGCGATGACCACCAGCACCGCGCATCTCACCCGGGGACAGTCCCTGATCCTCGCCGCCGCGACCCTGCCCATGATCGGCGCAGGCGTGGCCGGCGGATGGGGCACCTACACCAACATCGTGACCGAGTTCGGCCGGGCCGCCACCGCGCTCGGCGTTGTCGCCGCGGGCGAAGGCGTAACCCTCGTACTCGCCCTCGTCATGGTCGGTCTGACCATGCTCGGCCAGGCTGCGCCCGCCCCGGTCCGCATCGGCCTGTGGCTGGCCCCGATCGCCGCAGCCGTGACAGGCCTCGTTGTCGCCGACGACGCCACCGAGGCTGTCGTCTACGCCATGACCCCGATGGCCATGTCCGCATCGGCCGAAGGGCTCGGCCTGCTTGCCCGCCGCATCGTCGTCCACCGCACCGGGGTCGACATGGAAGCGCAGCGCCGCAACGCCGAGACCGTTCAGCGCCTGGCCTACCACCGGGCGCGTGCAGCGAACCATCCCAGCACCCGGGCCCGCAGGCGCTCCGAGCGTGCCTCGTGGCGCCTGGCCCGCCGGGTCGGGCTCGGGGACACGCCACTCGGCGCGCAGCTCGTCGAGGTACAGCGCACCCGGCTGCGCGATGGCGCGGATGCGGCGCTGCTGGACATGCTCACCGTGGCACCCGTTACCGAACTGGACCCGCCCGCCCCGGTGGCTGTACCCGCGGCGCTGCCCATGCCCGAGCCTGTACCCGCAGGGGTACGGCTGCTGCCGCTCGTGGCCCGACCGAAGGCGCTCCCGGTGGCCGCGGCGGCACGCCGCCGACCCCCGTCGGTACGGGCGAAGTACGTACCCGAGACCGAGGAGATCGCCGACCCCGATCCGCTCATCGCCGAGTCGCGTCACTTCTTCGCCGACGTACTCGCCAGCGGCGACGCACCCGGAGTGCGCGTACTCCGCTCCCGGCACGGCATCGGCCAGGCCCGCGCGCAGCGCATCCGCGACGCACTGAAGGAAGTGCTGTGAGCGACCTGGAGAAGGCTGCCCGTGACGCGGTCGACGCAGCGGACAACACCCAGCAGCTGGCGCTCATCGCAGCCTTCCTGCAGGCGCAGCAGCTCACCCAGCAGCAGGGCTGCCAGCACCCCCCGCCAGCGCCCGTCCAGCAGGCCAGTAACGGCAAGTGGGTGGCGCTCGCCATCTCCGGCCCGTTCCTCATGGTCACCCTCGCCATCAGCGTCATGGCGTTCGCCATCTCCGCGGTGGCTCTGACGATCTGCGTTCTCGTTCTCCGCTCGATGTGGGTGGACATCCAGAAGGGCAAGAAGCGATGAGCCGTAACCCGAACGAGCCGAAGCTGACCGCGGGCGAGAAGGCGCAAGTTGCCTGGTACGTGGCGCGGATGGCGAAGCGCGGCATCGCCGGCGAGCAGGTCTATCTCGGCGACCTGCAGCGCAAGGTTGACCGGATCGTCGAGAAGGCTGCCAAGCGCGGCGAGCAGGGCAAGTAGCTACGCCGCGGGGCGGCCGTACCCGGGCAAGGTACCCGGCCGCCCCGCGTACCCCTATCCCTCCGAAAAGAGGCAGGAGACCACCAGCATGACGGACACACTCACCGGACCGCCGCCGCTGAACGGGCACACGGTCGACCGGGTACGCCTGTACCCGCAGCCCGAGCCGCCCGTACCCGAGGCCCCGCCTGCTGCGAGTACAGGTGTACCCGCAGCGGTCGAGGCGGTTGACCGTCCGGACAACCCGCTCGCCGACTGGCTTACCGTGCCGGACGTACCCGTACTGCCCGCGTGGGCCCGCTCGCGCGCCTCGATCGTCGCCAATACGCAGGCGCTCGGCCGGCTCACCTGGTGGCACTCCCGCTATCACGGGGTGCGCACCCCGAAGTACCTCGTAAAGACGGTGCTGCTCGCTGCACGCGGCTTCTATCGGGCGAGTGTGGGCCTGTGGCCGACGCTGTCCGCGCAGGACCACAGCGCGGCCGTCAAAGCGCTACGGGCACAGAGCGAGGCCCGACCCGAGGATGTCGAGCTCGCTACGCGGCTGCAGATGGCGCACGCAGCCCGTACCCGCAGCCGGCGCTGGCGGTTCGGTACCGCAGCTGTCGCTGTGACCGCTGCCGCCGTAGGCATCGCACTCGCCGACCCGCTGCTGCAGACGGGCATCGGTGGCGCTGTGACAGTGCCGCTCGCGTACCTCGGGCGCGGCAAGGAGACGCGCCTGCTCGACCAGGCCGCGCCGCCGCTGCGGGTGGACATGTCCGCGCAGCAGCTCAACGAGGCGCTGCGAGCCGCTGGCCTCCTGAAAAGCGGCCGGGCCGGCGACGACGAGAAGGACTGGCCGCGGGTGTCTTGCACGATGGGCCCGGTACGTGACGGCCGCGGCTGGGCTGTGATCTTCGACCTGCCCCGGGGCGGGGGGAAGACAGCATCCGACGTGCTCGCGAAGCGCGAAGTCATCGCGCAGGAGCTCGGCGTTGACGAGATTCAGGTCATCATGGCCCGCGTTCGTGCAGCTCACGGGGGGAATGCGGGCCGCGTCAGCATGTGGGTGGCGGACGACGACCCGTACCTCGGCACGCCGAACCCGAGCCCGCTGGCGAAGGCCGAGACGTTCAGCGTGTGGGACCCGATCCCGTTCGGGCAGGACGCGCGCGGCAACCGCATCGAGGTCCCGATCATGTGGCAGTCGATGTTCTTCGGTGGCCTGCCCCGCAGGGGTAAGACGTTTACGCAGCGGCTGATGACCGCGGCTGGGCTGCTCGATGCCTACGTGCGGCACTACATCGCCGATGGCAAGGGTGGCGCCGACTGGATGCCCATGCGGGCCGTGGCTCACCGCCTGGTCATGGGCGCCGAGGACGACGCGATCGAGGCACTCAAAGCAATGCTGCAGGAGCTGCTGCGCGAGATGGAGCGCCGTTTCGCGCTGCTGCGGGAACTCCCGACGAGCATCTGCCCCGAGGGCAAACTCACCCCGGAGATCGTGCGCAAGTACAACCTGCCCGTGATCTTCGTGACCATCGATGAGCTGCAGGAATACTTCACCGCGATGGAGAAGGACGACCGAGACGAGGTGATCAACAACCTGTGCCGGATCGCCCGCCGCGGGCCGGCCGCGGGATTCGTCTCCAACTACGCATCCCAGCGCCCGGACGCCGAGTCCGTCCCGCCGAAGCTGCGGGAGATCATCACCATCCGCTACAGCACACAGGTCGTCGACCGCATCAGCAGCGACATGGTGCTGGGCAAGGGCAAGGCAGCGCAGGGCGCCGACGCGTCCGTGCTGTCCGAAGACCACGTGGGTACGGGAGTGCTGGTCACCGGGCCTGCATCGCACGTCACCGTACGGGCCGACTACCTGGACGGGACCGGGTTCACCCAGCTGTGCCAGAAGGGCCGTCAGCTGCGCATAGCTGCAGGCCAGCTCACGGGGGACGCGGCCGGCGACGTCACCGCGGCTGCGGACGCGCAGGGCATCACCGTGCCCGCGATCGTCTCCGACGTCCTCGAGGTCATGCGCCACAGCGTGCGCATGTTCACCACCGACCTGCTCAATGGGCTGGTGAACATCGACGAGGACACTTACGGCGACTGGAACGCGGAGCAGCTGGCCAGGGAGCTCGAGGCCGCCGGGGTGAAGCGGACCAGCAAGCAGGTGAAGATCAACGGCACGAACGCGGCCGGGTACCAGCGCCGGGACATCGAGGCCGCGGTGCCCGCAGAGATCCTGCTCGGGTAGAGGGGGCCGCTCTACCAACCCGCTGGGGACGGGCCTGCGTTACACAGGTCCGTCCCCTTCCTGGTGGGTGCCCAGAGTAGAGGGGGCTCTTTACCCCGGTAGCGGGGATGGTCATGGGCGCCGACCTGCAGGGTAAGGCAGGTAGAGGGATCCCGGCCCCGCCGTCAGTTCCCCGTGCCACACTGGGAGTTGCGCCCCGGGTAATGCCCGGGCCAGCGCCCGCACTTGAGGGGAGCACCCCAGTGATCCAGCCTCGCCCAGTCACCCTCGTCGCCGCCACCCTCGCCGCCCTGGTCGCCCTCTTCGTCGCTCTCGGAGTCGTCCAGCGCGACGCCACCCCGACGGGCGTACCGTCCAGCAGCGTCACCGACACGCACACCACGTGGGTCACGGGCGAGAGCGGCAGCCCGAGGGCGCCGAGCAGGTAAGCACGCTGCACCTGGTTGCGGATCTGTCGCGGATGCCGCATCCTGGCCTCACGTCCGTTGTGCCCGGACACAACAGCCCCGCCAGAGCGCGGGGCTTCGTCATGTCCCCAGGGGGTGAGGCGCCATGGCCGGCCGCGCCGACCTGACCGAGTACGGGTACCGCAAGGCCCGAGCCCGCTTCCTCGCCGAGTCAGACGTCTGCCACATCTGCGGCCACCCCGCGGCCGACGTCATCGACCACCTCATCCCGGTGAGCAAGGGCGGCGCTGTGAAGGACCCCGACAACTGGGCGCCGGCGCACGGGGTGCGTGGCTGCCCCACGTGCGGGCGCAAGTGCAACGGGGAGAAGGGCGACCGGCCCGCCAGCGCAGTCACCCGCCTGGTCACCTCCCGCGACTGGTACGCAGGGCCCTGATCTGAATCACAAGGCATAAGCCCAGGTCATAGGCTTGACGATCTTGATTGATCTGATCGATCCGGCCGGATCAGCTTGATCGTTTTTAGGGTTGATCCACTTCCCAGCCCCGCGCCCAACTCTTTTTTTTCTCCCCCCGGGCCCGATGCCAGGGGGATGATCATGGACACAGGGCACTGACCTGCACTGACGCACTCGGAGCCGCACCCGGCGGCCCGCTGGGAGGTGGCCCCGGTGAGCACACCGCAGCGCGGCCCCGTCGAGGCCGCAGTGAGGGACGACGTCGAGCAGCTCGGCGACCTGGTCGGTGTCGAGCCCTCGCTGTCTCAGATGGCGTACCGCCTGGCCCGCGAGATTGATGCCGGCGGTGGGGAGGATGGCAAGCAGCTCCCCCAGCTCAACCGCGAGCTGCGGCAGACGCTGGCCCAGCTGTTGGAGGGGCGGGCGAGCGATGACGACGACGACGAGTTCGGAGACCTGGGCACCCCCGGGTGAGTTCGCCGCGGACCTGCTTGAGCGGTACGGGCTGACGTGCCCCCCGCGCTGGGGTACGCCGCGCCGGCCGGAGCGTCCGAGCCTCGGGCCGAAGGCCTGGCGGGTGATGGAGGCGCTCGGGTACCCGCCGATGCCGTGGCAGAAGTACGTACTCGACGTGGCGCTCGAACTCGACCCGGACACAGGCGTGTTCGCGCACCGCGAGGTCGGCCTGTCCGTGCCGCGGCAGCAGGGCAAAACCCAGCAGATCCTCGGCCTCATGGTCCACCGCATGGCCGCGTGGCAGCGGCAGAACGTCGTGTACGCGGCGCAGACCCGGGGCATGGCGCGTCAGCGGTGGGAGGACGAGTTCCTCGTCACGATCGAGGGCTCGGACCTGGCGGGGCGGATCCGGGCGCGCAAGTCCAACGGGAACGAAGCGATCATCTGGGGCAGGACCCGGTCGAAGCTGGGCATCACCGCGAACACGGAGAAGGCCGGGCACGGACCGGCCCTCGATCTCGGCGTGATCGACGAGGCGTTCGCGCACGAGGATGACCGGCTGGAGCAGGCGTTCTCCCCGGCGATGCTGACCCGGGCCATGGCGCAGCTGTGGTGGGCCTCGGCGGGTGGCACCGAGAAGTCGGTGTGGCTGAACAAGAAACGCACCTCGGGGCGCTGGCTGATCGAGGAGATGTGGCGCTCGGGCACCGCCCCGTCAGTGGCGTACTTCGAATGGTTCGCCCCGGACGACATGCCGCGCGATGACCCGGCGACGTGGCGGGCCTGCCTGCCCGCGCTGGGCTACACGGTGACCGAGGACGTGATCAGGTCCGAGCTCGAGAAGATGGCCGGCGACCCGAGCGCGTTCGACCGGGCGTATCTGAACCGGACACGCAAGGCTGCACCCCCGTCGGATCCGAACGTGCCGAAGGCGCAGTGGCCGGGGCTGGTGGACGCGAAGTCGAAGCACACCGCGGGCCCGGGGCTGGCGTTCGCGATCGACGTGTCGAAGGACCGCAGCTCGTCATCGATCGCAATGGCCTCGACCCGGTCCGACGGGCGGGTGCACCTCGAGGTCGTCGACCGCCGGCCGGGCACTGCCTGGGTAGTGCCGGCGATCGTCCGGCTGAAGCGGCTGTGGGATCCGCTCGTCATCGCGATCCCCTCGTCCGGAGCCCCGGCCGCGTCTTTGATCGATGACGTGGTGGCCGCGGGTATCACCGCGCCGACGGACAAGGAGCGGCCGCACCGCGGGCACCTGGTGGTGATGCGCACGAACGACGTCGTCGAGGCGTGCGGGCAGATGGCCGACGCGATGAACCAGGGCACCGCGCGCCACCGCGACCAGGCCCCGCTGACTGCCGCGGTGAACGGGGCACGGACGCGCCGCATGGGCGACGCGTGGCAGCTGGACCGGACGAACTCTCTGGCGGACGTGTCCCCGTTCGTCGCGGTGACGCTGGCCCGGTGGGCGCTGCTCGCCCGGGGGCCGGGTGTGGTCGACGACTATGACGTGCTCGATTCGATCTACTGAGAGGGGCGGTGCGGTGCGCGAGCGACTCACGTCTCTGCTCGACGCTCTGGGGCTGCTGCTGGTCGCGGCCGGCTCGGGTGCCGCCGCGGGGACGGTCATTGGATGGGCGGGGCTGGCAGTGTCCGGGGTCGTGGTGCTGGCCGGCTCGGCGGCCGCCGCACGGTGGGGCGGGGGTAGCGGATGAGTCTGTTCTCGCGCCGTTCCGCCCCGGCGCCTACGGCTGACCAGTTGATTCCGCAGCGGCCGGCGCAGCGGGCTGGTTCCGCGGTGGTGACGAGTGACACGGCGCTGCGGCACAGCGCGGTGTGGGCCTGCCTGCGACTGCGGGCCAACCTGGTGTCGACGATGCCTGTGGACCTGTACCGAAGGGTGGACGGGATCCAGGTCGAGGTGCCCAAGCCCCCCGTTCTGATCAACCCGGGCGGCGGGCGGGTGGACATGCCCGAGTGGCTGTACTCATCGCAGTTCGACCTCGACCGGTCCGGCAATGCGTTCGGTCTGATCACCGCGCGGGACGGGCTCGGGTTCCCTGCCCGTATCGAGCTGGTCCCTGTCGCCGAGGTCACGGTGAAGGTGAAGGCGGGCCAGCTCCACAAGTACAAGATCGGCGGGACGGAGTACGACCCGGGGAACGTGTGGCACGAGCGGCAGTACACGCTCTCGGGCATGCACGTCGGTCTGTCCCCTGTGGCCTACGCGGCCTGGTCCATCGGCGAGTACATGAGCATCCAGCAGTTCGCCCTGGACTGGTTCGGTAACGGGGCGGTGCCGAGCGCCCATCTGAAGAACACAGCCAAGACGCTGGACGCGAAGTCAGCGGACGAGACGAAGCGCCGGTTCCGGGCAGCGACCCAGAACGGGGAACTGTTCGTCACGGGGCAGGACTGGGAATACAAGATGATCCAGGCCGAGGCCGCAGGCTCGGACTGGATCGAGGCGAAGCGATACGGCATCGGTGACATCGCCCGGTTCTTCGACTGCCCGGGCGATCTGATCGACGCAGCCGTTTCGGGCAGCTCGATCACCTACGCCAACATGACCCAGCGCAACCTGCAGTTCCTGGTGATGGCGCTCGGTCCGGCGATCATCCGCCGCGAGAACGCGCTGTCGAGCCTGACCTCGAAGCCACGGTTCGTGAAGCTGAACACGGACTCGCTGCTGCGGATGGACCCCCAGTCGAGGGCGGCGATGCTGCGCACGTTGATCGAGTCGCGGCAGCTCGCCCCGTCGGAGGCGCGCGAGCTCGAGGACCGGCCCCCGTTCACCGAGCAGCAGCTCGCCGAGTTTGACCGGCTGTTCGGCGGACCCAAGACAGCGACGCCCACCCCTGCGGGTGGCAGCACCCCGACAGGAGCGATGACGTGACAGACATGGCCACCCTGCGGGCGCAGGCCGCGACCGCGCGGTCGAGCGCCGCAGGCACTACGCCGATGCAGGTACCGCGCGACCGGCCCCCGGCCGCGGAAGTCAGGTTCACTTCACAGGTCCGCGCGAAGAAGGTGACGCGTGACGACATGGAGTGGTACGAGGTCGAGGGCTACTCGTCCGCGTTCGAGCAGGGCTATGAGATGTGGGACATGTTCGGCCCGTACACCGAGGTCGTGTCCAAGGGCGCGGCGGATGCCACGCTTGCCGCGGACCCGGAGGTTGTGTTCCGGTTCAACCACGAGGGCACCCCGATGGCCAGCACGAGGAACGGCCGGCTGCAGCTGTGGGCCGACGAGCAGGGGCTCGGACAACGGGCGTGGCTCAACCCGAAGCGCAGCGACGTGCAGCTACTCGTCCAGGCCATCGAGGACACGGACGTGCGTGAGCAGTCGTTCATGTTCCGCATCACCTCGGGCCAGTGGTCCCCGGACTACACCGAGTACCGCATCAGCAGCTTCGACCTGGAGCGCGGCGACGTCGGCCCCGTGACCTACGGCGCCAACCCGCACACCTCGATCTCCGCACGCAGTGGAGAGTTCCTGGCCGCCATCGACCAGATGCCGACGCTGGTGGCCCGCGAGGCGTACACCCGTCTCGCCCAGCGCACCGACTTGACCATCCCCCAGCCGGCCGCGCCCGCGACGGCGCCGAGTACGGCTCCGACCGCGGAAGGTCGCTCGATCGCGATGCTCCGCACCCGGCTCCTGGTTGCTGCAGACGAGGACTGAGCAGCAGCCCGAGCACGCACCACCTACGGCACGCCCTCCGGCAGATCGCCCGGAGGCGGGACCTTGCTGCACCCGGCAGATCGCCCGGGTCACGGGTCGCGCCGCATCACACCAACCGATCTATCCGAAGGGGCATCGCCATGCCTGGAACGATTGACGACCTGATCGCCTCGATCGAGGTCGAGCTCGAGGCCGCACACAAGCGGCGCAAGAAGTGCGGCGCCGAGGTCCAGCTCATCCTGGACAAGGCGCAGCAGGACGGGCGCTCGGCGCTCACCGTCGAAGAGGACGAGCGGGTCGCCGAGCTGTTCGCCGCGCGCGACCAGTCGAAGTCCGACATCGAGGGCATTGAGGGCAAGCTCGCGAACGCGAACAAGATCAGGGCCGAGGAGATGGAGCGCGCGGCCGAGGCCAAGAAGGTCACGCCGACCGAGGCTCGCCGGCCTGCGTATGACCAGGTCGCCCGGGTCGGCAACGAAGAGCGCACGTACCGCAAGGACCAGGATCCGCTGGGCAAGCAGTTCTTGATGGACATCTCTCGGCAGTTCATGTTCCAGGATGTCGAGGCGTCCCACCGCCTGGCGCAGCACATGCGCGAGGAGCGGGTCGAGCGGGCCGAGTACATGCAGCGCGCCGTCGGCACGGGCGCGTTCGCCGGGCTCACGGTGCCGCAGTACCTGACCGACCTGTACGCCCCGGCGACCGCGGCCCTGCGCCCGTTCGCCGACGTGTGCAACCGGCACCCGCTGCCCGAGGCGGGCATGTCCGTGAACATCTCCCGCATCACCACCGCGTCCGGCGCTGCGCTGCAGTCAGCTGAGAACGCGGCGGTGCAAGAGACCAACATGGACGACACGCTGCTGACGGTTAACGTGCAGACCGCGGCAGGCCAGCAGACGGTGTCCCGGCAGGCGATCGACCGCGGCACGGGCATCGAGGACGTCACGATGCAGGATCTGTTCAACCGGGTCGCGACCGTGCTCGACTCGACGCTGCTGAACCAGGCCACCAACGGTCTGACCAACGTGGCGCAGGCTGTCACCTACACGGACGCCACCCCGACGGGCGCCGAGCTGTACCCGAAGATCCTGGGTGCCGCGGCCGGTGTCGAGGGTGCACTGCTGGCGATGGGCCGCCCGTCCCACGCGGTGATGCACTCGCGCCGCTGGTACTGGCTGTCCAGCCAGATGTCGAGCACGTGGCCGCTCATCAACTGGTCCGGTGTTCCGGTCCAGGCGGGCGGCACCGCGAACTCGGGCAGCTCCTACAACTCGGGCCCCCGCGGTGTCCTGCCGTGCGGACTCGAGGTCGTGGTCGACAACAACATCGCCACGAACCTGGGTGCGGGCACGAACGAGGACGAGGTATACGTCGTCCCGTCCTCGGAGTGCCACCTGTGGGAGGACCCGAACGCGCCGCTGTTCATCCGTGCCGAGCAGCCGGCCGCGGCGTCCCTGGGTGTACTGCTCGTGGCCTACAGCTACTTCGCGTACACCTTCGGCCGCTACACCAACGGGACACAGAAGGTCAGCGGCACGGGTCTGATTACGCCCGCGTTCTAGTCCCCGACGGGGCGGGCCTGCGCTTTCGTGGTGGGGAGCGCAGGCCCGTCCCGCCGGCTGTCCGAGGAGAGGGCGGGAGCATGGCAACACAGCAGGCGCTGGGCGGGGAGCGATACCCGAACAGTGCGCGGATCTCGAGCGCGCAGGCTGGCGACGGCGCGTCCACGCACATCGTCGACCGTGGCGCGGCGGCCGAGCGGCCCGCGCTGCTCACCATCACCACGACGGTGGGCGCGACGCCAACGTGCACGTATGCGATCGAGGGCAGCGCCGACGGGGCGACCTGGTTTGCCGTGTCCTACGCGGACCCGGCCACCCCGGACACGGGCAGCGTGGCCACCTTCGCTATCACCACGGCGACGACCAGCCGCAAGATCCTGCGGCCCGGGCAGCCGTGGCGCTATCTGCGGCTGACGTACTCGGCGAACACGAACGTCACCAACACGGCGGACGTGCACATCTTCTGAGGAGAAGAGCTTATGGCCAGGGACGACAACATGATCGCCGGGCTGAGGCGCGAGCGCGCTGTCTACGCGGCCCGCGGTGACGACGAGCGGGTGAGCCAGGTCGACGAGCAGCTCGCCCACTACGGGTACACGCCCGAGCACGCCGAGGACGACGGGCCGCAAGGACGCACCAGCGCGGACCCCGGGAAGAAGACTGCAGCAAAGAAGGCCGTTGCTCCGCCTCGGCCGAAGGGGTGACCGGGCGTGGCCACCGACTACGCCGACCTGGCCACGCTCAAAGAGCAGCTGAACATGGAGGCGGACGACGACAGCCGCGACGAGCTGCTGGGCAGGGCGATCACATCCGCGTCCCGCTCCATCGACAAGACGACTGGGCGCCGGTTCTGGCTCGACGCGGACCCGGTGGTACGCACCTACCGACTGCGCGGCCGGACCGTATGCGAACCCGACGGTGAGGTGCTGCTCACCGACGACATCGGCAGCCTGTCCGGGCTGCTCGTCGAGACTGGCTCGGGCTCATCCTGGTCCACGGTCACCGGGTACGAGACCACCCCGGACAACGCGCACGCCGATGGCGAGCCCATCACCGGGCTGCTGCGCGTCAACGGGACCTGGGGATACGGGCCGTCACGCGTCCGGGTCACGGCCCGGTTCGGGTGGCCGTCCGTGCCCGACGACATCGAGCAGGCCGCGCTGATCCAGGCCTCGAGGCTGTTCAAGCGCAAGGACTCCCCCGAGGGCGTCATGGGTTCGGCCGAGTGGGGCGTGGTCCGGCTGTCCCGCAGGGACCCCGACGTGTGGAACCTGATCGAGCAGTACGTCCGCCCGGGCTTCGGGTAAGGAGGCAGCAGCGATGCGGATCCGCATGCTGATCGAGATGACCGGCACCCGCGACGGCCAGTCCTGGCCGAAGAAGGGCGACGAGGCCGAGCTGCCCACGGCGCAGGCCGCGCACCTGGTGGCGTCCGGCGTTGCCGAGCAGGTCGACGAGGAGCAACCCGCACGCAAGCAGCCAAAGCGAGGTGGCCGCCGTGCAGATGGCGGAAGTGCGTGACGCGATTGCGGACGCGGCACGCGCCGTTGCCCTGCCCGACGGAGTGGGCAAGCTGGTGTGCACCGGGTACGTCCCGGACGCGATCACCACGCCCGCGTTCTTCTGCGGCGAGTACAGCGTCGAGTTCGACAAGGCGATGCGCCGCTCGCTCGACGAGGTCGAACTCACCTGCCGCGTCCTGGTCAGCAGGTCCGACGACCGGGCGGCGCAGCGTCTCCTGGACGCGATGCTCGCCGGGGCGGGCGCGGCATCGCTTAAGGCTGCGATCGAGGCGGCCCGCGGCGCCCCGGGTGAGTACGCCCTCGGCGGGCTGGCGCATGACCTGCACGTCATGCGCATCCAGGGATACCGCTGGTACGAGCACCAGGGCACCCAATACCTGGGTGCCGAGCTGGTCATCAAGGTCATCGGAGAGGGGAGCGCGTAATGGGCAAGCAGATCCTGCTCGACTGCCGGCTGTTCGCGGTGGGCGCCGACCTGTCCGGCGCAAGCAACAAGATCGAACTGTCTGCCGAGCATGAGGACAAAGAGACCACCAACTACCGGTCCGGCGGATGGAAGGAAGTCATCGCCGGGCTCGGCTCGGCCGAGATCGCAGGCGAAGGACAGTGGGAAGCGGGCGATCCGTCGCTCGTCGACAACGCGTCCTGGTCCGCGCTCGGCGGGGTCGGCCCGTACACGGTGTGCCCCACCGACTCGATCGTCGGCGCGCTTGCCTACCTGACCTACGGCATGCGCTCCGACTTCAAGTTCGGCGACGCCGTTGGGGAAGTCGCCCCGTGGTCCGGCACCGTCAAGTCGTCCTGGCCCATGGTGCGCGGGCAGATCGGGCACCCGCCTGGCACTGCGCGGACCGCGTCCGGGACGGGGACCGCGCTGAACCTGGGCGCCATCACCACCGGGCAGCGGCTTTACGCCGCGCTGCACGTCCTGTCCGCATCCGGGACCACACCGAGCATCACGGGGCGGATCGAATCCGACTCCGACGGAAGCTTCGCATCCCCGACGACGCGGCTCACGTTCACCGCGGCAACCGCGGCCGGCGGGGAGATCCTGCGTACCGACGGGACCGCGATCACCGACACGCATTACCGGGTCGCTTGGACCATTTCCGGGACGACTCCCAGTTTCATGTTCGCCGCCTCTCTCGGAATCAGGTGATCAACGTGGCAAAGATGGTTCTGCTCGCGCAGTTCCTGTCCCTCAACGGGACGGACGTGTCCGAGCACATGCGCAAGTGCGAGGTCAGCGTCGAGGTGGAAGACAAGGACGTCACCACCTACACCAGCCTCGGATGGAAGCAGGTCCTCGGTGGCCTCAAGTCCGGCGAGCTGTCGATCGAGTTCCTGCAGGACGTGGCCGCGACCGAGATCGACTCGATCATGTGGCCGCTGCTCGGGACCGTGGTCCCGTTCGTGACCCGGCTCGACCAGGCCGCGGTCGGCGCATCGAACCCGTCCTACTCGGGCAGCGTCCTGGTCAAGGGATGGAACCCGATCGAGGGCAGCGTGGGTGACGAGGCATCGGTGTCCGTCAGCTACCCGACGAGCGGGGCCGTGACCCGGGCCGTGGCCTGATGCCCGGGGACGGCCCGCCGTTCCAGCTGGAGTGCACGCACGAGGGCCTCGACTCCCTGGTCCGCGCGATCCGCTCGCAGGCCGACGCGAAGCTGCTGCGCAAGGAGCTCGCGAAGAACATGCGCGAGGCGCTGCGGCCGGCCGCGGTCCTGGCGAAGAGCAACATCATGGGCATGAGCTCGGCCGGCCTGAGCACCAGCACCCCCGGGCTGCGCACGGCGATTGCGAAGAAGATCCGGCCCGAGGTGAAGCTGGGCGGCCGCTGGTCCGGCGCCCGCGTGAAGGCATTCAAGACCCGCGGGCTGCGCCAGTTCCCCAACGCTCCGAAGCGCACCAACCGGCGTGACGGCGGGTGGCGCACCCTCACCTACGGGCACGAGCCGTGGCGTACCCAGTACGGCAAGCGGCACTGGTTCGACGAAGCCTTCGAGGGCCAGCAGAACACGTACAAGCAGGCCGTCCTCGACGCGATGGACGACATGGCCCGGCGCATCGCGTCCCGGGTCGACGAGTAAGGAGTACCCCTTGTTCCTGGTGTACCAGCCCGAGGGGCAGGAAGAGCCGACCCGATGGCGCTACAACCCGCGCAAGCTCATGTCTGTGGAGCGCGAGGATCTCGAGCGCCGCACCGGGCGCAACTTCAGCGAGTTCACGACTGACGTCCTCAAGGGCAACTCGCTCTGCAGGCGGGCGCTGCTGTTCACGTTCCTGCGGCGCGAGCACCCGAAGACCCGGTTCGAGGACGTGGATTTCGCGTGGGATGAGCTCACCCTCGAATACTCGCGCCAGGAGTGGGAGGAGATGCGCGAGAAGGCGCTCGAGTCCCTGCACGGCGACCAGCTGGCCGCGGCCCTGGCCGTCTTCGACAAGGAGATCGAGACCGCGTTCGACGACAGCGGCGACGAGGGAAAAGCGGGGCTGCCGATCGCCGGGTGAGGCAGCTCGGCAACGCCGCCCACCTGCTCGGCATCCGCCCGTGGGAGTGGGACCGGATGACGGTCGAGCAGACCGACGCCGCCCTGGACTGGCTCGACGCGTACAAGCGCGACATGGACGAGCAGACCGAGCGCATGAAGAGGGGGTGACCCGTCGTGTCCGACACATCCCTGGTGTTCAACCTCGTCGCCCGCGATCAGGCGTCCGGCGAAGTGTCCGCGTTCGGCGAGCGGCTCAATACCGCGGCGGCCACCATCGGCGCAGGCTTCGGCATGGCGCTCGCTGCCGGCGTGATGACCCACATGGACATGGAAGCGGCGGGCGACAAACTCGCCGCGCAGCTCGGTGCCGGCCCGGCCGAAGCGGCCGAGCTGTCCAAGGTCTCGGCGTCGATCTATGAGAACGCGTGGGGCGACTCGATCGAGACCGTGAACCTGGCCATCAAGGGCGTTCACCAGAACATCGGCGACGTCAGCCAGGCCGAGGGCGGCCTCGAGGGCGTCACCACCAAGGCCCTGGCCCTGGCCGAGACGTTCGACCAAGACCTCACGATGGCGACCGCCGCAGTGGGCCAGCTGATGCGCACCGGTCTGGCCGACAACGCTGAGGAAGCGTTCGACATCATCACCACCGGGTTGCAGTCCAGCGCTGACAAGTCGGGTGACTACCTCGAAACGCTCAACGAATACTCGACCCAGTGGCGCCGCGTGGGCCTCGATGGGCAGACCGCAACCGGGCTGCTGTCCCAGGCACTCAAGGCCGGCGCCCGGGACGCCGACCAGGTCGCCGACGCGATCGGTCAGTTCGGCGAGCGGGCACTGGCCGGCGGCACCGCCGTGGACGACGCGTTCAAGAGCATCGGTCTGAAGTCCAGCGAGATGGCCAAGCTGCTCGGCAAGGGCGGCGACTCCGCCAAGCTCGCCCTGCAGAAGACCATGGACGGCCTGCGTGGCGCCAAGAACGAGACCGTCAAGCTGAACGCGGCCGCCGCGCTGTTCGGTGACCCGGGCAACGTCATGGGCGAATCGCTGTTCGCCCTCGATCCCGCGTCTGCAGCCGCGGCGGCGGGCATGGACAAGGCTGCCGGATCCACCGACAAGCTGGTCGCCGCAGTGGGCGACAACCCGAAGTCGGCGATCGAGTCGTTCAAGCGAAAGGTAATGGGCGACCTCGGCGAGGCTGCGGGCGTATTCGTCAAGTTCGCCATGGACAACCAGAAGGTCATGGAGCCGCTCGCCTACACCCTGGCCGGGCTGGCCGCGACGGTCCTGGTGGTCAAGGCTGCCATGGCCACCTATGCGGCCATCTCGACCGTCGTCACCGCGGCGCACGCCATCATGTCCGCCTCGGCCTGGACGGTCATCGGGAACTGGACGCGCATGATGGCCCTGGGCCTGGCGGCCTACGCACAGATCGCCGGGGCTGCGGTCGTGTCCGCGGCGTCAACGGCTGCAGCCTGGGTGGGCAGCGCCCTCGTGTCGATCGGCACATGGATCGCGGCAGTCGTCCGGGCCGCGGTCACCGCGGTCGCGCAGTTCGCGCTCATGGCCGCACGGGCTGTTGTGTGGGCGGCGACCATGGCCGCACAGTGGCTGATCGCCATGGGCCCGATCGGACTCATCATCGCGGCCATCGTCGGCCTGGTCGCCCTGGTCATCGCGAACTGGGACACCATCAAGAAATGGACCGGCCAGGCCTGGGACTGGATCTGGGGCAAGATCAAGGGGATCGGCGACATGATCCTCGGGTTCATCAAGAACCTGCCGCTGGTGCGCTGGTTCCTCGACCACTGGGACCGCATCAAGAAGGGCACCATCGAGAAGGTCGCCCAGCTCATCGTGTGGGTACAGGGCCTGCCCGGGCGTATCTCGAAGGCGATCGGCGGGCTGAAAGACCTGCTCTGGGACAAGGGCAAGGATCTGATCCGCGGCCTGTGGGAAGGCATCAAGTCCATGGGCGGCTGGCTCAAGGATCAGCTGCTGTCCTTCGCCCGGAACATGATCCCCGGGCCGATCGCCGACGCGCTCGGCATCTCCAGCCCTTCCAGGGTGATGGCCGAAGTCGTCGGCCGGTGGATTCCCGCCGGCATCGTCGAGGGCATCGATGACGGAGCGCCCGCGCTCGCGCGGACCATGTCCACCCTCGTCACTCCGCCGTCACCCAACGCTGCTGCCGCCGTCGGCCGGCGCATGGCTCCGGTCCTCGGACGGTCCGCAGGCGGCGCTGCGGCGGTCGATGTCCGGGTCAGCACCATCGGCGTCTATGACGAGCTGCTGCGCCTGGTCCGCAAGATGGTCACCGTCGAGGGCGGCGGCAGCGCGCAGCAGGCATTCGGCAGCAGCTAGGGGGTGGAACTGTGGCGTTCCCTCAGACTCCACTCGTCGTCACCATCGAGCTGTTCCTCGAGGGGGCGTGGGTGGACATCTCCGATGACGTCTACCTTCGCAACCGGATTCAGATCACGTGGGGACGCCAGGACTGGGCCGCTACGGCGGACACCACGAAATGCCAGCTCACGATCAACAACCGGCTCGGCAAGTACACGCCGAAGAACACTGCCAGCCCGCATTACGGGCAGCTCGGCAGGAACACGAAGATCCGGATCACCGTGGACAGCTCGGTGCGTTTCGAGGGCCGCGTCTCCAGCTGGCCCACCCGCTGGGACGTGTCCGGGAAAGATGTGTACGTCGGAGTCCAGGCCAACGGGGTGCGGCGCCGCCTGAGTCAGGGCGTGCCGCCTGTGCGGGACCCGCTACGCCGCTTCATCGAGGCGAGCGCCCCGCTGGCGTACTGGCCGATGACGGACGGGGAGGACGCGCGGCAGGGCTCCGAGATCGTCGGCGGTGGACAACCGATCCGCGCGATCGGCACGGCCGGCTCGTTCTTCCAGGGGCAGCCCGGGTGGGGGAAGGGCACGCTCGCCACGTGGCTGGATGCGGCCGTTGAGCTCCCGTCCGGGACGACCGGGCGGCTGACCACGACCGTGCGCCCGCAGGCCCTGGACGCATGGGCTGCCGACCACTTCCGCAACGGAGTGGGCGGGACCGAGGACGACTTCGCTGCCTTCGATAACGGGGAGGGCACCAACGCCGACCCGGTCAAGGGCTGGATCATCGCCGCCGACGCGACAACGAACGTCGTCGAGCTGCGGCTGCTGTCCGCGGGCGAGACGATCACGACGCTGACCACCCTGGCCACGGTCAGTAACCCGGGGATCTTCGACCTGTCGCCGCACATGCTGCGCGTCACGGCCGCGCGGAACGGCGGCTCGACAGACTGGACGCTCGTCATCGACGGGGTGACCCGCGCCAGCGGGACCCAGGCTGTCGCGTTCCGCCCGCCCCTGCGCCTGCGTTACCGGTGGGGGCAGTTCACCGGGCTGCCCGAGGCCATGCAGCTGGGGCACATCGCCTACTGGGAGACACCCCCGGACGCGACCGACACCTACCAGGCGCTGCTCGGACACGCGCGTGAGCTCGCAGGGCGGCGCATCGAGCGGCTGTGTGCCGAGCAGGGGGTACCCCTGGCGGTGCACGGCAACTTGGACCAGACGCCGCCCATGGGCCCGCAGCGCAGCGGCTCGTTCCTCGACCTGCTGCAGTCCGCGGCGGACGTCGATGGCGGGGTGCTGCACGAGTCGCGCGACGTGGCGGGCCTGGCATACCGAACTCAGAGATCGAAGTACAACCAGGGGGTGTGACGTGGCGTTCGACGTCTGCTCGGTGTGGGTCGGTGCGACAACGGACACGACCGCCCGGGTGCGGGCGCGGCTCGTCGCAGCAACCGCGTCCACGCTGCTGGTCGCCGACAACGAGGCGATGACCGGGCCCGTATCCCTCGGGCCGACCGCCCCGGGCACCGACAACGTCATCACATGGGACGTCACGGGGCTCGACCCGGACACCCGGTACTGGTGCCTCGTCGATGACGGGGCGCTGAACACGTCCTTCAAGTCGACGTTTCGCACCCACCCGGGCGCGACAGGCGAGCGGCTGAGCTACGTGTTCGGTGCGGCTGGTGACGCGGGACTCACCGGGGACGGGGACGAGGGCACTGTCACCAGCGGCGTGAGCAACGGAGTCGTGTTCGACACGATGAAAGCCCAGTCGCTCGACGAGGAATGGGCCTGGTTCTCTCACCTCGGGGACCTGCACTACAAGAACATCGCGACGAACACGCCGGCCAGCTTCCGCTCGGCGTACTTCGAGACGATGAACTACGGCGCGGTAATCAGCAGTGCCGCCAGGCAGGGCCAGTTCATGCGCTCCGTCGCGTCCACCTACGTCTGGGACGACCACGACTTCGGGCCGAACGACTCGGACCGCACCAGCGCGAGCAAGCCAGCAGCCCAGCAGGTCTACCGCGAATGGGTGCCGCACTACACGCTGCCTGACGCCGCGGGGATCTACCAATCGTGGCAGGTCGGCCGCGTCCTCTACATCGCGAGCGACGTGCGCAGCTTCCGCGACCCGAACAGCACCGCGATCAGCCCGAGCAAGACCATGCTGGGCACCGCGCAGAAGGCATGGATGGAGACGCTCCTGTCGACGAGCACCGCCTCGGCACTCGTGTGGCAGTCCCCTTCCCGCTGGGTCGGAGGGACGGACACGTGGGCCAACTTCCCGTATGAGCGGGACGAGATGGTGCAGCTGTTCGGTGACACAGGCTGGCTCGACCGCATGGTGTTCATGACCGCGGACATGCACGCAAACAGCATCTGCACCGGGCCGAACAACCCCGTCGGCCGCTTCCCCATGTACATGTTCGCGTCGCTGGACAGCGGGGCCTGGTCCACGGGCACCGAGTACGACATCGGGTCCGTCTCCGGGCGCCGGCAGTACGGCACCATGCGCGTCCAGGACGACGGGCACACCATCGCCCTGACCGGGACCTGCTACCACGACGGGACGGTGCAGTTCGCGCACACCGCCTACATTCAGGCCGACGCCACCGTCATCGCGCTCGACTACGCCGCGGGCCACATCTCGCCGCCACTGGAGCCCACCGACGACGACCAGAAGCTGCGCAACGCCGTGACTGCGAAGCGGCAGGACGGCGGGGAGGCCACCTTCGTCAAGACCGAAGGCTCGCTGAACACCAGCGACCCGGAGACGGACCCGGACGGGGTCGGGGTCTATGACGAGTCGGTCACCGTGAACGTGGCCACCGACGACCAGCTGCCCGGACATGCCGGGTGGCGGGTGCACCTCGGCACGGTCAACGATCCCAGGTATCCGCTCGTCCACCTCGACCTGGCCGCCAACCCGGGCCTGGCCGACGACGTCACCGCGCTCGCTCTCGGCGACCGCATGACGATCGCCAACCCTCCGAGCTGGCTCCCCCCGGAGACCATCGAGCTCATTGCCGAGGGCGGAACCGAGTACATCGGCCTGTACGACTGGAACGTTGAACTGAACGCGTCCCCGGGCAAGCCGTGGACGGTCGCGCAGCTGCCGGCTGATGTCGCATCGGCCGGGCCGGACGGGCCGAACCGGCTGGACACGTCCGGCTCGGAACTGGTCACCGCGGTGGACGCGGACGACACCGAGTTCATCGTCCACACCCCGCCGGACGGGACCACTCCCCGTATCCACTGGGTCAACTCGACGGGCCTGACCGCGGTACTACCCACGCACTTCCCGTTCGACGTGCGCCTCGCGGGCGAGACCGTCCGCGTGACAGCGTGCAGCCCGGTCGTGTGGGACAGCTTCACCCGCACCACGGCCAGCGGGTGGGGCACCGCGAGCTCGGGCCAGGCCTGGACGACAACAGGCGGCTCGGCATCCGACTACTCGACCTCGGGCACCACGGGCGTGCACTCGCTCGGCACCGTCAACGTGTCCCGCCACAGCGTCACGACCGCGCCCTCGCCCGACCTCGACATGACCGTGGACATTTCCTCGAGCGTCCTCGCGGCAGGAGCGAGCCAGTTCACGCACCTGATCGCCCGCTACCTCGACGGGAACAACATGTACGCGGCCCGCCTCGGGTTCACCACCACGGCGACGCTGCAGCTCGTCATCCAGAAACGGGTCGGCGGTACGCAGACCGACCTGGTCACCGTCACCGCGCCAGGGAAACATGTGGCCGCGACGTTCTACACGCTGCGTTTCCAGCTCGAGGGCACCGCGCTGCGGGCCAAGGCCTGGAAGCGCGGCGGACAGGAACCCGAGGGCTGGCAGGCCACCACCACCGACACCAGCCTGACCTCGGCCGGCTCGCTCGGTACCCGCTCGATCCTCGGCTCAGGCAACACCAACCCGCTCCCGGTGACGGTCACCTACGACAATCTGCAGCTGCTCACGCCGCAAAGGATGACGGTCACCCGCAGCGTCAACACCGTCGTCAAGGCACAGGCCGCGGGCACCGCGCTGTCACTCGCCCAGCCCAGCCCCGTCGCCCTGTAGGAGGCTGCCTTGTCCATCCCCAACTGGTATGCGGGCCAGGTGATGACCGCGGATGCCCTCAACGCGAGGCATCCGCGGCTGGTCATCCAGGAGAACGACCAGACCGTCACCTCGTCCACGGTGTTCGTGAAGTCGGAGATCCGCTTCACCCCTGAGCCGAACGCCCTGTACACCTACGAGCTGTTCATTTCCTACAGCGCCGATGACGCCGAAGACTTCAAATGGGAGTGGGACTCGGACGCGACCACAGGCGTGCTCCTGTCCAGCTTCACGGCTGCCTACGCCGCGAACGCGACGACGGGCGCCGACGATGGAGCGGCCATCATCTTCCGCCGTCCCGGCAACACGACCGACCGCATTGCTGGCGGTAGCGACGTCGCGAACTTCCACTCGGCCTACGACCGAGGAACGTTCACCACATCCAGCGTCGTCTCGGAACACGCCCTGTACTTCACCCAGCGCGTCTCCGGTGCGACCGGCACCATCCTGCGCGGCGGAAACCAGACCCGCTTCGTGTACACCCGCATCGGTTGACCGCCAATCCGACCACCGCCCCGAGGGGACCCGCACATGGCCACACCGCTGTCCGCTGACCGTCTGCTGCAGGCTCTCCGGGACGAGGGCCTCACGGTCGTCGAGCACCGTTCCTGGGAGTCGAACAACCGCAACCACAGGGGCCCGTGGGGACCCATGCACGGGGTGATGATCCACCACACCGTGACCTCGGGGGACACGGCGAAGCAGACGCTCGCGTCCGTAGAGCTCTGCTACAACGGGCACAGCGCGCTGCCTGGCCCGCTGTGCCAAGGCGTCATCGCCAAAGATGGCACCGTGTACCTCGTCGGGAACGGACGGGCCAACCATGCCGGGCTCGGCGACCCGGATGTACTCCGCGCCGTCATCAACCAGACCGACCCGCCGACGGACAACGAGGCCACGGTTGACGGGAACCGGCACTTCTACGGGTTCGAATGCATCAACCGTGGGGACGGTGCGGACCCGTGGCCCGAGGCGCAGCTGCTCGCCATCGAGAAAGCGGCTGCCGCGATCTGCCGCGCACACGGCTGGTCCGCCAAGTCGGCGATTCGGCACCTGGACTGGCAGCCCGGGAAGGTCGACCCGCGCGGCGTCGACTGGCCGACGCTGCTCGCCCGGATCTCCGCACGGCTCGGCACACCGAAGCCCAGCGCGCCCGCGCCGACGCCGCAGCGCCCCACCGTCGACCTGTCCCGGCTCGTCGCCGCGGCCCGGTCCGACCCGGCGAAGGCAGGCACCCCGGTGACGTACAGCGGGGTGCGGACCGTAGAGGCCGCCCTCGTCGATGCCGGGCTGCTCGCGAAGCGCTACAGCGACGGACACTTCGGCCGGGCCACTGTCCAGGCATACGCCGCGTGGCAGCGAAAGCTCGGTTACTCCGGGACCGCGGCCGACGGGATCCCCGGGCGCACCTCCCTGACCAAACTCGGTACGCGGTACGGATTCAGCGTCACCGCCTGAACAGAAACGGAGCCTGCCATGGCTGCACCCGTAGAGAAGAAGGTCACCGTCGGCACCATCGGCGCGTACCTCGGTAGCGTCGGCCTGCTCGCCATCCTCACCACGATCCAGGGGGATGCTGGTCTCATCGACCCGCTGCCGGACCCGACCGAGCCGTTCGTGCTCGCGCTCATACCGACCGCAATCACGTTCGTCAGCGGCTGGGCCGCCAAGCACACCCCGCGCGCCTGATCGGAGCAGCCGTGGACGAGCTGACCCTCGGAGAACTGGCCCGCCGCTTTGAGGACAGGCTCAGTGACGTCCGCGAGGACATACAGCAGCTCGGTGTCCGCCTCGACGGGCGCGTCTCGCTCGAGCGCTACCAGCTCGAGCGAGAAGCACGCGACAAGGAAGTCGCCGCGCTCACCGAGCGGGTCAAGGAACTCGAGGATGCCGCGAAGGAGAAGGAGAAGCAGCGCCAGAGCGACAGGCGGCTGATCTTTTTCAGCCTGATCGTGCCCGTGCTGCTGCTCGCCATCCAGCTGTACAACGCGAACAAGGGGGCTGCGTGAGCACACACAGGCACCAGCACCGCGACCCTGTGACCGTGCTGTTCGGCGCGTTCCTGGCGGTGCTCGTGGCGTACATCTGGTGGCAGACGTCGCAGCTGTCCGCGGATCTGCGGGCGGCGAACACCGCCCGGGATCAGCTTGCCGCACAGGTGCAGCAGCTTGGCGCCCAGCCCATCGCCGGCCCGCCAGGCTCCCGAGGGCAGCCAGGTGCCAGCGTCACCGGGCCGCCCGGGGCGCAGGGCGAGCAGGGACTGACAGGCCCCTCGGGGCCGCCCGGGCCGAGCGGGACCCCGGGGCCGAGCGGATCCCCGGGCAGCGACGGAAGCGACGGTGTCGGAACCCCCGGGGCGGATGGGACGGACGGATCCGACGGGGAGGCAGGCCCGGCCGGGCCACAGGGGCCGCAGGGCGAGCAGGGCCCCGCCGGGCCACAGGGCGAGCAGGGCCCCGCGGGCGATGACGGAAAGGACGGGCAGACCTGCCCCGACGGGTACAGCCTGCAGCCCCCGAAGAACGACCCGGATGCGCTCATCTGCCGCCGCGACAACGCACCCCCACCGGACAACGGGGGCCTGCTGTCCATGGGGCTCGACCCGGCCCGCCGCCAGTACCCGTAGGGAGAAGCCATGCCACTGCCTGCAGGTGTCGAGACCGTCACCGTGACCGCGGGTGAGCCCCTGTCCCTGCCCAACGGGGCGGCGCTGCAGGGCCGGCTCACGTTCACCGGGCCCGACCTGGTGACCATCGCCGGCGACGACGTGATCCTCGGTGGCGCCGCCGAGGTCCCCCTCATCGATGGGGAGTTCACCGTGACGCTGTGCGCCACCGACGCAACAGGCATGTCGCCGAGCGGGTGGACATACAAGGTCACAGCCAAGCTGACGAACGGGCCCGACTGGGTGCGGCACATCAGCCTGCCCAAAGCCGTGCCGAGCGTCGCCCTGGCCGACGTCGTCGTCCCCAATCCGGTGGCGGGCGAGTTCACCACCCTCGCGGTACCGCGCGGTGGCGTCACGCTGGCCACCGACGGGACGCCAGCGCCCGCGCTCGGCATCGAGGGCGACTGGGCACTCGACACGGGCGCACGCCGCCTGTACGGGCCGCGTGGCGCCTCGTCCTGGCCTGCGTTCTCCGTCGTCCCCGCGCCCACCGAGGCAGGTTGGACCCGCAACGGGTTCGCCGAGCTGCTCGGCGGCGATCTGTACCTGACCGAGGCCGGCGACGGGTTCGGCGCAGGCTCGTCCTGGTACTCGACCCTCGTCACCACCGAGGGACTCGACGTGAGTTTCGCGTGCGAGATGAGCGGCGGCACTGGGGCAGACGGGGTGTGCATCGCCTTCGCCGACCCAGGGGCCGCGGACTCATTCGTGGGTGGTGGCGGTGGCGACCTCGGGCTGGTGGGCTGCAACTCCGTTGCCCTGGCCCTCGACACAGGCGGCGGATCCCGCGCCAGGCTCGTCCAGACCACCCCGACGACGATGACCGCGCTGCAGACCTACGGAGGCGCCCTGACACTCAGGCCGGCGCCTTTCACCGCGCGGCTGCGCTACCTCGACGGGGTGCTCACCGCGTGGGTGAATGAGGTACAGATTCTGCAGCACACCATCGCCCTGCCAGCTACGGCCCGCCTCGGTTTCACCGGGTCGAACGGTGGGCTCACCGACGACCACATTGTCCGCGGCGTCCTCGTCGTACCCCGCGGCGGAATGCTGCTCTGACCAACTGCGCGCGCCCCTGTCTGGCCTACGGGCTGGGCAGGGGCGCTTTCGTCATGCACGGAATCAGGTGCTGGGCAGCCTCGACACGAACGTCCCGATGCCTGGCTCCATGTACGCCAGGCCCGCGGCGCGCAGCTCGCGCAGCACCCGCCGCGCCGTCACCGGACTGATGCCTGTCTCTTCGACGAGATCGAGCGCCGACGGGAGCCGCTCCCCGGGCGGGTACACCCCGCTGTCGATGCGCTCCTCGATCAGCGCATACACCTGTCGCCACCGCGGGATTTCCGGCTGCCAGTCCATGATCGGAAAGCTAGGGGGGCAGCCTGCTCTAGGCGAGATCAGCCCACCCAGTTGACCTATCGCACCTATACCGCCTATCTGCCCTGCACTACCGTGGGCATGAAAAACCCTCGCGGCCGCGCGAACGGCCCGAGGGTGCGGACGATGCTGTGAAGGAGCTCGCCATGCAGCAGCCTACTGATGCCGCGCCCGGACAGGAACGGGCCGACTGGTGCGACTGGCACAAGGGCCCGTCATCGACGGCCGAACGCGTGTTGATCGAGCGACAGTCCGGGGCGCCGTACCCGCTAGAGCAGTTCGCCTGCGCCCCGTGCCGCGAGCAGCGCGCGCTCGTCCGCGCCGAGCTCCCCATGGGGGTGTGATGGCCGCCGCACTCAAGCAATGGGATTACGTCGTCACCGTCGCCGACGGACGGCCCGGACTGATCACGCTCGACCTCGGGGGGATGTACCGCGTCCGCCATCACCATGGACCGGCACGCAGAGACGAAGTACGGGAAGCCACGTACTGGGCAAACAAGGTGCGGCGCGCGACCGAGCAGGAGGCGGCCGCAGCAATCGCCGAGGGCGTCACCCGCGAGGCCGAGCGCAGCGGACTCGGGGGGCGGCGATGACTGCGCCCGTGCCGACGCCGCGCCGCACCCGGTGCAGCAGCGCGCCGATCCCCCGGGCCGCCGCTCTGTCCTACGGGGCAGGCAAGGGCTGGAACTGCTACGCCTGCGGCGCGCCGCTCACCACGGGCGCCGTCCTGGCCGGGCGCGCGGAAGGCCGGTCGGGCGTGCACGACATCAGCGCCGACGTGTACGCCTGCTCATGAGACCCCCGTCCGTGGCCCGTGTCAGGGCTCCATGGACGGGCCCTGCGGCAGCCCGACGGCGAGCAGTACAGGGCTGTCGCACCCCGGCCGGCTGTCACCCCCGGGCCGGCCGGGGCCTACCCAAACTGTTTCGACGGACGACACACTGCCCGACGTAGATCATTCGGCAGCACTTGCCCCCGGCCTACGGGTCGGGCGCTGCGGCGTCCTCTCTTGCACGAGGGACCCCGCCCAAATGGCGGAGCCGCAGCCAAGCACCCCCCGAGCATCAGCTCGGGGGGTGTCTCGTTCTACGTGGGGACCCGACAATCGGGGGCGTCGCCGAGGTGAGCGCCGCAAGACGGGAAGGGGTGAAACATGGGGCAGATAACTCCCATAAACACGCTCACAGCGGAGCAGGTCAAACGCCATCTAGTACAGCGCTCGCAGCGTGATAATTGCTGCCTACCGGCCGCACGGCGTTTCCCCAATCATTGCGTTGACCTGCTGTTTCGACCCTACAGAGTTTGTCAGAACGGTTGTACAGCGCTCA
>NZ_JBEXSW010000065.1:0-41300 GCF_040613775.1 Streptomyces sp. NPDC006208 | reverse complement strand
GTCAACTTCGTCCGCTCGATCAACCCGATCGACGGCTACAACCTGACCCACCCGGCCGAGTACTACAAGGGCGTCAACATGACGCTCGCCGGCCTTGTCTCCACTGCAGCCAACCCCGACCGCGCCCTGAAGAACGCCTGGGAAGCAGCAAAGGGCGACCCCGCCGAATTCATCGGACGCCTCATACCCGAACTCATAGGCACCAAGGGCTCAGGACTCCTACGAGGCGGCCTCCGCGCAGGCATGCGACACGGCAAGCCTGACGGCACCCGGGGGGACCACGACAAGAACCCGGACAGCAACGGCAAGCAGTGCTCTGCGACAAGGTGCGACGGCGACCCCATCGATGTCGCAACCGGCAGGATGCTCCTGCCCCAGACGGACATCGCCCTCCCGGGCTCACTGCAGTTGGTGTTCAAGCGCACCTTCGACTCCTCGCGACGCGCCCTGGGCTGGTTCGGGCCCGGATGGTCATCCACCGTCGACCAACGCCTTGTGATCGACTCCGAAGGCGTCATCTTCAGCTGCGACGAGGGCAGCCTGCTCGCCTACCCGCATCCCGCACCCGGTGTCCCGGTCATGCCCACGCACGGACGGCGCTGGCCCCTCAACCGGGTGAACGACGGTTACACCATCACCGATCCCGACACCGGCCAGGTCTGTCACTTCGCCGACCACAGCGACGAACTGGCGCTCCTCGCCCAGATCGACGACCGAAACGGCCGCTGGATCACCTTCGAGTACGACAGCAGCGGTACCCCGACCTCCGTCGTCCACCACGGCGGATACCACCTGAAACTCACCACCAGCGACGGCCGGATCACTGCCCTGCACCTGGCAGGCGCGGCTCCCGACGGCGGTGACCAGGAGGTCCTCCGCTACGGCTACACCGACGGCCATCTCACCGACGTCATCAACTCGTCGGGCAGGCCACTTCGCTTCGGCTACGACGAGCACGGCCGCATCGCCTCATGGACCGACACCAACGGCAGTCACTACGACTACGTCTACGACGACCTCGACCGTTGCGTATACCAGTCGGGTGCGAACGGGCATGTCGAATCCCGCTTCACGTGGGACGACACCGACCCGGACACCGGCCTGTGTATGACATCTATGACCGACGGCCTTGGTCACACCAAGTGGTTCGTGATCAACGAACGCTCCCAGGTCGTAGCCGAGATCGACGCCATGGGTGCGGTGACCCGCTTCGAGTACGACCGCTACAACCGACTGCTGTCGGTCACGGACCCCCTCGGCCATGTCACCCGCTCCACGTATGACGAGCACGGTCGACCACTGACGGTCGCGCGTCCCGACGGTCGCACGTTGCGAGCAGAGTACGACGGCGCCGGAAATCCGGTACGGATCGTCACTGCCGACGGTTCGGTCACACGACAGGCCTTCGACGAACACGGCAGTCGGACTTCCGTCACCGATCCATCGGGGGCAATCACACACTTCAGCTATGACAGCCACGGCCATGCCACCTCAGTGACCGATACGCTCGGCCACACAATCGTCATGCGCTGCGACACGGCCGGACTCCCCTCGGAGATCACCGATGCGCTGGGAGCAACAACCCAGTACGAACGGGATGCCTTCGGCCGTCCCACGTCCATAACGGACGCCCTGGGAGCTGTCACTCGTTTCGAGTGGACCGTGGAGGGGCAACTCGCTCGCCGCGTGGAAGCTGACGGAAGTGAGCAGTCCTGGACCTACGACGGTGAAGGAAACTGCCTTACACACATCGACGCCATGGGCGGCGTATCCAGCTTCGAGTACACAGACTTCGATCTGCTCGTGGCCAGGACCACTCAAGACGGTGTCAGGTACGAGTTCAGCCACGACACCAATTTGCGACTCACTCGGGTCACGAATCCACAGGGGCTGACATGGACCTACGAGTACGATCCTGTCGGGAGGCTCATCTCCGAGACCGACTTCGACGGCCGCGTCCTGAAGTACGCGTACGACGCCGGGAGCCGCCTGATCTCACGGGCGAACGGCATGGGACAAGTCATCCGGTTCGACCGAAATCCACTCGGCCAGGTTCTCCGCAAGGATTCGGACGGCAGCGTCACGACGTATGAGTACGACATATTCGATGAGCTGGCCGTCGCCGCGTGTCCGGATGCCACTCTGACCCGCCTTCGGGACCGGTTCGGCCGGCTGCGAGCCGAGTCCGTGAACGGCAGTGAGCTCGCATTCGACTACGACGCGCTCGGACGCCGCACCCGCAGGACCACACCAACGGGCGTCAGGAGCACCAGGTCGTACGATGCTGCCAATCGTTGCACCGCACTCACGACGTCCGGCCGCACAGTCGCCTTCGAACGTGACGCCGAGGGTCAGGAGTTGACACGCTTCATCGGCGAGTCTGTAACGCTCAGGAACTCGTACAGTTCAGTCGGACGACTTATCGACCAGAACATCACGGCTCGAGGCCGCAGTGTCCAAAGGCGCAGCTACACCTACCGTGCTGATGGCCACGTAGTGGGTGCCAGGGACCAACTCTTCGGTTCCCGGTCCTTCGACCTGGACGCGGTCGGCAGGTCACAGCGGTCCACGCCACGAACTGGACCGAGAGCTACGCGTACGACGGAGCGGGCAACCAGACAGCTGCAACGTGGCCCACCTCGCACCCCGGTCACGCGGCCGCAGGGACGCGCACCTACACAGGGCTGCGCATCATGCGTGCCGGCAGTACCCGCTATGAGCACGACGCCCAGGGGCGGATCGTACTGCGGCAGAAGACCCGCCTGTCCCGCAAGCCCGAGACCTGGCGGTACCACTGGGATGCGGAGGACCGCCTCACGTCTGTCATCACACCGAACGGGACGATGTGGCGGTATCGGTATGACGCGCTGGGGCGCCGCATCGCAAAAGAGCGCCTGGCGGACGACAACAGCACGGTGGTGGAACAGGTTTCGTTCACTTGGGATGGCGTCACTCTCTGCGAGCAGACGACCGTAGGGGAAAGCCTCCCCGATCCGGTGACCGTCACCTGGAACCACGACGGCATGCGTCCCCTCACGCAGACGGAGCGTATCCGCCCGGCGAACAGTTCACCGGAGGAGATCGACGAACGCTTCTTCGCAATCGTCGGGGACCTCATCGGCACCCCCACTGAACTCATCGACGAAAATGGCGACTTGGCCTGGCAGAGCCGTAGCACCCTCTGGGGCAGCACCTCGTGGGCGGTTACGAGCACGGCGTACACGCCGCTGCGCTTCCCAGGACAGTACTTCGATCCCGAAACTCAGCTCCACTACAATTTCCATCGGTACTACGACCCGGAAACGGCGCGGTACATCAGCGCCGATCCCCTCGGACTCGACCCAGCGCCCAATCCGACGGGATACGTAACGGCACCACTTACGTGGGCCGACCCTCTGGGGCTCAAACCGTGCAAGATCCGAGTTTCTCCGGTCGCGTCGGACTGGGCGACCAAGGGCGCCCACATCCATATTCCACTCAAGAAGAAGCCGGGCCTCGAGGACGAGGTTCGCGTGTATGTTGACGAAGACGGAAACATTGCTGGGGCGCCCATCAGACTCGAGCACGGCTGGGCCTCGGACAAGAGCGTCAAGGCTGCTGTTGACGCCGTTAACAACGACCCCAAACTTCGAGCGGATCTTCTCACCAAGGCCAAGTCGGCCCTGGATCACATGAAGACCCACAACTGGGGCAACAACGTCAACAGATCCGGCGAGATGGAAGCCCTCATAGACAAGTTGGAGAACTGGCCGTGATCGCTGTTCAGTTGATGGCGTCGTTCGTCGCGACGGGAAAGCTGTACGAGGTAGGGATCGGTTCGACCCTTGCCGAGGTTGACCGAGCAATCCATGCGACGTTCATCGACGTGGTCGGCGACGACGGGCTAACCATGCGCAGAGACTACGGATTCGTGGAGTTCTACTTCAATCTCGATTCCGAATGGACGATTTCGGGTGGCGCCATTGAGCTTCACAGGCTTGGTTCCCGCTACGAAATGGCACGGCGGTGGCAAGAAGAGATGCAGACCACGTTTCCTCAGCATGTGTCCTGGGAGGAGCTGCGCGGCGAGATCGAACGGACCTCTGGTCTTCCGCCTCTGACAGTCATCGATCAGGGTGACTTCCTGGAGTACCGTGCGGTTTCGACGAAGGTTTCGGTCCTGGTCAGCAATGACAACGAGGAGCGCAGCGGCTCGTGGCTGGGCCACGGAGATGTGTGGAGCGTCAGCCTGGGGTGACGCGAAGATCGCGTACCAGTACGCGGCCGCACTGAGGTCGGCTCACGCGGAAGGCAAGGGTGCAGTGGAACTGGCCTTGCTTTCCAGGGACGAGTTGGGTTCAGCGTTCGGCGTTATCTCTTTCATCGCCGCATTCCGTACTGCGTTTGATGTTCCGCTTCCTGTTCTTCAGCGGGCGCAAGCGTGGGAGCGGTTCGGCTGGGGAGGCGTCCATATTTCTGACCAACAGTTTTCCGCCCTCCTCTCGCCTTGGCTCGCCGACCGGCTAAGTCGTCACGGGTTCGAGCCGCAGCCGCCGGGTCGGCCAGGGGGTGACTCCGCCGGGCCGAACCAGACCCGGACGTCCTCCCCGGTGCGGACGGGGGACGGGGTAGTCGTTCTGCTCGGTGCGGTGCAGCGCGTGGCCCGGGCCCAGGTGCCGGGCGGCATACGCGTCGAAGGCGGCCGCGTCGGACGGATGGCAGACGGTCGCGACCACCTCACGGGTGCCCGGCTCCGATGTGAAGCCCGGGCTGCGCAGCAGCAGGACGTCGTCGCTGTCGATCATGGTGGCGTTGGCCGCGTCGCGGTGCTTCCGCCAGACAGGGCCGGTGTAGAAGGCCTCCAGCGAGCGCCGACGGCGCGTCATGTCGGGGAACGCGCAGCCAGACGAAGCGGTCCGGGTCGTCCAGGTCGCGGAATCGGCCGCCGACGGTGATGCCGAGCGTCACCTCATCAACGACCGTTCCCAAATGGTCGCTGAGGTCGACGCCTTGGGCGCGGTCACCCGCTTCGACTACGACCACCGCAACCGCCTGCTGTCCCGGACAGATCCCCTCGGCCACGTGACCCGCTCCAGCTACGACGAGCACGGACGGCTGACCGTCATGGAACGGCCGGACGGGCGGCAGTCGCGCGCCGAGTACAACGAACTCGGTCTCCCGGTACGTATCGTTGGCGCGGACGCCAATGTGACCCGCCAGACCTTCGACGAGCGCGGTAACCGCACGAGTGTGACCGACCCTGCCGGCATGAGCACCCACTTCACCTACGACGCGGAGGGGCAGCTCACTTCAGTCACGGACTCCCTCGGTCACACGACCACGGTCCGCTGTGACCGAACCGGACTCGCGATCGAAGTGACAGACCCGCAGGGCGGGGTGACCCGTTACGAGCGGGACGCCTTCGGCAGGCCCGTTACCATCACTGACCCCGTTGGGTCGACGACCCGGCTCGACTGGAGCGTCGAGGGACGGCCCTTGCACCGGACCGCCCCGGATGGCACCGGTGAATCCTGGACGTACGACGGCGAGGGTAACTGCATCGCCCATGTGGACGCCGTCGGTGGCGTCACTCGCTTCGAGTACACGCACTTCGATCTGCTGGCTGCCCGCATCGATCCGGACGGTGCCCGCCACGAATTCCACCACGACGCGTCGTTGAGGATCCGCCAGGTCGTAAACCCTCAAGGTCTCACCTGGAGCTACGACTACGACCCCGCTGGGCGCCTGATATCCGAGACCGACTTCGACCACAGGACGCTCACCTACACCCACGACGCAGCCGGCCGCCTGACCACCCGGAGGAATGCGCTCGGCCAGACGATCACCTGGCAGCGGAATGTGCTGGGCCAGGTGACCCGCAAGGACGCCGACGGGCATACCACCACGTTCGCCTACGACTTCACGGGCCGTCTCGCGCAGGCAGAAGGTCCGGACAGCACCCTCGTGCTGCTGCGCGACCAGTACGGGCGGCTGCGGCAGGAGACGGTCAACGGCCGCACGTCGAGTTACAGATACGATGAGGCCGGGCACCGGACCGGCCGCACGACCCCCTCAGGTGCCACCACCGAGTGGACGTACGATCCGATAGGCCGACAGACCCGAGTCGTGATGTCCGGTCGTCATATGGACTTCACCTACGATCCGGCCGGCCGTGAACTTGGCCGTCGCTTCGGCGAATCGGTGTCCACGGCGAACAGCTTTGACAGGATGGGCCGCCTCACCGATCAATCGATCAGCCATCACGGCAGCGGCCGAACACTTCAGCAGCGCACGTACACCTACCGTCCCGACGGCGCACTGACCGGCATCGACGACCACCTTGGTGGTGCCCGGAAGTTCGACCTCGACGCAGTCGGCCGTGTCATCACCGTCCGCGCACCGGGCTGGACGGAGACGTACGCGTATGACGAGGCAGGCAACCAGACGGCAGCCGGGTGGCCTACCAGCCACCCGGGGCAGGATGCCGTCGGCTCCCGTGACTACACCGGGACCAGGCTCACACGGGCCGGCACCACTCAGTACGACTACGACAGCCTGGGGCGCCTCGTACGGCGCCGTAAAGTTCGTCCTTCCCGCAAGGCGGATATCTGGCAGTACCGATGGGATGTCGAGGACCGGCTGACGTCGGTCGTGACGCCCGACGGGACGCTGTGGCGCTACACCTATGACCCGTTGGGGCGCCGTACTGCAAAGCTTCGCCTCGCGCCCGACGGGGAAACGGTTGTGGAGCGCGTCGAGTTCACGTGGGACGGTACGAACCTGTGTGAGCAGACCACCGTGTCGTCGGCGCTGCCTCACGCGGTCACTGTCACCTGGGACCACCAGGGTCTGCATCCGATCGCTCAGACAGAGCGGATCACCGCGGGCGAAGGTTCGCAGGAGGAGGTCGACTCCCGATTCTTCGCCATCGTCACCGACCTTGTCGGCACGCCCAGCGAACTCGTCGATGAGCACGGCGGTATCGCCTGGCAAACCCGGAGCACACTCTGGGGCGCCACATCATGGAATCGCAGCGCCGCTGCCTATACCCCGCTGCGTTTCCCGGGTCAGTACTACGACACCGAAACCGGCCTCCACTACAACTACTTCCGGATGTACGACCCGGAGACGGCCCGCTATCTCACACCGGACCCCCTCGGTCTCGCGCCCGCGTCGAACCCCGTCGCCTACGTCCACAACCCCCTCCTGTGGTCGGATCCTTGGGGCCTCGGCCCCTGCCCGATCGGGGGCGAGGAGAACCATGTGCCGCTCAATCCGGCACGGGGTGATGTGGTGTATCCCACCCAGGAGGACGCTCTCCGCGAGGTGATGCGCCGGTATGACGTGACCGATCCTTCTGTCAGCGAGAGAACTCCACACTGGGGTAAGAACCCGAACCTCACCGGTCCTCAAGGGGAGCCGTGGGAGACCGTCATAGCGGTCGATTCCAAGGGAAATCTCGTGGAGATCGAGCACCATGCCAACGGACACTATTTCAAGGACAAGGAAGAGTGGGCGCTCCCTCACTACCACGGTCCCAAGGGAGAACACGTCTACTATGGCGACATGGACTCCGCATACGGACTGCAAGGAAGGCCCAGAGGTGCCGAGTAGTACCCCACAGAGCGGCCCCGGGACGGTCATCGTCGGGCAGCGGACGTGGAGTCCCGCGGAGGCCGAGCCGGTCGCGGCCACCGAGGGGGAGCTCCCCGGCATCTCTGCCTTCTGGGTGATGTACGACCCGGCGCAAGAGGAGGCCGACTTCTCCAAAACCCTGAGGGTCTTTCCTGAGCATCACCTTTTCACGTGGTCGGCGGCCATCGCGGCCGCGGAGCCGAGCCCTTCGGCCGCGGACCGGACGCTCAGTCTGCACAGGACGGGGCTGCGAGCGGGCACCAAGCGGTTTCCCGCGATGCCGTTCATGGAATCGGTCTATCGCCGCTACCCGGAATGCGGTGACGTCGAATATTCAGCCGTGGAACCCCTGATGCGCAAGAGGTCCGGTTACGCGTTCGGGATCGGTCCCTCCACCCTGGCAGCGGAGGCATGGACCTGCTCCGCCCAACTGCTGGAGAGTCACTTCTCCCTTGCCTTCGATGTCGAGAACAGCGTGGCTCTTGAAGCACAGCGCAGGAAACTGGTGTCGCTCTATCTGGAAGTGGCGGTCGGCATGGGGATCATGCCGCTCGTTCCTCTGAACCGACATCCGCTCGCGGGCACCGTGATCTTCTGTTCCAGTGCGTCGTACCATGCCGTGGCGGACCGTCTGACGACCCTGGCCGTGATCCTCGAGGGCGAATCGGGAGCCCGGGAGATCGCCCGCCTCGCGGAGGCGGGAGGGGGGATGGCCTACCTCTGAGCGCCGGGCCGCCGCTTACCGGAGCGACCCGAGCGCGATTATTGATTTTCCGGCCGGTCAGGAACGTGTTGAGGTCCGGGTGCTGTCGATCCGCTTTGGGATTCATCCAGTCGCAGGCTCTCAGGTCTGGCGAGTCCCTGACCCTGATCGAGAAGGTGCTGGGAGAGCGATGAACAACGCGAAGTGAGCCCCGCCCTCACACCACAGCCAGTTCTTAGGGCAGAGCCGCAAGTCGGGTGCGAGAGCGCTTCAGTCCGGCAGCAGCTGCCCCCGCCTCGACAGCAGGAACCGCTTGAACGCCGCCACCGGTGGCGTGTCCGGGTGGCCGTCCAGCCAGGCCACGCCGATCTCGCGGACCGCCCTCGGCGCCGTCACCGTCAGTTCCACCACGCCGGGGCGCGCCACCGCCGGCGGTGGCAGCAGCGCCACGCCCAGGCCCGCCGCGACCAGGCCGCGCAGCGTCTCCGCCTCCTCGCCCTCGAACGCCACGCGCGGCGTGAAGCCCGCCTCCGCGCACAGGTCGTCCGTGATACGGCGCAGGCCGTAGCCCGGCTCCAGCGTCACGAACGTCTCGTCGGCCGCCTCCGCCAGGCGGATGCGCTTGCGGGTGGCAAGGCGGTGGTCGTCGGGGACCACCAGGCGCAGACGCTGTTCGTCCAGGCGGCGGGCGACCAGGTCGGGGGCGTCCGGGACCGGCGAGGTCAGGCACAGGTCGAGCTCACCCGACCGGAGCCGTTCGATCATCGCCTCGCCGTAGTTCTGGACGAGCGTGAAACGGATCCGGGGATGGTCCACGCGAAAGGCCCGGATGAGTTCCGGCACGGTCTCCGAGCCCATGGTGTGCAGGAAGCCGAAGGCGACCTTGCCCGCCCGCGGGTCCGCATCCGCCTGGACGGACTCGGCCGCGCGCTCCACCTCCGCCAGGGCCCGTTCCACCGAGCCGAGGAAGGTGCGGCCGGCCGGGGTGAGGGAGACCGTACGGCCCTTGCGGGCGAACAGGGCGACGCCCAAGTCCTGTTCGAGGCGCACCATCGCCCGCGACAGCGTCGACTGGGGCACACCCATCTCCTGCGCGGCGCGCGTCACGTGCTCGTGGCGGGCGACCCCGGCGAAGTATGCGAGCCGCGGCGCGAGCTGCAGCGCGATGTCTTCTTCGTAACTACTCGGTGACAGCCGAGGCTCTGAGCTGCGTTCATGCACCATGGGAACGATTATCGGCATTCCATGCATTGGACGCATGAAAATGCGCGCCCTACCTTCGATGTATGCCTCCCGCAAGTACCAAGGCGCCCACCCTCGTGGGCGCCGCCTCGCAGTCCCCCGTCTCCTCCGACACCCGGCTCGCTCCCGGCGCCCCCGGCTACCGCCGGATGAGCTTCGCGCTCTTCGCCGCCGGCATGGCGACCTTCGCCCTCCTCTACTCCACGCAGGCGCTGCTGCCCGCCGTCTCCGCCGGTTTCGGCGTGAGCGCGAGCGCCGCCAGCTGGACGGTCTCCGCGGCGACGGGCGCGCTGGCTCTGTGCGTACTGCCGCTGAGCGCACTGTCCGAGCGGTTCGGGCGGCGCTCCGTGATGACCGTGTCCCTCGCGGTCGCCGTCGTGGTGGGGCTGCTGGTGCCGTTCGCACCGAACCTGGAGTGGCTGGTGGCCCTGCGCGCCGTGCAGGGTGCGGCCCTGGCCGGGCTGCCGGCCTCTGCGATGGCGTATCTCGCGGAGGAGGTCAGGCCCAAGGCCCTGGTCGCCGCGATCGGCCTGTTCGTGGCGGGCAACAGCATCGGCGGTATGAGCGGCCGGATCGTCACCGGCTGGGTGGCACAGCTGTGGGGCTGGCGCGCCGCCCTCGCCGCGGTCGGCCTGATGGCGCTCGGGTGCGCGCTGGTGTTCCGCGCCATGCTGCCGAAGGCACGGAACTTCACGCCCGGCTCGCTCAACCCGACGGCCCTGGCCAGGGCGGTGCGCGGTCACCTCGCCGACCCGCTGCTGATGCGGCTGTACGCGATCGGCGCGCTGTTCATGACCGTCTTCGGCGCGGTCTACACGGTGATCGGGTACCGGCTGGTCGAGGAGCCCTTCTCCCTCCCGCAGGGCGTCGTCGGCTCGATCTTCCTGGTCTATCTCGTCGGTACGGTCTCCTCCGCGGCCGCGGGCAGGCTGGCCGGCCGGCTCGGGCGGCGCGGCGCGCTGTATCTGGCGGTCACCACGACCGCCACGGGCCTGCTGCTGTCGCTGACGAACTCGCTGGCCGGGGTGCTGCTGGGCCTCGTGCTGATCACCGCCGGGTTCTTCGCCGGCCACGCCGTCGCCTCGTCGTCGGTGAGCCGTACGGCGAAGACGGGCCGCGCGCAGGCGTCGGCGCTCTACCAGTCCGCGTACTACCTGGGCAGCAGCGCGGGCGGCACGCTCGGCGCGATCGCGTTCCACGCCGGCGGCTGGAGCGGAACGGTGGCGCTGGGGCTGCTCGCGGTGCTCGGCGTCGTGTCGATCACGCTGTACGGGTCGCATGCCGCGCGGGTCCGGCAACGGCTGATGGCCCCGGCGGTGCAGCACTGATCTCGCGCCTCGGTACCGGTCCCGGGCCGGTACCGGGACCGGTCTGCGTACGGGGACGCCACGCCGGAATCCACCCCGGAGGTCCACACCCGAATACGCACCGAAATACGCACCGGAATACGCACCGATCCGTGCAACTGAAGCTCCCCTTCGCGTGTCTCAACCGGCAAACCACCCGCACGGTGCGTGAAGGGGAGCTGGGGGCTGTGACAAGGGCGAGAGCGATATCGAAAAGACGCGCGGGCGTGGTGCTCGGGCTGACCGGTCTGGTGGTCCCGCTGACGGTGGTGCTCGGCAGCGGGACCGCGCATGCGGCGTCGTGCACCACGTCGACGGGGCCGTACCAGAAGCAGGTGGAGAAGTTCCTGGGGCGCCCGGTGGACGGGCGGCAGTCGGCGGCCGACTGCCAGGCGATCCGTGCCTTCCAGGCCAAGCACGGGATCACCCCGACCATCGGCTACGCGGGGCCGATCACCTGGCGCACGATGAACACGATGCTGGCGCAGAAGGCTGCCGGGAACAATCCGAACGCGGCCGGCAAGTGCCCGACGAACAAGGGCCGGATCGCCTGTGTCGACCTGACCAGGCAGCTGAGCTGGGTCCAGGACGGCAGCAGGCTCAAGTACGGCCCGGTGCCGGTGCGGACCGGCAAGAACGGCACCGAGACCCGTACCGGCCTGAAGAAGATCTACTGGCGCAGCATCAACCACTGGTCGACGATCTACCACGTGTCGATGCCGTACTCGCAGTTCTTCGACGGTGGGCAGGCCTTCCACTCGACGACCAAGTCGATGTGGAACCCTCCGGGCTCGGGCGGCTGCGTCAACATGCGCTCGGCGGACGCGAAAGCCTACTGGAATCTGCTGCGCAACGGGGACGATGTGTACGTGTACGGGCGCAAGCCCGGAACGTGACCCGCATTGTCAGTCCCCTCCTGTAGGTTCCGAAGTAATGGCCGGAGTGCCGGTCAGAGCGCTGGGCCGACGGGCAACAGGGGTGAACCCGATGAGCGATCTCGCAACGACACAGGATCTGGAATCCAGGCTGGAGCGGCACCGCAGAGAGCTGACCGGCTACTGCTACCGCATGCTCGGCTCCGCCTTCGAGGCGGAGGACGCGGTGCAGGACACGCTGGTCCGCGCCTGGCGGAACATCGACAAGTTCGAGGGCCGCTCCTCCCTGCGCTCCTGGCTCTACCGGATCGCGACGAACGTCTGCCTGGACATGCTCAACGCGGGCAACCGCCGGGCCCGCCCCATGGACCTGAGCGACCCGACACCGGTGGCCCAGGCCCGGCTCAGCGCCCGTCCGGAGGTCACCTGGCTGGAGCCGGTGCCGGACGGGCGGGTGATGCCGGCCGTCGTGGACCCGGCGGAGACAGCGGTCGAGCGCGAGACGATCCGGCTCGCGTTCGTCGCGGCGCTGCAGCATCTGCCGCCCAAGCAGCGGGCCGTGCTGATCCTGCGCGAGGTGCTGGCCTGGAAGGCGAGCGAGGTCGCCGAGCTGCTGGGCACGACGGTCGCCTCGGTCAACAGTGCCCTGCAGCGGGCGAGGGCGACGCTCGCCGAGTCGTCGCCGGCCGCGAGTGATACGGCCGACCCGCTGGACGAGGAGCAGAAGAAGCTCCTGGACCGGTACGTGGCGGCCTTCGAGGGGTATGACATGCAGGCGCTGACGGCGCTGCTGCACGAGGACGCCACGATGTCCATGCCTCCGTACGACCTGTGGCTGCGCGGCCACGACGACATCGTGGGCTGGATGCTCGGCGTCGGCGACGTGTGCCGGGGCTCGAAGCTGGTGCCGACCGTGGCGAACGGCGCCCCGGCCTTCGCGCACTACCACCCGAGCGAATCGGGCGACGGGTACGAGCCGTGGGCGCTGATCGTCCTGGAGATCTCGGACGGCAAGGTGGGCGGGATGGACTTCTTCCTGGACACCAAGCGCTGGTTCCCGCTGTTCGAGCTGCCGCAGCGGCTGGACAAGGAGGGCGCACCGGCGGGCTCGGCGGACCTGTAGGACGGATCCGGGCCATGCATGTCTCTCATGGCCGGACATGACGACGACGCAGTTCGGCCACGTCGCAATCTCGCGTGCCTCTACCCCAGGATGCCTCATTCCTCAACCTGCCCTGGGGCAACGTCTCCTCCTCCCTCGGTAGGGCCCTCGCACGTCTCCGGGATGATCCCGGCGTCGGCACGCAACGGTTCCCGCGTCCCTTCCCTCTTCGGGCCTGACACCCGAAGTTCAGGAAGGGACGCATGTTGGGTACGAGGCATTCGAGCCGTGCCGCGCTGGCTCTCACCGTGATCGGGGCCGTACTGGCGCCCGTGTCACCGGCGTTCGCGGCGGATCCGCCCCGGGTCGACCTCCGGGCGGACGTGAACCGGGACGGGCGGGTGGACGTCACCGGCGCGACCGACACGGCCGATGAGGACACCTGGTCGGCCGGGAGGGGAGCGGTCCTCCTCCCCAACATCGACGACGACACCAAGCGGTGTCCGGTCAAGGGCGCAAACGGTCGGCCCTTGTCGGATGCCAAGCTGGCCGCCTGCAACGACGCGGCCGACTCCAAGGTGAACGGCTCCGCCGACGCGGCGGACCTTGCTCGGGTGCGTTCCGTGCCGATGGCGAACCTGCCCGCCACGGCGTCGGGCACCCTGAAGGTAGTGAAGGGCGGCAGCAAGACGCGGGTCTTCGTCAAACGCTCCACCGGCTGGACCCAGGTCACTGCCACCACCCGCCTGACCGCCGCAGAGCTCCGCTCCGGTGTGGAACTCGGCGTCGAAGGCAGGGACGTGATCCGCGACAGCGCGGTCTGGGACGGCCGCGCCGTGATCCGCCTGACCGTGGCCTCCGGCGGGCGCAGCACCTCGGACGACGTCACCCTGCGGGTCGCACCCCTGCTCACCCACCACCATCTGCAGAAGGCACAGCAGTTGCTGGTCACCAAGGTGAAAGGCAGGGACCAATTCGCGCGTCAGCAGCAGGCGTTCGTCAAGGGCCTTGCGGCGGAGGTCGCATCGGCCGGGATCGGAAAGCCGCTGCTGACCTTCGACAAGTACGGGGACATCTGGGCGCAGGACTTCGTCGAGCCCGGCTATGTCAGCATGACCGGCCCGGACGGGCGACGGCAGGCGATACGCGTGATGCTGCGGTCGGCGCAGGCGGACCGCGAGGCCGGGCGGGAGCTGTTCGAGAAGCTGCGCGGCAACGGCGTGGGAGTCGTCCAGGTGTCCGGGGTCCGTGACTCGGAGGAGTGGACCCTCAACTCGATGGGGAACCTGGAGACCGTCCCTCCGTACTCGTACGGCGGCCGGTCCTTCCCGGCCGGACGCATCATCATGGGCGAGCGCAAGGACAACGGCTCCAAGCCCGCACGGGCGATGCGGACCCTGCTGAAGTCCCAGGGTTTCCAGGACCCGCTGCTTCTTGACACCTCGTGGCTGCACGTGGGGCATGTGGACGAGTTCGTCCAGTTCCTGCCCGCCGACACGCCGCGCGGCTGGAAGATCGGGATCGCCGACCCCGAGGCAGGGCTGCGGCTGCTGCGCGAGGCGAAGGCGGCCGGTCACGGCAGGACGCGCATGTTCTCGGTGCCGGGAGCCCGTGGCCTGCCCGCCCCCAAGGAGACCATCGACCAGGCGCTGGCATCGAAGTGGCTGGTGAAGGACAACACCATGGCCGCCCAGCGGATCGAGGCGAACCTCGAGATCCTCAAACGCGAGACGGGCGTGACGGACGCCGAGGTCGTGCACGTGCCTGCCCTGTACACGCGGGGTACGGGGGACGAGGAGCAGGGCAACCGTATGCCGCGGCTGACGCGGATGGGCGCGGGCAAGGCACCGGACGCGGTCCGCGAGTACGGACAGCAGAAGGAGCTCGCGCGGCACGCCGACGGTGCCGCGGCCCGGGAAACCGTCATGACCAGCGCGTACGTCCCGGGGGCGGTCAACGGCATCGTGCTCGGTGACAACCGCTATCTGGCCCCGCGCCAATGGGGCCCGGTCATCGGCGGCAAGGACATCTTCACCTCTGCTGTGAACGCCGCATACTCCGGAGCGGGCATGAAGGTTTCGTACCTCGACGACTGGTACACCTACCACCTCGGTGCGGGCGAGGTGCACTGCGGCACGAACACGCTGCGTGATGCGTCCGCACCGTGGTGGAGGCCGTAGCGTCGACGAGCCGCATCCCGCCGCTCGGCCGACCGTACGATCAGGTCCAGGGGCATGAGAGGGAGGTGGGTCGGGTGACGGTGGTGCGCCGACTGATCGTGGTACGGCATGCCAAGTCCGCATGGCCGGCGGGGGTGGACGACCACGACCGCCCGCTGGCGAAGCGCGGGCGCCGCGACGCCCCGGCCGCCGGCCAGTGGCTGCGCGGCTGCGGACATGTGCCGGATCTCGTACTCTGCTCCACCGCCGTCAGGGCCCGGCGGACATGGGAGCTGGCGGCGGCGGCGCTGGACGCGCCGCCGCCCGTGGTCCATGACATGAACCTGTATCACGCCGGCGCCCGTGAGCTCCTGGACGTCCTTCGCCGTACGGCACCCGGGACGGAGACCGTGCTGCTGGTCGGCCACAACCCGGCCGTCCAGGAGCTGGTGCTGACACTGGCCCGCACATCCGCGGACGATGCTCTGGCCCGCGCCAGGGAGAAGTTCCCGACCTGCGCGATCGCCGTACTGGAGTGGCAGGGCTCGTGGGACTTTCTCGGCCCGGGTGTGGCGCGGCTGACCGCTTTCGAGGTGGCGCGCGGGCAACGGTCGTGAGGCTCCCCCGGCCGTGGCACAGCGCACTACGCCACCTCGTCCAGGCCCACCAGCACCAGCAGCGCGAGCAACTCGGGCGGGGCTCCGTGCAGTCGGAGGCGGCCGCCGAGCCGGCGGGCGGTGAGCTGGAGCCGGGCAAGGACGTCGACGACGGCGAGATTCACCTGGGTGAGGCCTCCGACGTCGCAGATCACGTCCCCGTCGGCCGCTTCCCTGGTGCCGGCGCGGCCCAGCTTCGCTGCCAGCTCCTCACACAGGCGGGGTCCATCGGCCGGGGTGATCCTCCCGGCCATACGCACGACCACAGGCTCCATGGCATCCACATCAGGGAGACGGCTGCGGCGGACGCAACTCATCGCGTGCGACGCGTACGACGGGCCGGAGACAGATCATCGACGCAATGAACCCGATCAACCGTCACGCCATGCCCATAGGATTGCCATGGGCATGAGCACGACCACAAGCACGACCACGAGCACGACAAGGACGACGACACGGGGAGATCAGATGTCCGAGATCGACGGTCTGCAGCTGGTCCAGCAGGCACACGCCTATCTGCGCGCGGCGGTGCGGGGGGTGCCTGACGACGCCTGGGGAAGCCCGACACCCTGCACCGAGTGGACCGTGCGCCAGGTGCTCAATCACGCACGGCTGGACCAGCAGGCGTACGGCGCGTTCATCACGGGCGAAGGACTTCCAGAGTCAGATCCCTTCCAGCCGGCCGACGCCTTCGAGGCCGATCCGGTGAAGGAGCTGGACGAGATCCTGGACCGGGTCTCCGCCGCCTGGCAGACGGTGCCCGCGGATGCCGAGACCGTCACCACACCCCTGCCCGTAGGACCGCTGCCGCTGTGGGTCGGCGCGGGGGCGTGCGCCCTCGACGCGGCCGTGCACGCCTGGGACATAGCCGTGGCCACAGGCCAGGATCTGCCACTGCCGCCGTCGCTGGCGCAGCCCCTGCTCGCGGTGGCGGGCGAACCGTGGACGGAGCAGCTGCGCGCGTTCGCCTTCGCCCCGGTGGTGGCGGCCCCGGACGGTGACCCGGGAACCGAGGCCGATCAGCTGCTGCGCCACCTCGGCCGTAACCCCGGCTGGGCTCCTCCCGCGCTCTGACCGCTCCACTCCGCCGGGGCCCGGCCGGAGCGGGGGTGACGTGTGCCTGACGGGACCGGTGGCGGTCCACCGGTCCCGTTCACGCGCAGGCAGCTGCACGTCAGGCAATACGGTCCAGCACGATCGGGTTCGGGGTGAACTCCGCGCCCGTCGGGGCGATGTCGTACGCCGAGCCCAGGGACTGGAGGGCGTACTCGAACTTCTCCGGGGTGTCCGTGTGCAGGGTCAGCAGGCGCTGGCCCGCGGTCACCGGCTCGCCGGGCTTGGCGTGGATCTCGATGCCCGCGCCCGCCTGGACCGGGTCCTCCTTGCGGGCGCGGCCCGCGCCGAGGCGCCAGGCGGCGATGCCGACGTCGTACGCGTCGAGGCGGGTGAGCACGCCCGAGGACGGGGCGGTGATCACGTGCTGCTCGCGGGCGACGGGGAGCTCGGCGTCCGGGTCACCGCCCTGCGCGGCGATCATGCGGCGCCAGACGTCCATGGCGGAGCCGTTGGCGAGCGCCTTCGCCGGGTCGGCGTCCTTGATTCCGGCCGCGACGAGCATTTCCTGGGCGAGGGCCACGGTGAGGTCGATGACGTCCTGGGGGCCGCCGCCGGCCAGGACCTCGACGGATTCCCGGACTTCCAGGGCATTGCCGGCGGTCAGTCCGAGCGGGGTGGACATGTCGGTGAGCAGCGCGACGGTCTTCACGCCGCTGTCGGTCCCCAGACCGACCATGGTGGAGGCCAGCTCACGGGCGTCCTCGATGTTCTTCATGAACGCGCCAGTGCCGACCTTGACGTCCAGGACCAGCGACCCGGTGCCCTCGGCGATCTTCTTGGACATGATCGAGGAGGCGATCAGCGGGATGGCCTCGACCGTGCCGGTGACGTCGCGCAGGGCGTAGAGCTTCTTGTCGGCGGGGGCCAGGCCGTCGCCCGCCGCACAGATGACCGCGCCGGTGGTGTCGAGGACGTGCAGCATCTCCTCGTTGGAGAGCAGGGCCCGCCAGCCGGGGATGGACTCGAGCTTGTCGAGCGTGCCGCCGGTGTGGCCGAGGCCGCGGCCGGACAGCTGCGGGACGGCCGCACCGCAGGCGGCGACCAGGGGCGCGAGCGGCAGCGTGATCTTGTCGCCGACGCCACCGGTGGAGTGCTTGTCGGCGGTCGGGCGGGACAGGGACGAGAAGTCCATGCGCTCACCGCTGGCGATCATGGCCGCCGTCCAGCGGGCGATCTCCGTACGGTTCATGCCGTTCAGCAGGATGGCCATGGCCAGGGCTGACATCTGCTCGTCGGCCACCTCGCCGCGGGTGTACGCGTCGATGACCCAGTCGATCTGCTCGGGGCTCAGCTCGCCGCGGTCGCGCTTGGTGCGGATGACGGAGATGACGTCCATGGTGACTTCCTTCCGGCGGTACGTACGTCGTACTGGTGCGCGACTCTACGCGCATAGAGAGGATGAAGGGCGACGGCCCTTCCGCACCGCGGAAGGGCCGTCCGTGCACTACCTGAGGTGGCCGGGCCCGAAGGCCTGCGGGAGCATCGCCGAGAGCGGCACGATGCCCTCCGGCGTCTCCAGCAGCAGTTCCGGCCCGCCGAACTCGTACAGCAGCTGGCGGCAGCGGCCGCACGGGACCAGGGCCTTGCCCTCGCCGTCCACGCAGACGAAGTGGGTCAGCCGGCCGCCACCGGTGGCGTGGAGGTGGGAGACGAGCCCGCACTCGGCACACAGACCGAGGCCGTAACTCGCGTTCTCCACATTGCAGCCGACGACGGTGCGGCCGTCGTCCACCAGCGCGGCGACACCGACCGGGAAGCCCGAGTACGGGGCGTACGCACGGGACATCGCATCCCGAGCCGCCTCGCGCAGGGCCTCCCAGTCGACCTCCGGTGCGGTCGTCACTTGCCCTGGCCCTTGCGGTACCGCATGCCGTCGGCCTTGGGCATCCGCAGCCGCTGCGCGCTGAGCGAGAGGACCAGCAGGGTGACGACGTACGGCGTGGCGCTCACGAACTCGGTGGGCACCGTGTCCGTAAGGCTGTACCAGACGAACACGCCGGCGGCGACGACCAGGCTGATCGCGGCCGTCGGATACCGCTTGCGGTACACCTTCCACACGCCGAGCGCGACCAGCACCACGGCCAGCAGCAACAGGAGCGCGTGGACGGACTGGCCGCCCGCACGCAGCTGCAGGGCATCGGAGAAGCCGAACAGGCCTGCGCCCATCGCGAGTCCACCGGGCCGCCAGTTACCGAAGATCATCGCGGCCAGGCCGATGTAGCCGCGCCCTCCGGTCTGGCCCTCGTTGTAGATGTGCGAGGTGACCAGGGACAGGAAGGCGCCACCGAGCCCGGCCATGCCGCCGGAGACGATCACCGCGATGTACTTGTACTTGTAGACGTTGACGCCCAGCGACTCCGACGCGATCGGGTTCTCGCCGCAGGAGCGCAGCCGCAGACCGAACGAGGTCTTCCACAGCACCAGGAAGGTGCCGAAGAACAGCCCGACGGCCACGATCGTGAGCAGCGACAGGTTGGTGACCAGGCCGCCGAGGATGCCCGCGAGGTCAGAAACGAAGAACCAGTGGTGCTTCTCGATCGAGACGAGCCAGTCCGAGAGTCCCGGAACGGTCACCGAGGTGATCTCCTCGGCCGGCGGGGACTGCTTGGGGCTGCCGCCCTTGGCCGCCGCCTCACCGGAGTTGAACCACAGCTTGGCGAAGTACGTCGTGAATCCGACGGCCAGGATGTTGATCGCGATACCGGAGATGATGTGGTCGACACCGAAGGTGACGGTGGCCACCGCGTGCAGCAGACCACCGGCCATGCCACCGAGCACACCGGCGAGCACACCGAGCCAGGGGCTGGTCTGCCACCCGGCCCAGGCACCGAAGAAGGTGCCGAGGATCATCATTCCTTCGAGACCGATGTTGACCACACCGGCCCGCTCGGCCCACAGACCGCCGAGACCGGCCAGACCGATCGGCACGGCCATCGAGAGCGCCGCGTTGATCTGGCCCGCCGAGGTGAGGTCCTCCGCGCCGGTGATGGCGCGCACGGCGGACAGCGCGACGAGCGCGCCCGCGATGATCAGCAGGATCACCGGGAAGGAGAGACGGGTGCGGCCGCCCTTGCCGCCGGAGACCTTGGGGGCCGCGGGCGGCGGGGTGGAAGTCGCCGTGGCGGTCACGCCGACACCTCCTGGTTGTCGGAGTTACGGGCCTGGGCGGCGAGCTTCTCGCCGACCTGCCGCTGCTGGCGCTTGAGGCCGTAGCGGCGCACCACTTCGTATGCGATGACGACGCAGAGCACGATGACGCCCTGCATGACGCCGACGATCTCCTTGTCGTATCCCTCGAACTCGAGCTTCTGGGAGCCGCGCTCCAGGAAGCCCCAGAGGATCGCGCCGAGGGCGATGCCGATCGGGTGGTTGCGGCCGAGCAGGGCGATGGCGATACCGGTGAAGCCGATACCGATCGGGAAGTCGCCGCTGTACTCGTACGACTCGTTCAGCAGCGTCGGCATACCGATCAGGCCGGCCATGGCGCCGGAGATCAGCATGGACGTGACGACCATCTTCTTGACGTTCACACCGCTCGCCTCGGCGGCGGAGCCGGACTGGCCGACGGTGCGCAGGTCGAAGCCGAAACGGGTGCGGGAGAGTGTGAACCAGTACCCCACGCCCGCCACGATCGCGACGACGACGAAGCCCCAGATCGGCTCCGGGGTCGTCGGGAAGTCGAAGAAGTGGGAGGACTCGGGAATCGGCGTCGTCGAGACCTTCGTACCGGCCTCGTCCAGGTGGCCGAGGCGGCCGGGCTGAAGCAGGTAACCGATGATGGCGGTCGCGATCATGTTGAGCATGATCGTCGAGACGACCTCACTGACACCCCGGGTGACCTTGAGGACACCGGCGATGCCTGCCCACATGGCGCCGACGATCATCGCGGTGATGATGATCAGCGGGATCTGCAGGACACCGGGCAGGGCCAGCGCGCCACCGACGGCGGCGGCGAAGAAGGCAGCGAGCCGGTACTGGCCGTCGACGCCGATGTTGAACAGGTTCATCCGGAAGCCGATGGCCACCGCGAGACCCGCCAGGTAGTACGTCGTCGCCTTGTTGAGGATGTAGACCTGGCTGTCCGACTTCACGCCGTAGTCGAACATGATGCCGAAGGCGCTGAACGGCTCCTTGCCGGTGGCCGCCAGCACCAGCGCCGAGACCAGGAACGCGGCCGCGATCGCGAGCAGCGGAGCCGCCAGCCCGAGGAGCACTCGCTCCTTGTCGAACTTCTTCATCGGGCCTCGTCCTCCGGGGCGCTGTCATCAGGGTGCTCGAGGTGGCCGGTCGCCGCGCCGGTCATGGCCGAGCCCAGCTCCTCGGGGGTGATCGCCGCAGGGTCGGCGTCCGCGACCAGCCGGCCGCGGTACATCACCCGCAGGGTGTCGGAGAGCCCGATGAGCTCGTCCAGGTCGGCGGAGATGAGCAGAACCGCAAGGCCCTCGCGACGCGCCTCGCGGATCTGGTCCCAGATCTGCGCCTGCGCGCCGACGTCCACGCCCCGGGTGGGGTGCGCGGCGATCAGCAGCTTGGGGTTGTGGCTCATCTCGCGGCCGACGATCAGCTTCTGCTGGTTGCCGCCGGAGAGGGAGGCCGCGGTGACCTCGATACCGGGAGTGCGGACGTCGTACTCGCGCACGATCCGTTCGGTGTCGGCGCGGGCCGCCTTGATGTCGAGGAACGCGCCCTTGCTGTTGGGCTTCTCGGTGACGTGACCGAGGATGCGGTTCTCCCACAGCGGGGCTTCCAGCAGCAGTCCGTGCCGGTGGCGGTCCTCGGGAATGACGGCCATGCCGTCCTCGCGCCGCTTGCGGGTCGGCGACTGCGAGATGTCGGTGGTGTCCAGCTTCACCATGCCTGTGTCCAGGTGGCGCATGCCCATGATCGCCTCGACCAGCTCGGACTGGCCGTTGCCCTCGACACCCGCGATACCCAGCACCTCACCCTTGTGGATGGTGAAGGTGATGCCGTCGAGCACCGCGCGGACGACACCGTCGGGGTCGGTTGCGGTCAGCCGCAGGTCCTCGACCTGGAGCATGGGCACATCGGTGACGGTCGACTCGCGGGTCTCCGGCGAGGGCAGCTCGGCGCCGACCATCAGCTCGGCGAGCTGCTTGGTGGTGACGGTCTTCGGGTCGGCGCTGCCGACCGTCGTACCGCGCCGGATGACGGTGATCTCGTCGGCGACCGTCAGTACCTCGCCCAGCTTGTGGGAGATGAAGATGACGGTCAGGCCCTCGGCCTTGAGCTCGCGCAGGTTGTCGAAGAGTGCGTCGACCTCCTGCGGGACGAGCACGGCGGTCGGCTCGTCGAGAATGAGGGTACGGGCGCCGCGGTAGAGGACCTTGAGGATCTCGACGCGCTGACGGTCCGCGACACCGAGGTCCTCGACGAAGGCGTCGGGGCGGACACCGAGGCCGTACGCGTCCGAGATCTCCTTGATCTTGGCGCGGGCCTTGTCGCCGATGCCGTACAGCTTCTCGGAGCCGAGGACGACGTTCTCGAGGACGGTGAGGTAGTCCGCGAGCATGAAGTGCTGGTGCACCATGCCGATGCCGCGGGCGATGGCGTCGCCGGGGTCGTGGAACGAGACCTGCTCGCCGTCCACCGCGATCGTGCCCTCGTCCGGCTTCTGCATGCCGTAAAGGATCTTCATCAGAGTGGACTTGCCGGCGCCGTTCTCGCCCACGAGGGCGTGGACGGTGCCGCGGCGCACGGTGATGTCGATGTCGTGGTTGGCCACGACTCCCGGGAATCGCTTGGTGATGCCGCGGAGCTCTACGGCATGGGGACTGCTGGACGCTTTGATGGCGCACTCTCCTTGGCAGGAGCGGGGGAGCGAAGGCGGTGGATGGCGCGAAAAATACCGCGTGAACAGGGACGCTACGCGCGTAGCGTCGAGAAGTAATCGGGGCCGGCCCCGAATACCGGCCAGGGCCGGAAGACGGGGCCGCGTGCGTCGGGGCCCGGAGAGTCAGCCGAAGCCTCTCGCCGGGCCCCGATCACACGAGGGATCAGGTGGTGGTCTTCACCTTGATGGTGCCGTCCACGATCTTCTTCTTGGCCTCGTCGATCTTGGCCTGGATGTCCTCGATGTGGCCACCGGTGGTGGTGAGGCTGACGCCGTCCTCAGCGAGCGAGTAGGCGTGCGTGCCGGTCAGCGGCTTGCCGTCCTTGACGGACTTGGCCAGGTCGTAGACACCGGTGTCGACGTTCTTGACGACGGAGGTCATGATCGTCGAGGCGTACTTCGACAGGGCCGGGTCCTTGGCCTGGTCCGAGTCCACGCCGATCGACCAGGCGCCCGGCTTGGCGGCGACGGCCTCGATGGAGCCGGCACCGGAACCGCCCGCGGCGGCGTAGATCACGTCGATGCCCTTGTCGAGCATGCCCTTCGCGGCAGCCTTGCCCTTGTCGGGTGCGCCGAAGCCGGAGAGGTCCGTACCGGTGGTGAGGTACTGGATCTGCACGGAGGCCTTCGGGTCGGTCTCCTTGACGCCCTGCTCGAAGCCCGCGGCGAACTTCTTGATCAGCGGAAGGTCGACACCACCGATGAAGCCGATCTTGCCGTCCTTGGACTTGAGGGCGGCGGCGACACCGGCGAGGTAGGAACCCTGCTCCTCGGTGAAGACGATCGAGTCGACGTTCTTCTGCTCCGAGACGGAGTCGACCAGGCCGAACGTGGTCTTCGGGTACTTGGCCGCGACAGAGTCGATCGCGTCCTTGTAGGCGAAGCCGACACCGATGACGGGGTTGTAGCCGCCCTCGGCGAGCGAGGCGAGACGCTGCTCGCGGTCGGCGGGGGTCTCGCCGTTCTTGGCGGTGAGCTCCTTGGTCTCAGCGTCGAACTCGGCCTTGGCCTTGTCCAGCCCGCGGGCCGCAGAGTCGTTGAAGGAGTTGTCGCCACGGCCGCCGACGTCGAAGGCCATGCCGATCTTCAGCTTGCCCTCGCTCGAGCCGGTCGACTCGGTGGAGGACTCGCCGCAGGCGGTCGCGGTGAGAGCAAGGGCCGCGGTGACAGCACACGCGGCGGTGATCTTGGATACCCGGCGCACGAGGAAGGTCCCTTCAGGACTGGCCGAAAGCGCCACTTCCGGCGCTGATTTCGGGCCGATCGTAACGCGCGTAGATGTCAGTTAAAGACAGGTTCATCAGTCGTTATCGGATCGAGGCGTTCGCTCACCTGACTGCAACCGTTGCGCCACTGAGCGGAATCCACGGGGCACACGATCCGACCTCGCCGGCCGTGAGCCACCTCACATTGCCTCAAGATCAAATCCAGGCAACGATGTCGGACGGACTGACCGACCAACAATTACACAGGGGGAAAAGTGCGTCTCACGACCAAGACCGCTGCTCTCGTTGCCACTCTCGGACTGGCCATCGGCGGGGCGCTGGCAGGCGCCGCGCCGGCGTCCGCCGCGATCGGCGACCCGACGGGCTGCAGCGCCTACGTCGAGAACGACGGCAGGGCCATCGGCTGGTGCAGCAGCGGAACCGGCAACTGGCAGGTGGTCGCGAAGTGTGCGGGCACCCGCGGGGTGACGGGTCCGCACGGGGGAGACATCGGTTACCGCAAGGGTGCGACCGAGAAGGCTTCCATCCTCAGCTGCGGTTCCAGCGGCTTCGCGGTGAGCCCGACGGTCAAGATCGTTCGATGAGTGCCTGCGCCTGCGCAGAGCCCTCAGTGACGATGAGCTGATGCAAGGGGCGGTCCACCGGACGGTGGGCCGCCCCTTGTGCCATCTGTTCGCGAGAGCGGTGACGCCTGCACCCGCGAGCCCTACGGGTCCGCAGGCGCAGTCCGCCCGGGAGCGCCTGCTCAGAGCGTGCGCCCGGCGTCGAGCAGTGCCGCGGCGGTGAACAGCTCCACGCCGACCGTGATCGCCTCCTCGTCGACGTCGAAGTCGCCGCGGTGCAGATCACGCCGGACGCTGTCACCGGGCGGGTGGACACCGAGGCGGGCCATCGCGCCCGGAACATGCTCCAGGTACCAGGAGAAGTCCTCACCGCCCAGGCTCTGCTCGGTGTCCTCGATCGCGAACACTCCGCGGCGTGCGATCTGCGCGTCACGCAGCAGTTCGGTGACGACCGGGTCGTTGACCACCGGTGGGACGCCGCGGATGTAGTTGATCTGGGACTTGGCCCGGTGCAGGGTGGCGATCTCGTCGATGGCCGCGTGCACCATGTCGGGGGCGGCCCGCCAGCCGGGCAGGTCCAGGCAGCGCACGGTGCCGGAGAGTTCCGCGTGCTGCGGAATGACGTTGCAGGCGTGGCCTGCCTCGATACGGCCCCAGGTGACGGCGAGCCCGGAGCGTGCGTCGACGCGACGGGACAGCAGCGCGGGGACCTCGGTGACGATCTTCGCCGCCGCGGTCACCAGGTCGGTGGTCAGATGCGGGCGGGCGGTGTGGCCGCCGGGTCCGTCGAGGGTGATTTCGAGCCGGTCGCAGGCCGAGGTGATGGGCCCCACGCGCAGTCCGACGGATCCCGCGTCCACCCGGGGGTCGCAGTGCACCGCGATGATCTTGCTGACGCCGTCGAGCACACCGTCCCCGATGACATCGGCCGCGCCGCCCGGCAGCACTTCCTCGGCCGGCTGGAAGATCAGCCGGACCGGCTGCGGGAGCAGGCCCTGCCGGTCGAGCTCGGCGAGGACCAGGCCGGCGCCGAGGACCGTCGTGGTGTGGACGTCGTGGCCGCAGGCGTGCGCCCGGTCGGAGACCGTGGAGCGATAGGGAACCCCGGTCTTCGTGTCGGGGATGGGCAGTGCGTCGATGTCGGCGCGGATCGCGAACAGCGGGCGCAGGGCGCTCTCGCCGTCCTCACCGCCGGTTCCGATGTCGCAGATCAGCCCGGTGCCGATGGAAAGTACGCGGGGCTTAAGGCCCGCCTTCTCCAGACGGTCCTTGATCGCCGCGGTGGTACGGAACTCCTGGTTCCCCAGCTCCGGGTGCATGTGCAAGTCCCGGCGGAACGCGATCAGTTCGGCACGCAGCGACTCGGACAGCGTGCCGGGCAGTGCGCCTGCGCCGGGCTGTTCAGCTTCTTCGGACTCGCGGGACATCAACTGGTTCACCCAGTGAAGGGTATGCCCCCTGACGGGCCAACTACCGTGCGATCAACAAAACATCAGCCTCATAGGGGACAGAAATCTGGCTACGCGGCGATTGGCCGACAGCCGAAGTGGGTAAACTCACTCAACTTCCCCTTGAGTCGATCTTTCCGCTTCCGCCCGTGCCCGGCAACTTCAAGCCGGAGACGGCAGCCGCTGCACGTCACGGGCCGTGCCCGTGACGCCGGCCAGGAAGCCCTGGGCACGGGGCGACGCGTTGTCCCTCAGCCACTCGGGCGCGATGTCGCACACCGCCACCTTGATGCCGGTGCCGGCCAGTGCCAGGGGCAGCGTGTGAACGACGGTCGAGGGGAAACTGAGCACCTTTCGGCCTATCGGGCCACGCCGGGCGATCAGCTCCAGCGGCAGGTCCGGGCGTACGACCTCCAGACCCGTCTGCACGGCGAGCCGGTGCAGTTTGTCCGAGCTCTCCCTGCGGTGCGCGAAGTAGCGCGTCGCGCCGTGCGTGCGCGCCAGCGTGGCCACGGCGTCCAGGTACTGCTCCAGATCGACCACGCCCGTCTCCACCAGGGACGTACCGACCAGGTCGGCGCCCCGGGTGACCGTCGGCGGGCCGAAGCGTGCCCGGGTCCAGGCGAAGTCGTTCACCGTGACACGTATGCCCGGCGGCGGGTCGAGCGGCATCGAGGTGAACACCTCGACCGTCCGGGTCCGCGTCGGGCTGAGCTTGCGCCGCGCCAGGAAGGTGACCGGCGCCAGCACCATCTCGCGCGGCCCCCGGCGGCCGCCGCGCCGGTGCCAGCGCACCAGCCGCTCGCCGCGGGCGACCTGGGCGACGAACTCCATGGTCGCCGTGCCGTCGTCGACGACGGTCAGGTCCTTGCTGCCGACCAGGGTCAGCAGCAGCTGTACGTACCGGGAGAACGGGTCCCCGATGACGATGCGCCGGGCGCGGCGGAGTACCGGCCCCAGCTCGTGCACCGTCCGCAGCGGCGCACCCGCCCCGCCGCGCGCCTCCTGCCAGCGGACCGTGTACCCCTCGTCGCGGGCCAGCTCCGCCATTCGGCGCAGCTGACCCCGCGACATGGGGTCGGTGGGTGACAGGACGACGATCGTGAGATCGGTCGTCCGGCCATGACCGGTGTGATCACCGGGCTGTGACGTACCTGCCTGCGTGTGGGCCCACTCCAGGACGTTCAGGAGCTGGACCGGACTTTCGACAAAGGCCAGGTTCACTGGGGGCTCACCTCGTGACGCAGGTCGCGTGCAGCACGGTGGAAGGGTTGTCAGACCGCGGCCGGCTCACGGTCGCCCGCCTCGGCGACCACGCCTGCGACGCGGCGCAGCTTCTTCATCGGGGCGAGCTCGGAGTCGTAGACCTTCTTGACGCCGTCACCGAGCGCGGTCTCGATGGTGCGGATGTCGCGGACCAGGCGCGTGAGGCCGCCCGGCTCGACGGAGGCGGCCTGGTCGGAGCCCCACATCGCGCGGTCGAGGGTGATGTGGCGCTCCACGAAGGTGGCGCCCAGCGCGACCGCGGCCAGCGTGGTCTGCAGACCCGTCTCGTGGCCGGAGTAGCCGATCGGGACGTTCGGGTACTCGCCCTGCAGCGTGTTGATCACGCGAAGGTTGAGCTCCTCGGCCTTCGCCGGGTAGGTGGAGGTGGCGTGGCAGAGCAGGATGTTGTCGCTGCCCAGGACCTCGACGGCGTGGCGGATCTGCTTCGGGGTCGACATGCCGGTGGAGAGGATCACCGTCTTGCCGGTGGCGCGCAGGGCGCGCAGCAGCTCGTCGTCGGTGAGGGAGGCGGAGGCCACCTTGTGGGCGGGGACGTCGAACTTCTCCAGGAAGGCGACGGCCTCGGTGTCCCACGGGGAGGCGAACCAGTCGATGCCGCGCTCCTTGCAGTGCTCGTCGATGGCGCGGTACTCGTCCTCACCGAACTCGACGCGGTGACGGTAGTCGATGTACGTCATCCGGCCCCAGGGGGTGTCGCGCTCGATGTCCCACTGGTCACGCGGGGTGCAGATCTCGGGGGTGCGCTTCTGGAACTTGACGGCGTCGCAGCCGGCCTCGGCGGCGGCGTCGATCAGCTTGAACGCGTTCTCCAGTTCGCCGTTGTGGTTGATGCCGATCTCGCCGACGACGTAGACGGGGTGGCCGGGGCCGGCGGTCTTGGTGCCGAGGGCGCGCAGACGGGAGTTGCTCATGGGGGGTGGTTCCTTACTTCTCGGGGGACAGGGGGGTGGTTTCAGGGGTGTGGTTGAGCGTCGGGCCGAGGAGCCAGGCGGCGATCTCGCGGATCGCCCCCTCTCCACCGGGCGTGGCAGTGACTGCACGCGCGGCGGCCCGTACGGAGTCGTGCGCACTCGCCACGGCCACGGGCCATCCGACGAGGTGGAAGCACGGCAGGTCGTTGACGTCGTTGCCGACGTAGAGCACGCGCCCGGGGGCGATCCCGTGCTCCTCGCACCACTGCGCGAGGGCGAGGTCCTTGCGGTCGATGCCGTGCAGGACGGGGACCTTGAGCTTGCGCGCCCGGGCGGCGACGACCGGGTTCTGCTCGGTGGACAGGATCAGCAGTTCCAGTCCGGCCTTGCGCAGATGGGCCACGCCGAGGCCGTCACCGCGGTGGACGGAGACGATCTCGCGGCCGTCGGCGTCGATGAGCACCCGGTCGTCGGTCTGGGTGCCGTCGAAGTCGAGCACGACGGCGTCGATGTCCTCGCGGGCGGGCAGCGCGCGCTCGTCGAGCAGCGGTGCGAGCGCCCGGGCGCGGGCCAGGTCGTGCGGGTCGTCGACCTCCAGGACACGTGCGGGGTCGGTCCGTACCAGCGCGGTGCGGCCGAAGAAGCGGTGGCCCGCCTCGCGGAACCCGGCCGCGGCCATGGCGTAGGCGGCGCCGGTCTCGAGGAAGTCCTGCGGGCGGTCCTGGCGGCGCGGCCGGAAGGACGAGTCGTGGTTGACGCCGTATCCGGAGCCGGCCGTGGTGGCGGTGTCGACGAGCACGGCGGTGGAACCTGCCGCGCGCTGCGCGCTCTCACCGGCCGCGGCGGCGCTGGTGTCGCTCTCACGCCAGACGAAGCCGTGGAAGGGCGCGACGGTGACCGCGCTGTCCGCGCCGTCCTCGACGACCGCGCGGGCGACGCCGTCGACGTCCTCGCGGGACACGAAGGGGCTGGTGCACTGCACGAGCAGCACCACGTCGACGGGTGCGCCGTGCATCGCCTCGTGGGCGTCCATGGCGTGCAGCACGGCGGACTCGCTGGTGGCGGTGTCCCCGGCGATGGCGGCCGGGCGCAGCACCACTTCGGCGCCGGCGCTGCGCGCGGCGGCCGCGATGTCCTCGTCGTCGGTGGAGACCACGACATGCGTGACCAGCGGCGCGTCGAGGCAGGCGTGGACGGCTCGCGCCACGAGCGGCACACCGCCCACGGGGGCGAGGTTCTTGGCCGGGACGCCCTTGGACCCGCCACGGGCGGGGATCACGGCGAGTACGGTCATCGGTGCTCCTGAGTACGGGGCGTGCGGGGCTCGGGCGCCGTCCGTGCGGGCGGCCGCCGGGCCGGGGTTCTTGGGGGCGGGGATCACAGCTGGCCCATCCGGCGGATGACGGGTGCGACGCGCTGCACGCCGTGGCGGTACGCGCCGCGCGCCGCCTCCCTGACCGCGTCGCGCATCACCCGCCGTACGCCGCTGACCTCGGACTTCGCGGTACCCGGCAGCGGTGTGCCGTCGGGGGCGAGGTGGTGGCGGGCGAGGATGCCCGGCAGATATCCGGGGGCGGTGGCGGGGGTGTAGTACGGGGCGAGCGGCGGCAGGCCGGGCGCGAGCAGCAGTCGTGCGACCCGCTTGCGGGCCTCGTCGAACGCGCCGTCGTACGAGCCGTCGGCGGCGACGCCCTGCCGGGACAGCCACTCGGCGTCCGGCGCGGGCCGGTGCCCGCCGTCGAGCTGGTCCCAGGAGGCCATCAGGCCCGAGCCGAGGAAGTGGTGGTTGCCGAGCGCCTCACGCACGCCGAGATCGGTGAGGATCGCGGTCGGTATGCGCCGGTGCAGGGACTCGAGGGCGGCGGTCGAGGAGATGGTCACCAGCAGGTCGGTGCGGTCGAGGACGTCGCTCATGTGCCCGTAGACCAGGGAGAAGTTCGGCGGCAGTCCGCCGGGCAGCTTCTCGGCGAGCTTCTGGTAGGGGAGCTCCTCGATGTGGGTGGTGTGCTCGCCCGGCTTGGAGCGGAGCTTGAGCAGCACCTCGCGCTTCGGGTGGAGCCTGGCGTGCTCGACGAGCCGGCGCAGCAGATAGGCGCGGTCGGCCCGGGAGGCGGGCACGGACGGCTGAGCGGCGAACACGACGGTGTCGCGGTCGTCCTTCGGCTCGTACGGCGCTCCGCCCAGGAACGGCAGCGCGGCCTCGGTGACCGCCGATGCGTCGGCGCCGACCCCTTCGTACACGGCGCGGAAGCGGTCCGCGTCGTGCCGGGAGTTGGCGAGGACGACATCCGCGCCGTGGCGCAGCAGCAGGCCGTCGGCGAGCTTCTCGTACACGACGCCGACATAGCCGGTGACGATCACGGGCCGGCGGGACAGGGCGAGGGCGGCCAGTCCGTGCAGCATGGCCTGTACGCCGCCGCCGACGAGGGCGAGCACGACCACGTCGTACGGCTCGTCCTTCATCGTGCGCAGGAACTCGTTCCCCGTCACCTCGCGCAGTTCGTCGGCGCGTACCCCCACCTCCGCGAGCTGGCGGGCCGTGGGAGTGGCCCGGCCGCGCAGCAGAAAGCCGCTCAGCTCTATGGAGGTGCTCGGTGCGATACGGCGCGCGGTGAGCGCACCCCATTTCCACCGGGTGTCGGAGTCGGCGAGTACGGCAACCCGTACGGCCTCGCTGGTACTTGTTGGCACGTCGAGGACGTTAGGAAGGCATTTCGTTTCACGGCCCAACTCAACTGCAACAGCGGGTTAACAGAACGTCTACGGACGGGGTAATGGGCCGGGAAACGGGCGGGTTAACAAAGTCGACGCCCTGCGTTCACCTGTCATCCTTCCAGCAGTCAATGCGAATGCCGGGTGGGCAACCTAGCCTCACGCGGGTGGTCAAGCTCTCCGTCATCGTGCCGTTCTTCAACGTGCAGACATACGCCCCGGACACCCTCAAGAGCCTGCAGGCGAACGCCCGCGAGGACTTCGAGTTCCTTCTTGTCGACGACTGCTCGACGGACGGCACACCGGAGATCCTCGAGCGCGCGGAACGCGAGGTACCGGGTGCCGTCCTGATCAGACATGAACAGAACGGCGGGCTGGCCACCGCGCGCAACACCGGCCTGGACGCCGCCCGCGGTGAATACCTGACGTTCCTCGACGGCGACGACTGGCTCGCACCCGGGCACTTCGCGCAGCTGCTCGGCGCCATGGAGGATCTCGGCGTCGACTTCGTGCGCACGGACCATGTGCAGTGCACGGCCCGCGAGCGCAAGGTGCACCGGGTACCGGTCGGCCGGCGCGGTGAGGTGCTGCGGCCCCGCGACGCGATCCTGCCCGCCGACCGTTCCACGGGCGTCGACTACCCCTTCGCCTGGGCCGGGATGTACCACCGCCGGCTGCTCGACCGGGGTCTGCTGCACTTCACCCACGGGCTGCGCACCGCCGAGGACCGGCCCTGGATCTGGCGGCTGCACCGCGAGGCGGAATCATTCGCCGCGATCAGCCAGTTGAGCATCTTCTACCGGCGCGGGGTCGCCTCGTCGCTGACGCAGATCGGCGACATCCGGCAGCTCGATTTCATCAAGGCATTCGACCAGGTGCTCGAAGAAACGGCGAAAGACGCGGATGCCGACCGGCTGCTTCCAAAAGCCGTACGTACATACTGTGCCGTCATCTCCCACCACCTGGGATCGATCGAGAGGTTCGAGCCTGCTGTGGCAAGGAAACTGCGTTCAATGAGCGCGGCCGCTCTGAAGCGTATGCCGCAGGACATCCTCAAGGACGCACTCGACTCGATGGACATCGAGCGGGCGTCCAGGCTGCGCCGGGTGCGCCGCCGCCCCGTCTCCGTGGAGGCCGCGGCCTGATGCGTACCACCCAGATCTTCTACGCCTCTTCGCTCTACGGGGCGGCCACGCTGGCCGCCGCGATCGACAGCGGCTGCTTCGGACCCGCGGACCGGCGGCTGCTGCTGGTCGCCAACAACGCGACGACGCCCGAGACCACGCTCTCCCTCGACAAGATGCCCGGCTTCCGGGCGCTGCGCGACCGCTTCGACGGTGTGCTCTCCTGGAACGAGACCATCGCGCCCTTCCACCCCGGCGGTTGGGCGCCGCGCGGTGACGACATCCCGCTGTGGGAGCGGTATCTGCGGCAGCTGTGGGACCTCGGCGACGACCGGATCGAGCTTGCGGTCGAGTCCATCCAGGTCAACCCCGCCCTGGCGATCGCCCAGCTCTTCCCCGAGGCGGCGCTCGACGTGTATGCGGACGGGTTGATGAGCTACGGCCCCACCCGCAGCAAGATCGACCCGCTGGTCGGTGAGCGGGTGCGCCGGCTGTTCCATCTCGATCTGGTGCCGGGTCTGCAGCCGCTGCTGCTCGCGGAGTTCGGGGCACAGCCGCAGATCATCCCTGCCGAGGCCTTCGTCAAGATCATCGACGAGCTCTCCGACGCCGTGCAGGACGCGGCGGACGGGTCCGTCGCGGGTGCCACAGGTGCCGGCGAAGGGCCGGCGCTGCTGCTCGGCCAGTACCTCGCGGCCCTCGGCATCATCACGCCCGAGGAGGAAGAGGCGCTCCACGTCCGTATGGTCAAGGGCGCGGCCGCCCTCGGCCACCGTCGGATCGTCTTCAAGCCGCACCCGACCGCTCCGGCCTCCTGGACGCGCACGCTGGAGCGCGAGGCGGCTGCACTGGACATCGAACTGACCGTCCTGGAACGGCCGTTGCTGGCCGAGGTGCTCTACCGGCAGCTGCGTCCGGCCCTGGTGGCAGGCTGCTTCTCGACCGCGCTGTTCACGGCGAGCACGTTCTACGGCATTCCGGTCGCCCGGATCGGCACGGAGCCGCTGCTGGACCGGCTCACGCCGTACCAGAACAGCAACCGGGTGCCGCTGACGATCGTCGACGCGCTGGTGCCGGACCTGGCGGCGGGCGACGCGGGTGCACCGGCGGAGGCGGGCGAGCGGCTCACGGGGCTGCTCAGCGCGGTGGGCTTCGCGATGCAGCCGCAGCTGCGGCCGGATCTGCGGCCCGCGGCGGAGCGTTTCCTCAGCAGAGGCGGGGACGCGGGTGTGTGGCGCTACTTCAAGCGCCGCCGGCTGACGGTGCTGGGCCTGCCGGGCGGCCTCCCCGTCCCGCGCAATGCGGCGGTCCGCCGCGTGGTGCGCAGGGCACGCCGCCTGAAGCGGGCGGCGCTGGGCTGAGGGCCGGGCCGCTTCCGGGCTTCGGCTTCTGGCACGGGGCGGGGTCGGGGTTGTTCCCCGACCCCGCCCCTTTCCGTATCCGGGCTCCGTCTGCACCCCGCGCTCCGCCGGTGCCGCACACACCCGTCGGGAAGGACACCGGTCCGGACATCACAGCCGGAGAACCTTCACGCCTGCGGCCCCAACACCGCCCCCACCCCCGCCACCACCGCTGCCAGCCCCGCCTCGAAGCCCTCGTCGTGGTGGGCGAAGATCTCGAGACCGGCGTCCACGGCGAGCGGATGGCCGGCGAGACGTTCGGCGCGGGCTTCCAGGTCATAGCCTTCGGGCCCATTGACCGGGCCCGCGCCCATCGCCTGTTCCTCGATCACATAGCCGATCGTGTAGCTGTACGCGGTGAACCACGCCCGCGCGGCGGCTGCCGGTGTGAAGCCCGCCTCGGTCAGGGCCCGGAGATGCGCCTCCAGGGGCGCCGCGTAACTCACGTCGGTGAAATGGGTACCGCTGTAAACCTTCGCTCCGTCGCGGTAGCGCAGCAGATGCGAGCGCAGTCCGCGCATCGCCGAGGTGAGGCTCTCACGCCAGTCCTCCGACAGCGACTCGGTCATCTCGGCGGACATCCGCCGGAGCATCTCCGTCGCCATCTCGTCGAGCAGCGCCTGCTTGTCCTTGAAGTGCCAGTACAGGGCGGGCGCCTTGACGTCCAACTCCTTGGCGATGGCGCGCAGCGTCAGCCCCTCCAGGCCCACTTCGTTCAGCAGGCGCAGCGCGGCGTCGGCGACGCGGGCACGGTCGATCTTGGTGGCTCCCACGTTGACAGTTTAACGCCGTTAAGGACACACTGCCGACATGGAACTTAACAGCGTTAAGGAAACGGACGTCCTCATCGTCGGCGCCGGCCCCACCGGCCTCGCCCTCGCCGTCGACCTCGCCCGCCGCGGCGTCGGCGCGCTCGTCGTCGAGAAGGCGGACGGCCTGTTCCCCGGCTCACGGGGCAAGGGGCTCCAGCCCCGCACGATGGAGGTCTTCGACGACCTCGGGGTGGTCGGCCCGGTCCTCGCGGCGGGCGGACGCGCGCCGCTGGGCCTGATCTGGAAGGACGGCGAGCGGCTCGACGAGCACGACATGTTCGACCGGGCCGAGCCGACGGACGCCGAGCCGTACGGCGAACCCTGGCTGCTGCCGCAGTGGCGCACCCAGGAGATCCTGCTCGCCCGGCTTCGCCAGCTCGGCGGCGATGTGGCCTTCGGCCAGGAGGTCACCGCGATCGCTCAGGACGTCGACGGAGTCACGGCGTGGCAGCGGTCCGGCACGGCCGTCCGCGCGCGGTACGCCGTCGCCGCGGACGGAGGTCGCAGCACGGTACGCACGGCCCTCGGCATCGACATGGACGGCGAGAGCATCGACCCCTCGCCGATACTGGTCGCGGACGTCCGCATACCGGATCTCGACCGGGACAACTGGCACATGTTCGGCGGGGACGGCGGCTATACGGCGATCTGCCCGCTGCCCGGCACCGAGGACTTCCAGCTCGTCGCGCAGTTCGTCACGGGCACCCCGGACATCTCTGCGGAGTCGGTACGCGCCCTGGTCGCCGAGCGCACCCATCTGACGGCGGACCAGGTCACCGAAGTGCGCTGGGCATCGGACTTCCGTCCGCGGGTGGCCCTCGCCGAGCGTTTCCGCGACGGCCGGATCTTCCTGGCCGGAGACGCCGCCCACATCCACTCCCCCGCCGGCGGCCAGGGCCTCAACACCAGCGTCCAGGACGCCTACAACCTGGGCTGGAAGCTCGGCCAGGTGCTGCGCGAGGGCGCACCGCCCGCACTGCTCGACACCTACGAGGAGGAACGCAGGCCCATCGCGGCGGACATGCTCGGCCTGTCCTCGCGCATCCACCGGGGCGAGGCGAAGCGCGGCAGCACAACCCGTCAGCTCGGGCTCGGCTACCGCGGCGGCCCGCTCGCCACCGGCTCCGCGGGCGCTCTCACGGCGGGCGACCGCGCCCCGGACGGCCTCCTCGCGGACGGCTCCCGGCTCTTCGACGTCTTCCGCGGGCCGCACTTCACGCTGCTCGCGGTGGGTACGGACGCGGAGCTGCCGCCGCTGCCCGGTCCGGTGCACATCCACCGGACCGAGCCGTACGAGGTGTACGGCAAAGGCCTTTTCCTCGTCCGCCCCGACGGCTATGTCGGCTGGGCGGGCGAGGACGCGGCAGGGCTCGGCGACTACCTCGCGAACGTCACGCGCTGGTGAGCGACAGCTTCACCGCAAAGCCGAGGAACAGCGCGCCCGCGGCGGACGTGGCCCCGGCCGACAGCCGCTTGCGGCGACGGAACGCGGACGCCAGATGCGTACCCGTGAAGATCAGGAGGGTGAGGTAGAGGAAACTCGCCAGCTGGGCGAGGGAGCCGAGGACCAGGAAGGAAAGTGCCGGGTAGGCATAACCCGGATCCACGAACTGCACGAAGAAGGCGACGAAGAAGAGGATCGCCTTGGGGTTGAAGAGGCTGACCACAAAGGCACGCCGGAACGGCCGCTCGGCGGCCGGGCTCTCCTCCGCCGCCGACACGTCCGCGGAGATCCGCTCGTGCCGGGTCCGCCACATCGACCAGGCAGCCCGCAGCATCCCGACCGCCAGCCAGGTCAGATAGCCGGCGCCGGCGAACTTCACGATCCCGAAGAGCAGGTCATTGGCCTGCAGCAGCGAGGCGACGCCCGCCGCGGACAGCACCATCAGAACGGTGTCACCGCACCACACACCCGCGGCCGCCCGGTACCCCGTGCGCACGCCGCGTCGCGCGGCGACCGAGAGCACGTACAGCGAGTTCGGCCCCGGAAGGAGAATGATCAGGACGAGCCCTGCGAGATAGGTCGGCAGATCGGTGACACCCAGCATGAGGCGGAGTGTCGCACACGGGTACGACACTCCGCCCCTGCGTTCCGGATGGCGGAAACCCGATCAGAACACGTCACTCGGGACGTACGTCCCCCATACCTCGCGCAGCGCGTTGCACACCTCGCCGACGGTGGCACGGGCCTTGAGGGCGTCCTTCATGGGAAAGAGGACGTTGTCCGTCCCCTTGGCCGCCTTCCTCAGCGCCGCGAGCGCCGCGTCGACGGCGGCCTGGTCGCGCTCCGCACGCAGCTTGGCGAGGCGCTCTGCCTGCTGCGCCTCGATCGCGGGGTCGACCCGCAGCGGCTCGTACGGCTCCTCGGCGTCCAGGGTGAAACGGTTGACGCCGACGACGACCCGCTCGCCGCTGTCGGTCTCCTGGGCGATGCGGTACGCGCTGCGCTCGATCTCGTACTTCTGGAAGCCGCGCTCGATGGCGTCGACCGCGCCGCCGATGTCCTCGACCCGCTCCATCAGCGCGAGCGCCGCCGCTTCGACGTCGTCGGTCATCTTCTCGACGACGTACGAGCCGGCGAACGGGTCGACGGTGGCCGTCACATCGGTCTCGTACGCCAGGACCTGCTGGGTACGCAGCGCGAGGCGGGCCGACTTGTCGGTCGGCAGCGCGATCGCCTCGTCGAAGGAGTTGGTGTGCAGGGACTGGGTGCCGCCGAGGACGGCCGCGAGGCCCTGGACGGCGACGCGGACGAGGTTCACCTCGGGCTGCTGTGCGGTCAGCTGCACCCCGGCCGTCTGGGTGTGGAAGCGCAGCATCAGCGACTTGGGGTCCCTGGCGCCGAACTCCTCCTTCATCACCCTGGCCCAGATCCGGCGGGCGGCCCGGAACTTGGCGACCTCCTCGAGGATCGTGGTGCGGGAGACGAAGAAGAAGGACAGACGCGGTGCGAAGTCGTCGACGTCCATACCGGCCGCCACGGCCGTGCGGACGTACTCGATACCGTCGGCGAGGGTGAAGGCGATCTCCTGCGCGGGCGAGGCGCCCGCTTCGGCCATGTGGTAGCCGGAGATCGAGATGGTGTTCCACTTCGGGATCTCGGCCTTGCAGTACTTGAAGATGTCGGCGATCAGCCGCAGCGAGGGCTTGGGCGGAAAGATGTACGTGCCGCGGGCGATGTACTCCTTGAGGACATCGTTCTGGATCGTGCCGGTCAGCCGGTCCGCCGGGACGCCCTGCTCCTCCCCGACCAACTGGTAGAGCAGCAGGAGCAGGGCTGCCGGGGCGTTGATCGTCATCGACGTGGACACCTTGTCCAGTGGGATTCCGCCGAACAGCACCCGCATGTCGTCGATCGAGTCGATCGCCACGCCCACCTTGCCGACCTCGCCGTGCGCGATCGGTGCGTCGGAGTCGTGTCCCATCTGGGTGGGCAGGTCGAAGGCGACGGACAGGCCCATGGTGCCGTTGGCGATCAGCTGCTTGTAGCGGGCGTTGGACTCGACGGCGGTGCCGAAGCCCGCGTACTGCCGCATGGTCCAGGGGCGGCCGGTGTACATCGACGGGTAGACACCACGCGTGAAGGGGTACGCACCGGGCTCGCCCAGCTTCTGGGCCGGATCCCAGTCCTCCAGGGTCTCGGGCCCGTAGACCGGCTCGATCGGCAGTCCCGATTCGGACTCGCGCGTCATGTGACTGTGCCTCCCGCTGGAGCTACTTGCCGGTGACGAACGTGGCGACGGACTCCAGCGACGGGCATGTGGCGAGTGAAGAGCCCCTTGCCGGGAGCTTGCTCACAGCCGTGCCCCTGCTGCCGCCCGGTCCGTGTCGGCGCCGTCTCCCAACTGTTACCCCCATGATGCGCGCGATTACGCAACCGGGCCCGCAAGGAACCTGTCTCATCAGGCACACATGCCTTTCAGGGGGACGACCATGCTCAGGAAGAACGTTGCGCTCAGAACACTCGCCGCGGCGGCCGCACTGGCCGTGACGGCCACGGTGGCCGGCTGCTCCGCGCAGGCCGCGACCGGCCCGGCGGGCGGCGACGACAAACCGAGCACAGCGCCCGTGTCGAAGAAGCCGACGCCGTCGGCATCCGAGCCGGACGAGACCACGCAGTCGCCGTCGCCGAGCGCGTCCGCATCGACGCCCGCGCCCGAGACCGTGATGGCACCGGGCGCGAAGGGCGACCAGGTGAAGGAGCTCCAGGCACGGCTGGCGCAGATCGGCTGGTTCGACGACAAGCCGACCGGTTCCTACGGGCCGGTCACCACCAGCGCCGTCAAGGGCTTCCAGGGCAAGCGCGGTCTGCCCACCACCGGCACCACGGACACCGTGACCTGGCAGAAGCTTCTCGGCATGACCACGAAGCCGACGCGTGCCGAGCTCGACGGCACGACGGTCGAGAAGCCGAAGGCGAAGCCGGACCCGCGCTGTATGACCGGCCGGGTGCTGTGCATCAGCAAGACCACCCGCACCCTGTCCTGGATGGTCGACGGCAAGGTGCTCTCGACGATGGACGTGCGCTTCGGCTCGCAGTACACGCCGACCCGCGAGGGGCAGTTCAACGTGGGCTGGAAGTCCCGGGACCATGTCTCGACGCTGTACCACACCCCCATGCCGTACGCGATGTTCTTCAGCGGTGGCCAGGCGGTGCACTACTCGTCCGACTTCGCGGCACGCGGCTACAACGGCGCTTCGCACGGCTGCGTCAATGTCCGGGACAAGGGGAAGGTCGCCGCGCTCTTCGACCAGGTGCGGACGGGCGACAGGGTCGTCATCTACTGGTGACGCATCTGCTGGGGAAGGACCCACTGGTGACGGACCGGGGATGCGGTCCAGGATCAGGGGCGCGGGCGGGACCGGGGGAACGTGTCCCGCCCGCGCCATTTGCACCGAGCCGTAGGTACGGGGGGAACCCCGGCTCAGGCGCCGCCGATGACCAGTCGGCTCACTCTCTACTGCGCCGTAGCCTCGAAAAACGTCACACCTGACGGCGCAGCGAAGAAAATCGCAGGTCAGACCAGGCGCCACAGAGGGGCGAGCGGGGCCGTCGGCAGGCTCGGCACAGCCACGGAGGCGTTCTCGCGGGACGAACGGGAGACGGCCGCTACGAGCGGGTCGGCGGCAGAGCCACCGACAAACGCCTGGTCGGAGTCCCTGTCGTCGGAGTCCGATCCGTTCGAATCGCCGCTGCCGGAGTCCCAGTCGTCGCCGCCCGTGACGTTGCCTGAGTCGGTGCCGGCGCTGTCGCCGGCGAGCAGCCTGTCGCAGAAACGCTCCACGCGCTCGGCACCCTTGGCCGCGTCTTCCAGACGACGCTTGCGCTCCCAGTCGATTCGGCCGCTGCGGTAGTCCTCGCAGGCCTTGACGGACCTGCGGTACAGCTCGCCGCCCTTGCCGTCGTAGTCCTTGCCGGGCCGCTTCTGCCCCGCACCGTCGGACGGCTGTCCGTCCGGGGTGCGCGTGGTCTCCTGGCCCGGCGTCGGGCTCCCCCCGTCGGCCGGGGTCGGCGCCGGCGACGTGGTGAGGCCGCCCGGTGGTTGCGCAGGGGTGGAGGGCCCTGGGCCTGTGGGTGGTTCCGTGACGAGCGGTCTGGGCGTCGCGGCCGCGGAGACCGACGACGCGGGCAGCGGATTGTCGTGGCCGCCGAAGGGCGCGGGCAGCACGCCGGCGCCCGCGGCGACCGCCACGCCTCCGAGAGCGCACCCGGCCACCGCCGCGGCGATGCCGAACCGTACGGGGCGGACGGTGCGCGCGGCCTTGGACGGGCTGCCACGACGGACGACGCGTACCGCGCCGAGGCTGTCGCCGACGGGGCCCGCGGCGTCGGCCGCTTCGGCCCGGACCTTGCGGTACGCGGCCATCGCCGCCGCCTCGCCGGGCAGTTCTCCGTCCTCGTGCCGGTACGCGCCGCTCCGGGCGCTGTTCAGGGTCTCGGAAAGACGTGCGGCCTGAACGCGGGCACGTTCGTCTGTGGCCACGACCGGTTCACCGCGCAACAATCGTTCCGCCGCGTCCCTGTCAAGCCACTCGTACCGCTCGTCGGCCATCACATGTCCTTCTGCGTCCGCAGGCGTGATTGCGTCACACCGGCGGGCGCCGAGGCGGCGGGCCGATGGCGGCGCTGCAGAGGCAGTCCATTGAGGTCGGGCGGGGATTCCGCGGCTGCGTTCCCGGGTATGTGGCCGGGGTCGTCAGCTCCGGCCGCGTCCACCGCACCGTCCGCGCCGAGCAGTTCGGCCAGCCGCTTCAGTCCACGGTGGGCCGCGGTGCGTACGGCGCCGGGACGCTTGCCCAGTGTCTTGGCGGCGCTCTTCGCGTCGAGGCCGACCACGACCCGCAGGACGACCGCTTCGGCCTGGTCCTGCGGCAGCTGCGCGATGAGCGCCATGGTGCTTCCCGTGGATATCGACTCCATGGCCTCGACGGCGGTGTCGCAATCGGCGGGCTTGCCCGTCAGCTCGGTCTCGTCCCCGCCGATGGCGGGCCGGCGCCCCCGCATCCGTATGTGATCCAGCGCACGGTTGCGGGCGATCCGGGCGGCCCAGCCCCGGAACCGGTCGGCGTCACCGCTGAACCGGTCGAGGTCGCGGGCTATCTGCAGCCAGGCCTCGGAAGCAACATCCTCCGCGTCGGCCTCGCCGACGAGAGTGCGCACATAGCCGATCAGCCGCGGATGCACCGCGCGGTACACAGCACGGAAGGAATGCTCGTCCCCGTCCTGCGCGGCGAGTACAGCGGCGGTCAGCTCCGCGTCGTCCCCCAGCACTACCTCTACCTGTTTCCGAACGTGCAGCTGGTCACCACTGCCGCGCCACCCTGCGCGAATCAGCACGCTACGTCCTCGTACGGCTCCACGTCCATGCCTTGTACAACTTGCAACAAGTTTGCGACCAAGCGCGCGGTGTGACAGAAACAGCACGCTCGGCGCAGAGACTAGTACGGGGCGCTACGGCGCCTCCCAAGAACGACGACCGGGGCCTCTCCTGTGGGGGGTGGCGGCCCCGGTCGTCCTTTGCGAAAAACGCGGGAAAAGAGAAGGGGGGGCCCCGCCGCCGGGGCGCGGGGGGGAGTGTTGCGGGCGGGGGGCCCCCCCCCCGCCGCCGCCCGCGGCGCCCGCCCCGCCCCCGCCCGCGCCCGCCCCCCCCCC
>NZ_JBEXSW010000064.1:0-41652 GCF_040613775.1 Streptomyces sp. NPDC006208 | reverse complement strand
GTCAACTTCGTCCGCTCGATCAACCCGATCGACGGCTACAACCTGACCCACCCGGCCGAGTACTACAAGGGCGTCAACATGACGCTCGCCGGCCTCGTCTCCACGGCCGCCAACCCCGACCGCGCCCTGAAGAACGCCTGGGAAGCAGCAAAGGGCGACCCCGCCGAATTCATCGGACGCCTCATCCCCGAACTCATCGGCACCAAAGGCGCGGGCGGCCTCAGGACCCTCGCCCGCGCCGGCATGCGCAACGGCATCAAGGAAGGCGTGGAGACAGCGGCACGTAGTGGCGTCGGCGATCCTGCCAAGCCGTCCCGGACCGCGGATGCGGTCGAGCACAAAGGCACGGACCCGGTCGACCTGGCGACCGGCGTGATGTACTTGCCGCAGACGGACATCGCCCTGCCCGGCGCCCTTCCCCTGATCTTCCGCCGCCGCGTTGCCTCCGACTACCGCGCGGGCCGCTGGTTCGGCCCGTCCTGGTCCTCCACCGCAGACCAGCGTCTGGAGATCGACTCCGAGGGTGTCGTCTTCGTGTGCGAGGACGGCCTGCTCCTGTCCTACCCGCATCCCGCTTCGGGCGTTCCGGTCATGCCCAGCCACGGCCCGCGCTGGCCGCTCGATCGCGACACCCACGGCGACTACACCGTCAGCAACCCGGAGACCGGCCGCGTCTGGCACTTCACGACGCGCCACGACGACCTGGCGCTGGTCGCCCAGATCGATGACCGCAACGGCAACTGGATCACCTTCGAGTACGACCAGGCCGACGCCCCCACCTCGATCGTGCACAGCGGCGGCTACCACCTCAAACTCACCACCAGCGAGGGCCGGATCACCGCCTTGCACCTGGCGGGCGGGGCCCGGGACGGCGGAGATCAGGAGATCTTGCGCTACGGCTACACCGACGGCAACCTCACCGCCGTCACCAACTCCTCCGGCCTGCCCCTGCAGTTCACATATGACGAACGCGCCCGGGTCACCTCCTGGACCGACACCAACGGCAGCTCCTACGACTACCTCTACGACGACCGTGACCGGTGCATCGCCGAAGGCGGCGTCGACGGCCACGTAGCGCTGCGGCTCGACTACGGCGGCACCGACCCCGAGACCGGCCTCCGCGTCACCACGACCACTACATCATCGGGAGCGGTCAGCCGATTCGTCATCAACGACGCCCACCAGCTCGTCACAGAGATCGACCCCCTCGGCGCAGTCACCCGCTACGAACGCGACCGCTACAACCGCCTTCTGTCCCGCACCGACCCACTCGGCCGCACCACGCGCTTCGCCTACGACGATGCCGGTCGGCTCACGACGATCCTGCGCCCGGACGGGCGAGAGCTGTCAGCGGAGTACAACGCTCTCGGTCTCCCTGTACGCATCACCAACCCGGACCGGACATCCATCCGCCAGGAATACGACGCACGCGGCAACCGCATCGCCGTCGCCGACCCGACCGGCGCCGTCACGCGCTACACGTTCAACCAGGCCGGCCACGCGACACAAATCACGGACGCACTCGGCAACACCAGCAGTATCCGCAGCAACGCAGCCGGTCTGCCCGTCGAGATCACCGACCCGCTCGGCGCGGTCACCCGCATCGAACGGGACGCCTTCGGCCGCCCGGTCACCCTCACCGAACCGCTCGGTAACGCCACCCGTCTCGCATGGACTCCGGAAGGCAAGCTGGCCCGCCGTACCGAGGCAGACCGCACCGAGCAGTCATGGACGTACGACGGAGAAGGCAACTGCCTCACCCACACCGACGCCATGGGCCAGGTCTCCCGCTTCGACTACACCCACTTCGACCTCATGACCGCCCGCACCGGCCCCGACGGCGTCCGCTACGAATTCACCCACGACCACGAACTCCGCCTCACCCAGGTACTCAACCCCCAGGGCCTGACCTGGAACTACGAATACGACCCAGCCGGCCACCTCATATCCGAGACCGACTTCGACAACCGCACCCTCACCTACACCCGCGACGCAGCGGGCCGCCTCACCTCACGCACCGACGCACTCGGCCAGACCATCCGCTACGAACGCGACGCACTCGACCGCATCGTCCGCAAGGATGCGGCTGGGAAGGTCACCACCTTCGCGTACGACATCTTCGACCAACTTGGAGAGGCGGTTGGCCCGGAGGCGACCATCACACGCCTTCGCGATCGTTACGGCCGCCTCACGTCGGAGACAGTCAACGGCCAAACCATCGCGTACGAGTACGACCGCCTCGGTCGGCGAATCGGCCGGGAGACCCCTAGCGGAGCGATCAGCACCTGGACATACGACGCTACGGGCAGACCTGTCTCGCTCATCACCTCGGGCCGCACGCTCACCTTCGAACATGACGCAGCGGGCCAGGAGATCACTCGCCACATCGGCGAGACCATAACTCTGGCGTCCCAGTTTGACACGTTGGGCCGTCTCACCAGCCAACAGGTGACGGGCGCGGGCCGTAGCATTCAGCGCCGCGACTACACCTACCGGCGTGACGGCAATCTCGTCTCCCTCAGAGACCAGCTGACCGGCACCCGAGCCTTCGACCTCGACCCACTCGGCCGGGTCACCGCCGTCCAAGCGGCAGGCTGGACCGAGCGCTATGCCTACGACGCGGCGGGCAATCAGACCGAGGCATCCTGGCCCACATCTCATCCAGGGCAGGAGGCTACAGGCTTCCGCGCCTACTCCGGCACCGTGATCACCCGTGCCGGAGGCGTCCGCTACGAACACGACGCACTTGGCCGCATCACCCTGCGTCAAAAGCCCCGTCTTTCGCGCAAGCCTGACACCTGGCACTACGAATGGGACGCTGAAGACCGCCTCATGGCTGTCACTACCCCCGACGGCACGCGCTGGTTCTACCGGTACGACCCCTTCGGCCGCCGTGTCGCCAAACAACGACTGGCCCACGACGGCGAAAGCATCCTCGAGCAAGTCGACTTCACCTGGGATGGCACCACTCTCTGCGAACAGACGACTGACGCCCAACGACTGCCCAACCGGGTCACCCTCACGTGGGATCACCACGGCCTGCGTCCGCTCGCTCAGACGGAACGCATACTCGCAACGAATGCTCCACAAGAAGCAATCGACGAACGCTTCTTCGCCATCGTCACCGACCTCATTGGGGCGCCCGCCGAGCTCCTGGACGAGGGGGGAGCCGTCGCCTGGCAGTGCCGCAGGGCGCTGTGGGGTACTACGACGTGGGCTGCCACGAGCACGACCTACACACCTCTCCGCTTCCCGGGCCAATACTTCGACCCTGAAACTGGCCTCCACTACAACGTCAATCGTCACTACGACCCTGAAACAGCTCGGTATCTGACCTCCGACCCCTTGGGCTTGACGCCTGCTCCCAACCCCACCACCTACGTCCAAAACCCCCACACCTGGGCAGATCCACTCGGCCTTTCGCCTTGCCCGGCGGACGCGCCGCAGGAGCGGACGAGACTGGGCAAGGTACAGGAGGGTGTGGAGCGCACGCTGGACAATTCGCTCGACAAGACCACCTACCTGCAGGATGTGGCCAAGAAATACGGCATTAATCTCAGAGGGTCAGGACAGGACATCTCGGTAGTGTTCGACCCTGACCTCGGAAGAGGAGTTCAAGGCGTCACACGAGAACTGGACGGAGGTCGAATAATTCGGGTTGGACCTGACGGAATTTATGACGATGCGACAGCTGCCAACACGATAGCCCACGAACTGAGTCATGCGAGATACTTCCTCAAGCACGGAACCTTTAAGGGGGAAGAGCATGGCCACGCCGATTCGTTGGGCGACGGAACTCCATACGGCTCCGGTAACGCACTGGAAGATTGGATCAACGGAAATCGATGAGCGAAGAACCCACGTGGCATGAGGTCGATCTCGAAAGACGCACCGCCTGGCGTCGCATTTTCAACGATGATTGGCACAATGACGCGCCGGAAGCAGCGTGCCCGGTGTGCTCGAAGTCCACACTGCACCGCTACTACGTGGTGGAAAGTAGTCGTGTAGTGACTTTGCGAGGGGAGTCGTTCGTGGGTCACGGGCGACTTTGGGAGTGGTGCAGCAGTTGCCGCACCTTCGAGTACTACCCAGATGGGTACGTACCTGCCTGGTGGGATGCTCCGTACACAGTTGATCCCAGCCTGCTGCGTTACGATCCGGACCCCATTGAGACTGCTCGGTTCGCTGCCGGGCATCGTTGACCAAGGACAGGTCCACCCGTACCGCTTTTCCGATCGGGCGGGTGGACATGCCCTGTTTCTTCGTCGCCGCGGCGTCCAGGAGAGTGACCACGCAAGCCGCCTATCCATCCCGTGGTGAAGGCCAACTGTAGAGCGAGTACGGGCTCTGACGTGCCAAGGTGGGGAACCGAAGCTGCACGGGTGTCGCTCTATCTGGAAGCGACGGTTCGACATGGGAACCTTGCCGATTCGCTTCGTCCGGAATGCCTCCGCAGATGACGCGTAGCCATGGGCGTACGACCGGGTCGGCCGTTGCAACGAGCTCGCCACATCCGGCTGGCCCTGACCTTTGAGCGCGACGCCTCAGGACAGGAACTGACACGACGTATCGGCACGACAGTCGTGATCAAGCATGCATTTGATGCGATGGGCCGCCTCACCGATCAGGAGGTCACCGCCAACTCGGGTCGCCGCCTGCAGCACCGCGCGTACACCTACCGTGCGGACGGCGGACTCATCGGCATCACCGACGCACTCTCCGGCGCCCGCCGCTTCGACCTGGATGCGGCAGGCCGCGTCACGGCCGTCCATGCGCGGGGCTGGACGGAGCAGCAGTACGCCTATGACGACGCCGGAAACCAGACGGAGGCCTCGTGGCCAGCCACCCGTCCCATGAGTCGACCGGCCCCCGCACCCCAGGACCCCTGGGTCTAGTCCCTGCCCCGAACCCGGCAACGTATGTCAACAATCCGCACACGTGGAGCGACCCAAGAGGACTTTCACCGTGCCTCTTCCACAATCGGATGCCGGACGAACTGGCAGGCGAGCTGGCCGACGCCGAACGTCTGAACGTGCCGGAATCCCCGTCCTCTGACCGTTCCCCTGAAACGCGCGGCTGCCACGGGAGCGGGCGCCGGTTCCTCGGTTCTTCGCTGGAGGACCTGGAACGGTACGTGCTGACACCCGAAGCGGGGGCCTGCTCGCTGGAGCACTGGGAACAGTTGCGTGATTTCGCCGTCCGCGGCATGCAGTCCCGTGGTCTCCCGTACGAAACCAGGCTCCGATGGGGTCGTCTCGCTCTCTCCGCAATCTCAAGAAAGGAGCGGAGCGAGACGCCACAACAGGCGATGGCCGAGTCTGTCCACGTGCGTGCCTGCATGATCCGGGAATTCGGGGTCAGCAACGCGGATGCGGCTCGGGACCTTCCCTCTCTCTGCTCAGAGATCCTGCGGAACGTGGGAGTGTCGCCGGAGGCAGGCGCGCGGCTCGCCGAAGGGTGGAAATCAGCACCGCGGGATCAGATGCTGCAACTGCGCCGGATCAAGAACATGCTGACTCCGCTGCTTCCCCTCCGCGCACTCCTGGAAGGTGACGACCTCGCCTTCCAGGAGACGCGTGCCTGGCTGGAGCTCGTTCCGCGCCTTCCCTGAACGACGCTCGTCATAAGACACAGGGAACCGCCGCCGGGAAGCGTCACGGTGATCTCGGGCACGCGTCGTGCCGGCTTGGACAGGCCTTCGCACGGGCGTGCCGCTCACGCGGCGCTGCAGAACCGGCCGCATCACTGGCGCGGAGGATCGCTCGCTTGGCGTCGGCCGCCGCCTGATCGACCGGGCCGTGTTCGGCTGCCGCTTCTTCGACGACTTCGCGCAGTCGGTCCCGCTCAAGTTGGCGCTGGATGAGGGGCCTTCTTCGGAACCCGGTTGGGCAACCATGGCGTCGAGGGACGTCTGTCGCCACACGTCTGCCACAAACTTCCAGGTCACCGCCCCATCTGCGAGCGACTTCCCAGGGACTTCCCAGGGACTTTCACGTCTGTCCCAGGGAGGTTCCAGGGACTTTCCGCTGTGCAAGCAGGGAAGGCCCTGACAGCGCTGAAAGAGACGAAGGCGCTGGTCAGGGCCCATGTCCTCAGCACTCGATGATGTTCACGGCGAGACCGCCGCGCGCCGTCTCCTTGTACTTCACCGACATGTCCGCCCCGGTCTCCTTCATGGTCTTGATGACCTTGTCGAGCGACACCTTGTGGCTGCCGTCGCCGCGCATCGCCATCCGGGCCGCGGTCACGGCCTTGACCGCCGCCATGCCGTTGCGCTCGATGCACGGGATCTGGACGAGGCCGCCGACCGGGTCGCAGGTCAGGCCCAGGTTGTGCTCCATGCCGATCTCCGCGGCGTTCTCGACCTGCTCGGGGCTGCCGCCGAGCACCTCGGCCAGCGCGCCTGCCGCCATCGAGCAGGCGGAGCCGACCTCGCCCTGGCACCCGACCTCGGCGCCGGAGATGGAGGCGTTCTCCTTGAAGAGCATGCCGATCGCGCCGGCGGCGAGCAGGAAGCGGACCACGCCGTCCTCGTCCGCGCCGGGCACGAAGTTCATGTAGTAGTGCAGGACCGCGGGGATGATGCCTGCGGCGCCGTTGGTCGGGGCGGTGACGACCCGGCCGCCCGCGGCGTTCTCCTCGTTCACGGCCATCGCGTACAGAGTGATCCACTCCATCGCCAGCGCCTGCGGGTCGCCCTCGGAGCGCAGCTTGCGGGCGGTGGTGGCGGCTCGGCGGCGGACCTTGAGGCCGCCCGGCAGGATGCCCTCGCGGGACATGCCGCGGGCCACGCACGCCTGCATCACACGCCAGATCTCCAGCAGCCCCTCGCGGATCTCCTCCTCGGAGCGCCAGGCCGTCTCGTTCTCCAGCATCAGCGCGGAGATCGACAGGCCGGTCTCCTTCGTGAGCCGCAGCAGCTCGTCGCCGGTGCGGAAGGGGTACTTCAGCACGGTGTCGTCGAGCTTGATCCGGTCCTCGCCGACGGCGTCCTCGTCCACGACGAAGCCGCCGCCCACCGAGTAGTACGTCTTCTCCAGGACGGTCGCGCCCTCGGCGTCGTACGCGAAGATCGTCATGCCGTTGGCGTGGTACGGCAGGGCCTTGCGGCGGTGCAGAACCAGATGCTCGTCGAAGTCGAAGTCGATCTCGTGCATGCCGAGCAGATTGATGCGCCGGGCCGACTTGATCCGCTCGACCTGGTCGTCGGCCGTCTCGACGTCGACGGTGCGGGGAGAGTTGCCCTCGAGGCCCAGCAGGACCGCTTTCGGGGTGCCGTGGCCGTGGCCGGTCGCGCCCAGGGAGCCGTAGAGCTCCGCGCGTATCGCGGTGGTGCCGGCGAGCAGGCCCTCGTTCTTGAGGCGGCGGGCGAACATGCGCGCCGCGCGCATCGGGCCGACCGTGTGGGAGCTGGACGGGCCGATGCCGATCGAGAACAGGTCGAAGACCGAGATGGCCACGGGGTACTCCTCAGGTTGGTAGACGCCGTTGTCTGCCGGGGTGGTGCAGATAACTCAGAGCGTGCGGTGCGGGGCACCGCACTCACTGTCCAGTGTGCGCGGTGCCCCGTTTTGTTTTGCTTCGGGCCGAAAGAACTACTTCGTCAGCCCAGGGTAAAGCGGGTGCTTGTCGGCCAGCGCCGTGACCCGGGCACGCAGGCCCGCGGCGTCGTACGACGGCTTCAGCGCCTCGGCGATGATGTCCGCGACCTCGCGGAAGTCATCGGCCTGGAAGCCGCGGGTGGCCAGCGCCGGGGTGCCGATCCGCAGACCCGAGGTGACCATCGGCGGCCGCGGGTCGTTCGGGATCGCGTTGCGGTTGACCGTGATGCCGACCTCGTGGAGACGGTCCTCGGCCTGCTGGCCGTCCAGCTCGGAGTTGCGCAGGTCCACCAGGACCAGGTGCACGTCCGTACCGCCGGACAGCACGGAGACACCGTGCTCGGCCACGTCGGACCGGACGAGACGCTCGGCGAGGATGCGGGCGCCGTCCAGCGTGCGCTGCTGGCGCTCCTTGAAGTCCTCGGAGGCCGCGATCTTGAAGGAGACCGCCTTCGCCGCGATGACGTGCTCGAGCGGGCCGCCCTGCTGGCCGGGGAAGACCGCGGAGTTGATCTTCTTGGCGAGCTCGGCCGTCGACAGGATCACACCGCCGCGCGGACCGCCGAGGGTCTTGTGCGTGGTGGTGGTGACCACATGGGCGTGCGGCACCGGGTTGGGGTGCAGGCCCGCGGCCACCAGGCCCGCGAAGTGGGCCATGTCGACCATCAGGTAGGCACCGACCTCGTCGGCGATCCGGCGGAACGCCGCGAAGTCCAGCTGACGCGGATACGCGGACCAGCCGGCCACGATCAGCTTCGGCTTGGACTCCTTGGCGAGCTTCTCGACCTCTGCCATGTCGACCTGACCGGTCTGCTCGTCCACGTGGTAGGCGACCACGTTGTAGAGCTTGCCGGAGAAGTTGATCTTCATGCCGTGGGTCAGGTGACCGCCGTGGGCCAGGTTCAGGCCCATGATCGTGTCGCCCGGCTTCAGCAGCGCGAACATCGCGGCCGCGTTCGCCTGGGCGCCCGAGTGCGGCTGGACATTGGCGTGCTCGGCGCCGAAGAGCTCCTTGATGCGGTCGATCGCGATCTGCTCGACCACGTCGACGTGCTCACAGCCGCCGTAGTAGCGGCGGCCGGGGTAGCCCTCGGCGTACTTGTTGGTGAGGACGGAGCCCTGGGCCTCCATGACCGCCACCGGAGCGAAGTTCTCCGAGGCGATCATTTCGAGGGTGGACTGCTGACGGTGGAGCTCGGCGTCGACGGCGGCGGCGACGTCCGGGTCCAGCTCATGGAGAGGGGTGTTCAGAAGCGACATCTCTCGGTCCCTACGGGTCGTGTGTCAGCTGGCGAAGTCGGTGTACTCGTCCGCGGAGAGCAGATCCTTCGGCTCCTCGCTGACGCGCACCTTGAAGAGCCAACCGCCCTCGAACGGGGCGGAGTTCACCAGCGACGGGTCGTTGACGACGTCCTCGTTGGTCTCGGTGACCTCACCGGAGACGGGCGAGTACAGGTCGCTGACCGACTTGGTGGACTCCAGCTCTCCGCAGGTGTCACCCGCGGTGACGGTGTCGCCGACCTCGGGGAGCTGGACGTACACCACGTCGCCGAGCGCATTGGCCGCGTGCTCCGTGATGCCGACCGTCGACACGCCGTCCTCGGCGGCCGACAGCCACTCGTGCTCCTTGCTGTAGCGCAGCTGCTGGGGGTTGCTCATGACCTGAATTCTCCTGTACGCGGGGGAGTGCTGGTGAACGAAGAGAGGGTGCGGACGATCACTTCTGGCGCTTGTAGAACGGCAGCGCCACGACCTCGTACGGCTCGTGCGTGCCGCGGATGTCGACACCGACACCCGGCGTACCGGGCTCGGCGTGGACCGCGTCCACGTAGGCGATGGCGATCGGCTTGCCGAGGGTGGGGCTCGGGGCGCCCGACGTGACCTCGCCGACCACCGCTCCGCCGGCCACCACGGACATGCCGGCGCGGGGCACCCGGCGGCCCTCGGCGATCAGGCCGACGAGCTTGCGCGGCGGGTCGGTCTCGGCGCGCTCGGCGGCGGCCTGCAGCGCCTCGCGGCCGACGAAGTCACCGCTCTTCTCGAACTTCACGACCCGGCCGAGCCCCGCGTCGAAGGGGGTCAGCGAGGTGGTCAGCTCATGCCCGTACAGCGGCATGCCCGCCTCCAGGCGCAGCGTGTCCCGGCAGGAGAGACCGCAGGGGATCAGACCGGCCGGGGCGCCCGCCTCGGTCAGCGCCTGCCACAGCTTCTCGGCGTGCTGCGGCTCGACGAACAGCTCGAAGCCGTCCTCGCCCGTGTAGCCCGTACGGGCGATCAGTGCCGGCACGCCGGCGACCGTGCCGGGCAGGCCCGCGTAGTACTTCAGGCCGTCCAGGTCGGCGTCGGTCAGCGACTTCAGGATGCCGGGGGACTCGGGACCCTGGACGGCGATCAGCGCGTACGCGTCACGGTCGTCGCGCACCTCGGCGTCGAAGCCTCCGGCGCGCTCGGTCAGGGCGTCCAGGACGATCTGCGCGTTGCCCGCGTTGGCGACGACCATGTACTCGTTGTCGCCGAGGCGATAGACGATCAGGTCGTCGACGATCCCGCCGCTCTCCTGGCAGATCATCGTGTAGCGGGCGCGGCCGATACCGACGGAGCCGATGTTGCCGACCAGCGCGTAGTCGAGGAGGGCGGCGGCCTGCGGGCCGGTGACGGTGATCTCGCCCATGTGGGAGAGGTCGAAGAGACCGGCCCTGGTACGGACGGCGTTGTGCTCGTCGCGCTCACTGCCGTACCGCAGCGGCATGTCCCAGCCCGCGAAGTCGGTCATGGTCGCGCCCAGCGAGCGGTGCAGGGCGTCGAGAGCGGTCAGACGGGGGGCATTGCTCATGGATGAAGCTCCCAGGGCATGGCGGCGAGGACAATCCTCCCCATCTGTCATCGGAACCTGAGAGGTTCGCCCCGACCCCGCGTACGGGTAGTCGTGACTTGCACCTTGGGTGGAGCCACTCGACAGCGGCTCGCTTTTCAGATCTGCCTCATCGCGCGCGGTACGGGGCCTGAGAGATTCAAGGGAGGATCTTGCTCCTTCGGCGCCCGCCACACCAGGTGGCCGGGACTCTCCCGCGCGGATTCAAGCGGCCGGTATGCAGTTGGCGCGCACATCATTGCACGCATCGGGGAAGAGTGGGCGGTGGCCGGGAAGCGGGTGTGAGGACGCCCGTGTCGCGCCGCCATAAATAGGTTGAGTGGCATTACCATTTCTTTACGCTTTATGGGCAAGGGTGATGGGTGTCCCGAGATGGGGGAGGGTGATGACCTTGCAGCCGTCCGGCGCATATGCCACGTCAGCGGGAGTACCCGCTCAGCCGGCGGTCCCCGTCCGGGGCCGCGGCCAGGCCGGTGCATCCGTCCTGCGCGACCTGAGGCACCGATCGGGGCGCGGTCCGCACAGCCTTGTCTTCGCCGCCGGTGACGTGGTGATCGTCTCCGGTCTGCCCGGCAGCGGAAAGTCCACGCTGATCGAGCGGGCCGCACGCGGTCTCGGGATCGACTCCCAGGACACCCGGGACAGGTGGGACGCCCGTATGCCCCGCCTGCTGCCGTACACGGTGTACCGGCCGTTCGTCCGTATCGCCCACTACGCGGGTCTGCGGCGCGCACTGCGCTCGGGTCGCAGCGTGGTCGTCCACGACTGCGGCACCCAGGCCTGGGTGCGGCGCTGGATCGCCCGCGAGGTGCGCAGACGCGGGACCGGGCTGCATCTCGTACTGCTCGACGTCACCCCGCGGGTGGCCCGCGAGGGCCAGCGTGAGCGTGGTCGCGGCGTCTCCGGCTACGCCTTCGCCCGCCACCGCCGGGCGGTCGCCCGCCTGCTCGCGGCCGCGGAATCGGGCCGGCTCCCGGCCGGCTGCGCCTCGGCGGTGCTGCTGGACCGCGCGGCGGCGGCGGGGCTGACGCGGCTGGGCTTCACCGAGGAGTAGCCGGGCGGGCGGACGGGCGGGTCGGGGCGGACGGGCCGCCGTCGCGTCCGCCTGCGGCGCCCCGTGCTGCACGCAATGTGCGCGGGCCCGGGTCCCGCAGGGTGGGCTCTCGGCCGGCCACCGCGGCCCCGGTCGGTGCGTGAGAAAAGGCCTTGCGTGCCGCGCTGCGCCGCGACGCCTCCTCGGCCGATGCGACCGTCCGGGGGCCTTCCGGCACCCGGACGGGTCGCCGTGGGCCGGGAGGGACCCGTTATCGTCGGGGGCGCGACCCCGGAACGTGCGGGGGAGGACCGGGGGAGAAGGACACGCACATGGAGACTTCGGAGCACACCCACCAGCAGCCGTACAGCGGCTGGCCGGGCAATGAGCTGGAACAGGTGCTCGGCGCCGCGCTGGGCAACCCCGCGGCCGGAGGGCGGCTGGTCGAGGTGCTCGGCCGCAGCCACGTCTGGGTCCCGCTGCCGAGCGGTGGCGGCCCCGACAGCCCGAATCTCGATCTGCCCACCGTGGAGATCGAGGGCGCCCCTTACGTCCCTGTCTTCAGCTCCGAGCAGCAGTTCTTCGCCTGCGTCGGGAGCCATATGTCCTTCACCGTCGCGCCCGCCCGGGAATTCGCGCGCGGGCTGCCCCCGCAGCTCGGCATCGCCGTGAACCCCGGCGGCGCCGTCGGCGTCCCGCTGCCTCCGCCCGCCGTCGCCGAGCTGTGCCGGGTGGGGCGTACCCCGCTCGAGGGGCCTGCCACCGGAGGGAGGGTGCGGCTGTTCGAGCCGGACTGGCAGGAGGAGCCGGTCGACTTCCTCTCGGCCGCCGCCGGAGAGTTCGAGGCGACCGGAATCGTCCTGACCGCCCGCCGTGCCCTCGCCTCCGTCGAGGGGGATGCGCCGGTCCTGTTCATCGGCGTCCAGCTCTCCTCCTTCGAGGGCTCCGACCGCAATGCCCCGATGGACGCGCTCGGCCGTGCGCTGAGCCGGGTACAGCTCGGCTGGCCGGTCAACCTCGTCCTGCTGGACATAGCCCAGGACCCCGTCGGCGACTGGATGCTGGAGCGGGTCCGGCCCTTCTACCAGCGCCGGCACGGGTAGTCGTCAAGTCTGTGTAAGGACTGCGGATTAAGCTGGTTCCATGGCCTGACCGGAGGCCGTGAAGCAGTGCCGATGGCCGGATCGAAGAGGGACACAAGAGGGGCGGAACCAGAGTGAGCGCGTCAGGCACCGCGGCGACCGGGCAGGTCGAGCACATGCTGCGCCAGGTGACTCCCGGACGCTACGACGCGTACGAGGCACTGCTGCGCGCCCTCGCGGACCCCGCGGGCGGCCGGATCTGGATGCTGCTGTGGCACGGTCAGCCCGGATCCCCCGACGCCCAGTACGGAAACATGGACGTCGACGGTGTGGGATACGCGCCGTGCGTCACCTCCGCCCAGGAGCTCGCCGTCTCCGGCTGGAACCGCGCGCACGAGGTGGTCAGCGGACGCGACATCGCCCGTGCGCTGTACCCGGAGCGCTGGGGCATCTGGCTCAATCCGCATGCCCCCGGTGGCGGCGTGGGCATTCCCTGGCTGGACCTGCGCCGTATCGCCACCGGACTCGACCGCATGCCGGCCGGGCCGCTGCGCCTGTCCGAACCGGCGATCGAGATCCCGCAGTTCTACGGGCTGCTGGCGCAGAACGCCCACCGCACCCCCGCGGTCCGCTCGCTCCGCCGCGCCTGGGTGCAGCCCGCGATCGGCGCCGCGTATCTCGCCGTCGGCCTGGACCTCTACGACACCAGCCCGCAGTCCGTGGACGCGGTGCGCGCGATGATGCAGCAGTCGGTCGGCGCGGTCCCGGACGGCCTTCCGGTGTCCACGGTCGCGATGTCCGACGAGTACGACCCGGTCACGATGTGGCTGCGGGCCAACGCACGCCCGTTCTACGACCGTGAGGCCCACGGCGGCGCTCCCGCAGCCGGCGGCTACGGATATCCGCCGCCCGTCGGACGCTGACCACCCTTCGAGACACCCTTCGAACACACACGCCTGAACAGGCACTTATGTCAAGAGTGTTAACAAGCCCGGCAAGGATGTCCCGGAACTGCCCGGTTTGTTGAATGTCCGGGTCTCAGCTAGGTATCACCGCTATCCGGACTGTTCTCCGTGGTGTCTCCGATCTGTAGTGTTCGGCCGTCAAGACCTCACCACATGGCGAACCAGGGGTGGACCCATGCGAATATTCAAGTCCGGCGTTGTCCGGGCGATCACGGCGGCGGTGGCCGTCGGTCTGATCGCGACGGGATGCTCCAGTGAGCGCGGCAAGGACGACAAGGCCGGCGCCAAGGACACCTTCGTCTTCGCCGGTGCCGGTGACCCCGGTTCCCTGGACCCTGCGCTCGCGAGTGACGGTGAGACCTTCCGTGTCACCCGTCAGGCGTTCGAGGCGCTGCTCGAGCACGAGTCCGGCGGCAGCAAGCTCGTCGGTGGTCTCGCCGAGAAGTGGTCGAGCAACCCGGCCGGCACCGTGTGGACGTTCAATCTTCGCAAGGACGTGAAGTTCCACGACGGTGAGGCGTTCAACGCCGCCGCGGTCTGCGCGAACTACGACCACTGGTTCAACTGGAAGGGCACCTACCAGTCCAGCGCGGTCTCGTACTACTGGCAGTCCATCATGGGCGGCTTCGCGAAGAACGAGGACAAGGAAGCGCCGAAGGCGAACTACAAGTCCTGCACCGCGAAGGACGACAGCACCGCTGTCATCGAGATCAACGAGCCCTCGGCCAACCTCCCCGGCGGCTTCTCGCTCCAGGCCCTGGCGATCCACTCGCCCAAGGCCATCAAGGAGTACGAGAAGCAGGACGCGAGCGCCAAGGGTGACGCGATCACGTACCCCAAATACAGCCAGGAGGCCGGCACGGTCGCCGGTACCGGCCCGTACAAGATCGTGAAGTGGAACAAGGGCAACAAGGAAGTCTCGCTCGAGCGCTTCGACGACTACTGGGGCGAGAAGGCCAAGATCAAGAACCTGATCTTCCGTACGATCGACACCGAGGACGGTCGCCGTCAGGCGCTCCGGGCCGGTGACATCGACGGCTACGACCTCGTTGCGCCCGCCGACATCAAGACGCTCGAGGGCGAGGGCTACAAGGTCCCGACCCGTGATGTCTTCAACCTCTTCTACGTCGGTATGACCCAGTCGAAGAACCCGGCGCTGAAGAAGCCCGAGGTCCGGCAGGCCATCGCGCACGCCATCGACCGCGAGAACATCGTCAAGACCCAGCTGCCCGAGGGCGGCAAGGTCGCCACGCAGTTCATGCCCGACACGGTCGCCGGCTTCTCCGAGAACGTGAAGAAGTACGAGTTCGACACGGACAAGGCCAAGCAGCTCCTCAAGGGCGCGGGTGAGGAGAAGCTCAAGATCGAGTTCTGCTACCCGACCGAGGTCACCCGCCCGTACATGCCTGCCCCGCAGGACATGTTCGAGCTGATGAAGGCCGACCTGGAGAAGGCCGGCATCACGGTCACCCCGAAGGCCATGAAGTGGGCCCCGGACTACCTGGACGCCACCGAGGCCGGCTCCTGCGCGCTGCACATGCTCGGCTGGACCGGTGACTTCAACGACGGCTTCAACTTCATCGGGACCTGGTTCGCCGGCGCCGACAAGCAGTGGGGCTTCAAGGACAAGAAGGTCTTCGACTCGGTGAACGCCGCGTCGAAGGTCACCGACCCCGCGGGCCGCGTCGAGGCCTACAAGAAGGCCAACGAGACGATCATGGAGTACCTGCCGGGTCTCCCGATCTCGTCCTCCCCGCCGGCCATCGCGTTCGCCAAGAACGTCAACCCGCCGAACGTCTCCCCGCTGACGCAGGAGAACTTCGCCGAGGTCTCCTTCAAGTAATCGCACACCAGCGGGTCCGCCCGGCCACAGATCCTCGGTGGCCGGGCGGACCCGCATCGACGCACGTGAGAAAGGGGCATGCGGGGTGCTGCGACTCGTCGTAAGAAGACTGCTACAGCTCATTCCCACCCTGCTCGGCCTGTCGGTTCTGCTCTTCCTGTGGCTGAACCGGCTGCCCGGCGGACCCGCCTCAGCGATCCTGGGCGAGCGGGCGACCGAAGCCGAAGTGGCACGAATCAACAGGGCGTTGGGGCTCGACCAGCCCGTCTACGTCCAGTACTGGCGCTTCCTCAAGCGCATCTTCGAACTGGACCTGGGCACGTCCACCCAGACCGGTCAGCCGGTGTGGGAGGAGTTCACCCTGCGCTTCCCGGCGACCGTGGAACTGAGCATCGCCGCGATGCTGATTGCCATCGTTGTCGGCATCCCGCTCGGCTACCTCGCGGCCAAGCGCCGCGGCGGCTGGCTCGATGTCGCATCCGTATCCGGCTCGCTCATAGGCATCTGCATTCCGGTGTTCTTCCTCGCCCTGCTGCTCAAGGGTGTTTTCTCCGAAACGCTGCACCTTTTCCCGAGCTACGGACGGCTCGAGAGCGGCATCAACGCCACCGAGGTCACCGGGTTCGCCGTCCTCGACGGCCTGCTGACCGGTGAGTTCGACGCGAGCTGGGACGCGATCATGCACCTGGTGCTGCCCGCCGTCGCTCTCTCCTCCATCCCGCTCGCCGTCATCGTGCGGATGACCAGGGCCAGCGTCCTGGAGGTGCTGGGCGAGGACTATGTCCGAACCGCCGAGTCCAAGGGCCTCGACAAGCGGGTCGTCCGGGGCCGGCACGTCCTGCGCAACGCGCTGCTGCCTGTCACCACCACGATCGGTCTGCTGACCGGCAGCCTGCTGTCAGGGGCGGTGCTGACCGAGTCGGTGTTCTCCTTCGGTGGTATCGGCTCCTTCATCCGCTCTTCGATCGACGCCCGCGACTACCCGGTGCTCGTCGGGTTCATCCTCTTCATCGCGATGGTGTATGTCCTCATCAACCTGCTGGTCGACCTCGCGTACAGCCTCATCGACCCGAGAGTGCGGGTGAACTGACGTGACGACCATGACCAAGAAGGCCGACAAGATCGACCGGCTGGCCGCGCTGACTCAGAAGACCGAGACGACCTCGGGCGCCAGCCTGTGGCGCGAGGCGATGCGCCGGCTCCGGTCGAGCAAGATGGCCGTCATCGGCGCCGTGATCATCGCGCTGTTCGTCGTGATCGCGATCATCGGGCCGTGGATCGCACCGCACACCCCCACCGCGCAGACCTGGCGCGGCGAGGTGTTCCCCAATCAGGGCAAGTTCGTCGGCATGCGCGGCGAGAACTGGTTCGGCCTCGACCACTTGGGCCGGGACATGTTCTCCCGGATCCTCGTCGGAGCCCGGCAGACCCTGCTGGTCGGTGTCGTCTCGATGCTGATCGGCCTGGTCATCGGTGCGGTCGTCGGTGTCCTTTCCGGCGCGGCCGCGACCCTCGGCGGCCCGGCGGGACAGCGGATCGACACCGTGATCATGCGGATCACCGACATCATGCTCTCGCTGCCGTCGCTGCTGCTGGCCGTCTCGATCGCCGCGGTCATGGGCCAGTCCCTGACCACGGTGATGATCGCCGTCGGTGTCGTCCAGATCCCGATCTTCGCCCGTCTGCTGCGCGGTTCCATGCTGGCCCAGGGCGGCGCGGACTATGTGCTCGCGGCCAAGGCGCTCGGCATTCGGAAGAAGCGGATCGTCCTCACCCAGATCCTGCCGAACTCGCTCAGCCCGGTGATCGTCCAGGCGACCCTCAGCCTCGCCACCGCGATCATCGAGGCCGCTGCCCTGTCCTACCTGGGTCTCGGCAACCCCGACCCGGCCATCCCCGAATGGGGTGTGATGCTCTCCCAGGCGCAGCGGTTCTTCGACAACGAGCCCATGATGTCGGCCTATCCGGCCATCGGCATCATCATCACCGCCCTTGGCTTCACCCTGCTCGGCGAGGCCATGCGCGAAGCCCTCGACCCGAAGCTGCGAGGCTGAAGTCCCATGGCACTGCTCTCTGTTGACGAACTCAGCGTCACCTTCACCGCCAAGGGCCGCAAGGACTCGACGGCCGTGGACGGCGTCTCCTTCGACGTCGACCAGGGCCAGGTCGTCGGCCTGGTGGGCGAGTCCGGCTGCGGCAAGTCCGTGACCTCGCTCGCCCTGATGGGTCTGCTGCCCGGCAAAGGTGTGAAGATCGGCGGACGTGCCGACTTCGACGGCCAGAACCTGCTCGCCATGAGCCCGCGCAAGCTGCGGGACATGCGCGGCAGCCAGCTGGCGATGATCTTCCAGGACCCGCTGTCCTCGCTGAACCCGGTGATCCCCATCGGCATTCAGGTCACCGAGATCCTTCAGCGCCACCGCGGCCTCAAGGGGGAGGCGGCCCGCAAGGAGGCCGCCCATCTGCTGGACCGGGTCGGCATCCCCGACCCCACGCGGCGGCTGAAGGAGTATCCGCACCAGCTGTCCGGCGGTATGCGCCAGCGTGCGCTCATCGCCATGGCGGTCGCCTGTGCGCCGCGCCTGCTGATCGCCGACGAGCCGACCACGGCGCTGGATGTGACCATCCAGGCGCAGATCCTCGAGCTCCTGAAGGAACTGGTCGACCAGGAGGGCACCGCCCTGCTGATGATCACCCATGACCTGGGTGTCGTGGCCGGCCTGTGCGACCAGGTCAATGTGCTGTACGCGGGCCGTGCGGTGGAATCGGCGGGCCGCCGCGAGCTGTTCGCGCACCCCACCCACCCGTACGCGCACGGCCTGCTCGGCTCCATCCCGCGTCTCGACGCACCGCGCGGGGAGCCGCTCAACCCGATCCGCGGATCCATCAACGACAAGATCGCCTGGGCCGACGGCTGTGCCTTCGCGCCCCGCTGCGACTTCTACACGATGGAGTGCCTGACCGGCACACCCGAACTGACCGAACCACGCGCGGCCGGACACCAGGTGCGTTGCGTCAACCCGGTCCTTCCCAAGCCCAAGGCGGAGGTCTCGGCATGAGTCTGCTCGAACTCGACGATGTGAAGGTCCACTTCCCCGTCAAGAAGGGCGTCATCTTCGACCGGACGGTCGGCCATGTGTACGCCGTCGACGGCGTCTCGCTGAGCGTCGAAGCCGGTCAGACGTACGGCCTGGTGGGCGAGTCGGGCTGTGGCAAGACCACCCTGGGCCGTGCCGTACTGAGGCTCGTGGACATCACCGACGGCGAGGTCGTCTTCGACGGTACGGACCTGGCCAAGCTGTCCGACGAGAAGATGCGCTCGTTCCGGCGCCGTCTCCAGATGGTGTTCCAGGACCCGCTGGGCAGTCTCAACCCGCGGCAGAACATCGAGTCGATCCTGTCCGAGGGCATGGCCGCGCACGGCATCGGCGAGAACCAGAAGGACCGGCGGGAGAAGATCAAGGCGATCCTCGCCAAGGTCGGCCTGCCGGACAATGCGCTGTCGCGCTATCCGCACGAGTTCTCCGGCGGGCAGCGCCAGCGCATCGGCATCGCCCGGGCGCTGGTCCTCGAGCCGGACGTGATCATCTGTGACGAGCCGGTGTCGGCACTCGACGTGTCGATCCAGGCGCAGGTGATCAACCTCCTGGAGGAGCTCCAGGAGTCGCTGGGTCTCACCTACCTGGTCATCGCCCATGACCTCGCCGTCGTCCGGCACATCTCGGACGTCATCGGGGTCATGTACCTGGGCGGCCTGGTGGAGGAGGCGCCGAGCGACGCGCTGTACGCCGGGCCGAAGCACCCGTACACCAAGGCGCTGATGTCCGCGGTACCGGTGCCCGACCCGGAGGTCGAGGACCGGCGCGAGCGGATCCTGCTGCACGGCGATCTGCCGTCGCCCGCCAATCCGCCGGCGGGCTGCCGTTTCCACACCCGCTGCCCGTGGGCGCAGGACACGCTGTGCGCGACGGAGCGTCCGACGCTGAAGGACGTGGGCGGCGGCCACAAGGTGGCCTGCCACTTCGCGGCGGAGATCGAGGCCGGGACGGTGGCGCGGACCCGTGCGACGGGTATCGAGGCCGTCACGGCGACGGCGGAGGTCGCGGAGCAGGCCGAGCCGGTGAAGGCCGGGGCCGTCGCCGAGGTCGCCGATGCGGACGAGGACGGGGCGGACGAGAAGTCCGACGCGCAGCCGGTGGGCATCCCGGCCGCCCGGACCGCGGACGACGAGACCGAGCCGGCCGACGCGGTGGGCGAGGAGGGCGCCGCGGCGGAGGCGAAGGACTCGGACGCCGAGTCCGATGCGGAGGCGGACGCCGGGACCGACGTCCCCGAGGCCCCCGCCGGGCAGAGCGCTGAAGGCGCCGGGTCCGAGGAGGCGAAGGACTCCGCCGAGGCCGGCGAGGGAGCTGCCAAGGCCGGGTGAGGACACCTCCCGGCAGTCGGGAGCACCGGACGTTGTAGAACTGTCCGGTGCTCCAAGAACTCTTCACGCCCTCCGTCCAGCATGTGCTCGACCTCATGGGGATCTTCGTCTTCGCGATCTCCGGTGCGCTGCTCGCCGTACGAAAGAACTTCGACGTCTTCGGCATGGCCGTGCTCGCCGAGGTCACGGCGCTGGGCGGAGGGATGCTGCGTGACCTGATCATCGGGGCCGTACCGCCCGCTGCCTTCACCGATCTCGGGTACTTCGTCACGCCCCTGGTCGCGACCGCGCTGGTCTTCTTCCTGCACCCGCAGGTCGAGCGCATCCAGGTGGGCGTCAATGTCTTCGACGCGGCGGGCCTCGGGCTGTTCTGCGTCACCGGCACGACCAAGGCGTACGAGTACGGGCTCGGGCTCACCGCCTCCGCGGGGCTGGGTCTGGCCACGGCGGTCGGCGGAGGTGTGCTGCGCGATGTGCTGGCAAACGAGGTGCCGTCACTGCTGCGCTGGGACCGCGACCTCTATGCCGTGCCCGCGATGGTCGGCGCGACCATGGTCGTCCTGTGCATCCAGTTCGATGTGCTGAACGCCGCGACGAGCGGGTTCGCGGTGGTGACGGCGTTCGTGCTGCGACTGCTGGCGATGCGGTTCCACTGGCGGGCGCCGCGGGCGTGGAACAGGCGCTCACAGGCGGTCGAGGAGACACCCTGAGCCTTCCTTGAGTCCCCAGGAAAAAGCTACCGCTCAGTAATTTCCTGTTGTACCGTACCGCCATGGCACAGGCAGTTCAGGCACGTATCGGTGACAGCGAGTTCGACCGCGACACGGCTGTCGCCCTGCGTGAGACGGGCATCTACGACGCGGACCTCTCGGCCGGCTGGACGATCATCCACGCCGTGAACGGCGGCTATCTGCTGGCGCTGCTGGGCCGGGCGCTGGGCGACGCGCTGCCGCACCCGGACCCCTTCACCGTCTCCGCGCACTACCTCACGGCCTCCCAGCCGGGCCCCGCGGTCATCCGTACCGAAGTCGTCCGGACCGGCCGCACGCTCTCCACCGGCCAGGCCTCGCTCTTCCAGTACGCCGAGGACGGCACGGAGGTCGAGCGCATCCGCGTCCTCGCCACCTACGGCGACCTCGACGCGCTGCCCGAGGAGGTGCACACCACGGCGCAGCCGCCGGCGATCCCGCCGCTCGAGCACTGCCTCGGTCCCAAGGACGGACCCGCCGCGATACCGGGCAGCTCCGCGATCACCGAGCGCCTGAGCATCAAGCTGGACCCGGCCACGGTGGGCTGGGCGGTCGGCGCTCCGTCGGGCAAGGGTGAGATGCGCGGCTGGTTCGGGCTGGCGGACGGACGTGACGCGGACCCGCTCTCACTGCTGCTGACCGTTGACGCGCTGCCGCCGACCTCGTTCGAACTCGGCCTCAAGGGCTGGACCCCGACGGTGGAGCTGACCACGCACATCCGCTGCCGCCCGGCCCCGGGGCCCTTGCGGGTCTCGATCACGACTCGCAACCTCGCGGGCGGGTTCCTCGAGGAGGACGCGGAGGTGTGGGACTCGGCGGACCGTCTGGTGGCCCAGTCGCGTCAGCTGGCCAAGGCGCCGCGCACCACCTGATCCCCGGTCCGGAGTCCGATCTCCGGTCCGGGGGGTCGGCCCCGGACCGGTCTCTCCACCCCGGGCGCATCTGCGCCCGGGGTGTTCGCGTACGCGTTCCGGGTGTTCCGCGCGCCGGGAGCGCCGTGACGTTGCCCGCGTCGTTCCCGCGGGCCGGGGTGCGGCTTCGGGTGGGGCGCGTTCAGTCCAGCCAGTGGATGCGGCCCAGACCCACCAGGCGCAGCTGTCGCCGGGCCAGTGAGCTGATCCGCTCCTCGCCCTCCGGCCCCGCCTCCAGCAGCGCCGAGGCCGTCATCACCATGTGGTCGACGTAGACGCCCGCGAGCATCTGCAGATCCTCCGCGCTCCACCCGGCCATCTCCGGGCGCTGGGCGAACGCCGCGGCCACCTCGTCCGCGAACCGCCGCAACTGCTCGCCGATCGCCTCGCGGACCGGCGCCACACCGCCGTGGCGCTCCCTGGCGACGAAGCGGACATGGGCCGGCGAGGTGCGGACCAGGTCGGCGATCAGCGCCACCGTCCGGTCGATGCGGGCCCCGTCACCGTCTTCCTTGAGCGCCTCGCCGATCGTGAGATGCAGGCTGCCCAGCGCCTCCTCGACGAGCGCGACGCCGAGGTCGGCCATGTCCCTGAAGTGCCGGTAGAACGCGGTCGGCGCGACGCCCACGGCCCGGGTGACCTCCCGCAGTCCGACGCTGCTCAGGCTCTGCTCCTCCAGGAGCTGGAGCGCCGCGTCCAGCAGGGCCTGGCGGGTCTTCTGCTTCTGGGCCTGACGGATGCCGAGGGTGTGACTCATGGCATTCAGTAAACATCCGTTCTCCGAGGAAAGGAAGGGTAGACTCCTGAGTCAGTGAACACATGTACTCGCAAGTGTTCACCGAAAGATCGCCAGAGTTCACCCCCGTTCCACTCAGCGAAAGGACGACACATGATGGCCCTCGTCGCAGCGCTCCTCCTGATGGGGATCATGCTGGGCGCCGTGGTCCAACTCCCCGCCTCCGCCACCCTGGTGGCCACGGCAGTCATCGGCTGCTGGCTGCTCGTCTTCGCCGTGCGCGAGCGTCGCGCCCGGCGCAACTGATCCCGGACGGAGCCGAACTGCCATGCAGGACACCACACTCGTACGCGGCGACACCGACGCCCAGGTCCGTGCGGCACGCAAGGACGCCGACGGTATGGCCATCGCGGCCTTCCTGCTCGGACTCGTCGGCCTGCTCGTCATGAACATCGTGCTCGGCCCGACCGCGATCGTGCTTGCCGCACTCGCCCTGTGGCGCGGTACGGCCCGCCGCGGACGTGCTCTGCTCGGGCTCGCCCTCGGTATCGCCGACCTCGTCGTGCTCGCCGTCCTGGTGACCGTGAACGGCGCGGTCGTCTGGGGCTTCGGAGCCTGAACCGGGTCCGACGCGGCGCGGCATCGGAGCCGCTGCCACCACCCAGGGGCGCACGCAGGACGACCGTGCACCCCTGCGCCGCGGCCGCGCCCCGGCAGGGCTCGTAGAATCGTGGCCACCATGGCTTACCTCGACCACGCCGCGACCACTCCGATGCTTCCGGAGGCCGTCGAGGCGATGACCGCCCAGCTCGCCGTCACCGGCAACGCCTCGGCCCTGCACGCCGCCGGGCGCCGGGCCCGTCGCACCGTCGAGGAGGCCCGCGAGACGCTCGCCGACGCACTCGGCGCACGGCCCAGCGAGGTCGTCTTCACCTCCGGCGGCACCGAGGCCGACAACCTCGCCGTGAAGGGGCTGTACTGGGCCCGCCGGGACGCAGAGCCCGCCCGGACCCGTGTACTGGTCAGTCCCGTGGAGCACCATGCCGTACTCGACGCGGTGGACTGGCTCGGCGAACACGAGGGCGCGACCGTCGAACATCTGCCGGTGGACGCGTACGGCAGGGTGCACCCCGAGGCGCTGCGTGAGGCCATCGAGCGCAACCCCGACGACGTGGCGTTCGCCACCGTGATGTGGGCCAACAACGAAATCGGCACCGTCATGCCGGTGGCCGAACTCTCCGCCGTTGCAGCTGAGTTCGACGTCCCGTTGCACGCCGACGCCGTCCAGGCCTTCGGTCAGCTCGAGGTCGACTTCGCCGCCTCCGGCCTCGCCGCCATGACCGTGTCCGGTCACAAGATCGGCGGCCCGTACGGCATCGGCGCACTGCTGCTCGGCAGGGAGTACACCCCCGTTCCGGTACTGCACGGTGGCGGCCAGGAGCGGCACGTACGCTCGGGCACCCTCGACGCGCCCGCGATCGCCGCCTTCGCGGCGGCCGGCAGCATCGCCGCGGAGCGCCGCGGCGACTTCGCCCGCGACATCGGCGGGCTCCGCGACGAGCTGGTCCGGGTCGTGCGCGAGGCCGTGCCGGAGGCGATCCTCGGCGGCGACCCGGTGGACCGGCTGCCCGCCAACGCCCACTTCACCTTCCCCGGCTGCGAGGGCGACTCGCTGCTGCTGCTGCTCGACGCCCAGGGCATCGAATGCTCGACCGGCTCCGCCTGCACGGCCGGCATCGCCCAGCCGAGCCACGTGCTGCTGGCCACCGGCACCGACCCGGACCTGGCCCGCGGCACGCTGCGGTTCAGCCTCGGCCACACCTCCACCAAGGCGGATGTGGACGCGGTGGCACAGGTGATCGGCCCGGCGGTCGAGAGGGCGCGCACGGCAGGACTCAGCTAGGGGCTGTCCCTAGTTGTTCTGTCCACGGAGGTTCGTGACAGGGTTCACGGCTGTGTGATCTTGAAATGGGTGAGGGCCTTCTGGCCTGGTGTGGATTGCGACATCTGCACCGGCGACAGGAAGGCCCTCGTGCCCCACCGTAATGCACCCCTGACCGAGACAGGTCGACTGCGGCTTGCCCGCTGCGTTGTTGACGACGGCTGGCCCCTGCGCCGGGCGGCCGAACGCTTCCAGGTCTCGCCGACCACCGCCCAGCGGTGGGCAGACCGTTTCCGCCTCCGCGGCGAGGCCGGCATGGCGGACCGATCAAGCCGCCCGCACACCAGCCCGCACCGCACCCCGACCCGCACCGAACGACGGATCATCAAGGTCCGACTCCTGCGCCGCTGGGGACCGGCCCGCATCGCACACCTGCTGGGCCTGGTCCCTTCGACCGTGCACCGCGTGCTCACCCGCTTCGGCCTCGCCCGGCTCACCCACCTGGACCGCGCCACCGGCCGGAACATACGCCGCTACGAACGCGACCGGCCGGGCGAACTGGTGCACGTGGACATCAAGAAGCTCGGCAACATCCCCGACGGCGGCGGCCACAAGACCCTGGGGCGCCAGGCCGGCCGCAAGACACGTTCCCGGGCCGGCTACAGCTACATCCACACCGCCGTCGACGACCACTCCCGCCTCGCTTACAGCGAGATCCTCAGCGACGAGAAGAAGGAGACCGCCACCGCTTTCTGGACCCGGGCCCAGGAGTTCTTCACCGCCTGCGGGATCACCGTCGAGCGGGTCCTGACCGACAACGGCGCCTGCTACAAGTCCCGCCTCTGGCGCGACACACTCGCGGCGGCCGGGATCACCCACAAGCGAACCCGGCCCTACCGGCCCCAGACGAACGGCAAGGTCGAACGCCTCAACCGCACCCTGCTCGACGAATGGGCCTACGCACGCCCCTACCACTCAGAAGCCGAACGCCGCGACACCTTCCCGCACTGGCTGCATACCTACAATCACCACCGCGGACACACCGCGCTCGCAGGCAAACCACCCGCCAGCCGCATCCCCAACCTCACAGGGCAATACACCTAGTGCCCTGCCGGGGCGCGCCGGCAGGCGGGCCCGGCGCCGCGACTGCGCTAGCGCACCCGCCGGTTCCGGAGACCGTCCGGCGCCTCGTGCGCCGGAATTGTTCCCCCCGCCGGCCGCGCTAGCGGGACGCCGCGGCCTGCACTGCTTCGCGTGCCGCGGGGGACGCCTCACGTACCAGCTTCAGATACCGGTCCCAGTTCCAGTGCGGGCCCGGGTCCGTGTGATCCGTACCCGGCACCTCCACGTGCCCGATGATGTGCTCGCGGTCGACCGGTATGCCGTACCGCGCGCAGACGCCTGCTGTCAGCCGCGCCGACGAGCGGTACATCGCGTCCGTGAAACCCTTGGGCTTGTCCACGAACCCCTCGTGCTCGATGCCGATGCTGCGCTCGTTGAACGAACGGTTCCCCGCATGGAAGGCGACGTCCAGCTCCCGGATCAGCTGGGCCACATGCCCGTCCTTGCGGACCACATAGTGCGTCGCCGCCCCGTGGCCTGGGTCCTTGAACACCTTGAGAGCCGAGCGGTAACTGCCCTGGACCACATGGATGATCACGCGGTCGATGCCGTAGTCGTCGGGGCGGTCGGCGAGCCGCCAGTTCGCCCGGGACGCGGCCGTCCACTCCGCGCCGAGGTGGTCGATCTCGCCCTCCTTGCGCGGCTTCGCCACCCCCGGGAGCCGCCACCAGGCCCGCCGCAGTGTGTCCTGCGCCACGACGCCCGCGCCCACCAGGACCGCACCGCTGCCGATCAGCACGGCGCGCCGGCTCACGCCGCGCCCCCCGCCCTTGCGGCCGTCCTCGCTCCTGCGGCTGCCGCGCTTGCTGTCACTCCCCATGCGTCCCACAACGCATACTCGCAAGCCATCGGTTCCCGGCGCCCCGTACTCTGGTAGCGCTATGACTCAGACTTCCCAGCGACCCCTCCGTGTGCTCGCCGCCATGTCGGGCGGCGTGGATTCCGCCGTCGCCGCCGCCCGTGCCGCCGAGGCCGGACACGATGTCACCGGTGTCCACCTGGCGCTCTCCGCCAACCCGCAGTCCTTCCGCACCGGCGCGCGGGGCTGCTGCACCATCGAGGACTCGCGCGACGCCCGCCGTGCCGCGGACGTGATCGGCATCCCGTTCTATGTGTGGGATCTCGCCGAGAGGTTCCGCGAGGACGTGGTCGAGGACTTCATCGCCGAGTACGAGGCGGGCCGTACGCCCAACCCGTGCCTGCGCTGCAACGAGAAGATCAAGTTCGCCGCGCTGCTCGACAAGGCGCTGGCGCTGGGCTTCGACGCGGTGTGCACGGGCCACTACGCGACCGTCGTCCTGAACGAGGAGGGCAGCCGCGAGCTGCACCGCGCCAGCGACATGGCCAAGGACCAGTCGTACGTCCTCGGAGTGCTGGACGAGAAGCAGCTGGCGCACGCCATGTTCCCGCTCGGGGACACGCTCACCACGAAGGACGAGATCAGGGCGGAGGCGGAGCGCCGCGGTCTGGCCGTCGCGAAGAAGCCCGACAGCCACGACATCTGCTTCATCGCCGACGGTGACACCCAGGGCTTCCTCGCCTCGCGGCTGGGCACGGCCGAGGGCGACATCGTCGACGAGTCGGGCACCAGGCTCGGCAGCCACGACGGGGCCTTCGGCTTCACGATCGGACAGCGCAAGGGTCTGCGCATCGGCCACCCGGCCCCCGACGGCAAGCCGCGCTACGTCCTCGACATCTCCCCGGTGAACAACACCGTGACCGTCGGCCCCGCCGAGGCGCTGGACGTCGTCTCGCTGACCGCGATCAAGCCGCGCTGGTGCGGCGCGGCGCCGACCGGCCCGAGCACGTACACCGCCCAGCTGCGCGCCCACGGCGGCGAGACGGAGACGACTGCGGAGCTGGTCGAGGGCGAGCTGCGCGTCACCTTCACCGAGCCGGTCCGCGGGGTCGCACCCGGCCAGGCGATCGTGCTGTACGACGGCACCCGCGTGGTCGGTTCGGCGACGATCGCCACGACGCAGCGCAGGGCGACGTCGATGGCGTGAGCCACATGGCGACGGTCACCTTGACCGAGGTCAGCAGACATCCGGGCACCGTTCCGTCGCTCATTCCTTCCGTGGTCCGCCCGCACCGGTAACCGGTGGCCCGGTTCGCCGCAAGAGGCACGGCAGACGACTGCAGCCGTGTGCGGGCCCCTGCGCGTGCCCCCGCGGCCTCGCCGCCGACCCCCTCGGCGTCAGCCTTCCGGCCAGGGGAACCCCAGCTGTTCCGCGTACTCCCGCGAGCCGCCGCTGATCTTCGCGTATCCCTTCGGGTCCTCCTCGGCCAGTCGCCGCAGCACCGCCGCGGCCCGTGCCTCGGGAGGCGTGCCGTCGTCCGGGAGCTGCCAACTGAACTGCAGCCAGGGGCCGTCCTCCTCCGGCTGGAAGAAGAACCACACCACAACCGTGTCCGGGTCCGAGAAGTCCGTGTCTGCCCGGCCCCGGCTCAGCCGCCACCGGCTGACGACATCCGGAGACTCGCGGAGGCCGTTCGTGATCAGCCGGGCCGTCGTCCGGGCGGGCCATGCCCAGGAGTGGTCGGTCTCGGCCCGCCCGATCTCGGCGTCGTAGGCGGCGGCGTCGAAGCGGTACTCGGGGAGCACCACGCCCTTGGAGGTGCCGCGCCAGCCGCCCCACACCACCTCGTCGCCGTCGCGGCGGATGGTGACGAACAGCGCGCCGCAGCACCCCTCGGTGCAGTACGCCTCAGCCAGTTGCACCTCCTGGCCGTCCGCCGTGGCCCGCAGCGAACCGCTGTGAAGCAGGTGTTCGGGGGAGTGGCCCGGCCCCCGGCCGAACGCCTCGGGTACCAGCGGACGTCCGTCGACGAGGAACCGGGTCTCCACGATGTCGGGGTCCGCCGGATCGCGCACGACGACCTCGATCCGCAGGCGGAACGTGTCGGGCCTGGCGGTGAACGGCTGACGGGCGGTGCGGCGCGCCCACCGGAGCCGACGGCGCTCGGCGGGGCCGGCCGGTTCGCGGGCGTCCAGGACGGCGGCCCAGTCGGGCGTGGTGAGAAGCGAGTCCAGGGCGTCGAGCAGTGCCTCCCGCTGTCCGGGTCGCCAGTCCAGCAGCACGCTGGGCCCGCTGTGCAGGTCGAGCGCGAGCGTGAGCAGCGTGGCGTAGTGGTCGAGGGACGGGGTGAGGCGGGAGGTCTGGGCGATCACGGCGGTGTACACGGTGACGGCATCCCGGTAGCTGCGGATCTCCGCCTCGTAGTGCCGCGGGCTCGTCATCCGGGCCAGCAGACGTGCCCCCTGAGCCAGGATCCCCTCGTCGACCGGCTCGTCGCGGAGAACGTCGGAGAGGAGAACGCTCTCGGCGATCCGGCGGGCGATTGCGGAGTCCACGGCGCGCGGATCCATGGGCACGCGGAGCAGACCGGCCCGTGCCGCCTCGTCGTCGCGGGCGGTGAGGGCGTCGATCAACGGTCGCAGCTCACTCTCCCCCGTGTAGCAGCCGAGCCACAGCAGGGCTGCAGTCGGGGCGTCGATCGTATCGAGGGCCCGGATCGCGTGCCGGGTGAAACCGCGCAGCAGGCCGAGGGTCCTGAGGTAGGGCACGTCCTCCGGCTCGCCGAGGCGCGTGAGGAGGGCGATGCCGGTGCCCACGGCGTACGCCGTGGTCCCGGAGCGGGTGAGGCGCCGCCCGAGGGTCCTGGCCTGCTCCTCGTCGGGCAGAGTCATCGTGTCGACGACCGAGAAGATGTGACGGCTGTTCACCCCTGCCTCGCGCAGGCGGCGATCCACCTCTTCGGCGGCACGGGCCGTGTCTGCCTCGGCCAGCAGGGGTTCGAGGGCCTTGCGCGCGGCTTCCTCGGACTCCCGCCAGTCGCGGCTGGGCCGGGCGCGGCGCTCTGGTGCGTCCGGTAGTGAGTAGCCGCCCTTCGGCAGGCGGTCGTCGGGCTCCGCGCGCTGAAGGCGCAGGGCGTAGGCGTACAGGGAGGCCGGCTGGGGGAGCGCGGTGCGCTCTTCCGGGGCGCTCACCGGGCGGGGTGGGACTCGATTCCGTAGGTCATGCGGGGAGCATGGCACGCCGATTCCGGTGGCATCAACGGATTTGCTCGCCGGCCGACCGCGAGAGTACGCAACGGGACGACGTGCAGCCGATGTGCGCGGCCAGGGCCTGAAGCAGCTGCGGCAAGGGCATGGGGCCGCGGGCCTGTTCGAGGCCGACACTGTCGCGAGCTGCGAATTCACCACCGCGGCAAGGGATTTCGTCGCGTGACACCGCCCCCGGGTCACTCGTCGAGGAAGTCCACCCACGCGGGCGCCGGCGCATGCGGCGCCACACCGTGCGTCCGGCCCGTCAGGGTGCGGTGGCGGCCGTGGAGGAGGGGCACGGAGAGACTCCGCCGGCGGCCGCCCGTACCGTGGGATCCATGAACATCTGCGTCTTCCTTTCCGCCGCCGACCTCGACGACCGTTACACCGTCCCCGCACGCGAGTTCGCGAAGCTCATCGGCAAGGGCGGCCACACGCTCGTATGGGGCGGCTCCGAGTGCGGGCTGATGAAGGTCGTCGCGGACGGTGTGCAGGAGGCGGGCGGGCGGCTGGTGGGCGTGTCCGTGGAGTTCCTGGCCGCGAACGCCCGGGCGAGCGCCGACGAGATGGTGATCGCCAAGGACCTGGCCGAGCGAAAGGCGCTGCTGCTCGCCAAGGCGGACGCGGTGGTGATCATGGTGGGCGGTGCCGGGACGCTGGATGAGGCCACCGAGATCCTGGAGCTGAAGAAGCACGGCAGGACCACCAAGCCGGTCGTGCTGCTGAACACCGCGGGTTTCTACGACGGGTTGAAGCAGCAGTTCCTGCGGATGGAGGCCGAGGGCTTCCTGCCGGTGCCCCTGACCGAGCTGGTGTTCTTCGCCGAGGACGCCGCCGGGGCGCTGGCATACCTGGAGGAGTCGGTGGGTGTGCAGTAGCGCAGTGGTGCGAGCATGGCGGACATGGCTACCCATCTGATCACCGGCGCCGGATCCGGCATCGGCGCCGCCGTCGCGCGCCGTCTGCACGAGCGCGGCGACGACCTCGTCCTCGTGGCGCGCGACGCGGGCCGCGCCAAGGAGCTCGCCGACCGGTACGCCGGCGCCCGTACGCTCGTCGCCGACCTCGCGGCCCCTGACCGCATCTCCTGGGCGCTCGGTCACCAGACGCTGCCCGACCGGATCGACTCGCTGCTGCACATCGCCGGCGTCGTCGACCTCGGGCGCGTCGGCGACCTCACCCCCAGGACCTGGCACAACCAGCTCGACGTCAACCTCGTCGCACCGGCCGAGCTGACCCGGCTCTTTCTGCCCCAACTGCGCGTCGCCCAGGGGCATGTGGTCTTCGTCAACTCCGGCGCCGGGCTCAACGCCCATGCCGAATGGGCTGCGTACGCGGCCTCCAAGCACGGTCTGAAGGCGCTCGCCGACTCGTTGCGCCACGAGGAGCACGGCAACGGCGTGCGCGTGACGTCCGTCTATCCGGGGCGCACCGCGAGCCCGATGCAGGCCAAGGTGCACTCCCAGGAGGGCAAGGAGTACGACGAGTCCCGCTGGATCGACCCGGAGTCGGTGGCCACGACGATCCTGACCGCACTGGATCTGCCGCGCGACGCCGAGATCAACGATCTGACGGTCCGGCCGGGACGCTGAGGGACCGGGCCAGGACCGGTCCGCGGCAGCGCACCGGCATGATCACCCCGCCGGGAACCGGCTGGTCGCGCCGGTGATGGCCTGCCGCCCCCGCCCCGCGGTGCCCTGTCCCGCGGGCGCGCTGCTGCCGGGCCCTGTCCCGGCAGCAGCACCCGGAGCGCCCGGGGTGGCACGTACGCTTCCCGGGTGAGCGAGAAGAACGACTTCAGCTGGGGCCCCGCCACCGGCGTCGGGTCCATGCCCGGTGGGGACGCCCGGGAAAGCGCCAAGACCGTCGCCGGGTCCTTCGACGACTTCCCGTACCTGCCCGAGCTGCCGGCCCGAGGGCCCGGCGCCGACATGATCGGGCGGACCATCGGACTGCTCGTCGAGATGTACGCCCATGTCGAGCCCAGCGGCTGGCGGATCAGCGACCGGCCAGGGCGTGACACGCGCAGGGCATGGTCCTGGCTCGGCGAGGACCTCGATGCGCTGGAGGAGTTCACCCAGGGCTACGAGGGCCCGCTGAAGGTGCAGGCTGTCGGGCCGTGGACGCTTGCCGCCGCGCTGGAGCTGAGGGGAGGCGAGGCGGCGCTCGGTGACCCGGGTGCCTGCCGCGATCTCGTGGGGTCCCTCGCCGAGGGGCTGCGCGGCCACCTCGGCGAGGTACGCCGCCGGGTGCCGGGCGCCCGGGTCGTGCTTCAGCTCGACGAGCCCTCGCTCACCGCGGTGCTGCGCGGGCAGGTCAGGACCGCCAGCGGTTACCGCACGTACCGGGCGGTGGACCGGCAGGTGGTCGAGAGCGCCCTGCGCGACGTCATCGAGGTGAGCGGCGACCCCGCGATCGTGCACTCCTGCGCGCCGGAGGTGCCGTTCGGGCTGCTGCGCAGGGCAGGTGTCGCGGGTGTCTCGTTCGATTTCGGGCTGCTCACCGAGCGTGAGGAAGAGTCGATCGGTGAGGCGGTGGAGGCAGGCACCAAGCTGCTCGCGGGCGTGGTGCCGTCCACCGACGCGGCATTGTCGGACCCGGCAGGTAGCGTCATGGGTGTCAGGACGCTGTGGCGCAGGCTGGGGCTGAATCCGGGGACTCTCGCCGAGTCCGTCGTCATCACCCCGTCGTGCGGGCTCGCCGGCGCATCGCCCGCCTACGCGCGCGCGGCGCTCGCCCACTGCGTCCGGGCCGCGAGATCGCTCGCAGACAACCCTGAGTGACGGGGCGCACGGCATACGGGAGGACGAAACGGTGGCTGGCGAACAGGAGACGGCACTGCCCGCGGAGGCACGGGAGCAGCACGCCCGGCTCGCCGAGCAGGTCGAGGAGCACCGCTTCCGGTATTACGTGAAGGACAGCCCCGTCATCAGCGACGCGGACTTCGACAAGCTGCTGCGCGGCCTCGAGGCGATCGAGGAGGAGTACCCGGCACTGCGCACCCCCGACTCGCCCACCCAGAAGGTCGCGGGGGACTACGAGACCGAGCTGACCAAGGTCGAGCACCGCGAGCGCATGCTCTCCCTCGACAACGCCTTCGACGACACCGAGCTCGCCGCCTGGTCCGAGCGCGTCGCCCGGGACGTCGGCGGCTCCGGCTACCACTTCCTGTGCGAGCTGAAGGTCGACGGCCTCGCGGTCAACCTCACGTACCAGAAGGGCAGACTGGTCCGCGCGGCCACCCGCGGCGACGGCCGGGTCGGCGAGGACATCACTCCGAACGTGCGCACCATCGCCGAGATCCCCGACCGCCTCCAGGGCGACCGCATCCCGGACCTCGTCGAGATCCGCGGCGAGGTCTACTTCCCGATGGAGCAGTTCCAGGAGCTCAACGCGCGGCGGGTGGCGGCCGGGGAGCAGCCGTACGCCAACCCGCGCAATTCCGCGTCCGGTTCGCTGCGCCAGAAGGACCCCAAAGTCACGGCGAAGCTGCCGCTGCACATGGTCGTGCACGGCATCGGCGCGCGCGAGGGCTTCGACATCGACCGCCTGTCGCAGGCGTACGACCTGCTGCGTGAATGGGGCCTGCCCACCGCCCGCCACAACAAGGTGGTGGAATCACTCGACGCCGTACGGGAGTTCATCGCGTACTTCGGCGAGAACCGGCACTCGGTGGAGCACGAGATCGACGGTGTGGTCGTCAAGCTGGACGAGATCCCCCTGCAGGGCCGGCTCGGCTCCACCGCGCGCGCCCCGCGCTGGGCCATCGCGTGGAAGTACCCGCCGGAGGAGGTCAACACCAAGCTGGTCAACATCCGGGTGGGCGTGGGCCGTACGGGCCGGGTGACGCCGTACGCCCAGGTCGAGCCGGTCACGGTGGCGGGCTCCGAGGTCGAGTTCGCCACCCTGCACAACCAGGACGTGGTCAAGGCCAAGGGTGTTCTCATCGGCGACACCGTCGTGATCCGCAAGGCGGGTGATGTCATCCCTGAGATCCTCGGCCCGGTGGTGGACCTGCGGGACGGCTCCGAGCGGGAGTTCGTGATGCCGGCCGAGTGTCCCGAGTGCGGCACGGCGCTGCGCCCCATGAAGGAGGGCGACGTCGATCTGCGCTGCCCGAACGCCCGGTCCTGTCCTGCCCAGTTGCGCGAGCGCCTGTTCTACCTCGCGGGCCGCAAGTCGCTGGACATCGAGCACTTCGGCTATGTCGCGGCCGCCGCGCTGACCAAGCCGCTCGAGCCGTCGCAGCCGGTGCTGACCGACGAGGGGGACCTGTTCGACCTCACCGTCGAGCAACTGCTGCCCATCAAGGCGTATGTGCTCGACCAGGACAGCGGACTTCCCAAGCGCGACCCGAAGACCGGAGAGGAGAAGATCGCGACGGTCTTCGCCAACCAGCAGGGTGAGCCGAAGAAGAACGCCGCCGCGATGCTGGACAACATCGCGGCCGCCAGGAACCGCCCGCTCGCCCGGATCCTCACCGGGCTCTCCATCCGGCACGTGGGCCCGGTCGCCGCGGAGGCACTTGCCCGCGAGTTCCGGTCCATCGACCGGATCGAGCAGGCCACCGAGGCCGAGTTGGCGGCCACCGACGGGGTCGGCGAGATCATCGCGGCATCGCTCAAGCAGTGGTTCGCCGAGGACTGGCACCAGGAGATCCTGCGCAAGTGGCGGGCGGCGGGCGTCCGGATGGCGGACGAGGGCGCTGACGAGGACACCGGGCCGCGTCCCCTCGAGGGCCTGACCGTCGTCGTCACCGGAACACTGCGGAACCACACCAGGGATGGCGCAAAAGAGGCGCTCCAGAGCCTTGGCGCGAAAGTGGCCGGTTCCGTGTCCAAGAAAACTGCGTTCGTGGTCGTCGGTGACAACCCCGGTTCCAAGTACGACAAGGCGGTGCAGCTGAAGGTGCCGGTGCTGGACGAGTCGGGCTTCGCCGTACTCCTCGAACAGGGCCCTGATGCGGCCCGTGAGGCTGCTGCGGCCACGGAGGTGTGACAAAGGGGGGCAGGGAGGGGCGCTCATCGGGGGCGCACGAGGCGCTCGAGCACGCCGACAGGGGCCGGATCCGGACGCGTTCCACGCCGGTGGAACAGCTGGTACAGGTCACCCGTTCAGCGCATAGCAGATGGTGAAGGGTGGCCAGGTCGCATTCGGGCAAGAGCTGTAGAGCGCTGCCCGTCCGAGCCTCCTGCGCCCTACTGTTGAGATGTGCGCCTGTCGTGCACGGCTGCGTGGTGGGATTTCAGTCGTGGTGGCATGACACAGGGAGCCATCGCGAGGCATCGGCACCGCCGGCTGTGAGAGGGACGGGAATGAAACCGACCGAGAGCGCCGCCCCGGTCACACGGCCGCGTGCACTTGTGGCCCTGCTGGGCCGAACCCCCGGGCTGCCCCTGGCCGTTGTCGCCTGCGCCGTGCTCGTCCTGCTGACCGGCATCGTCCAGGCGGTCCGGGAGAGCCATGCGCTCTTCCCCTCCGGCACGGTCGGCTGGTCGCTCGCCCTGCTCACCGGGATCATCGTCGGCCATCTCGTCGCACTGGGCCGCGACCGCTGGTGGGGCGGCACCGGCTCCGGCGCCGCCCTCACCCTCGCCGCCCTCCTGCTGTTCGGCTGGCTGCCCGCCGGGCTCGTCAGCCTGGCCGTCGTCACCCTGGTCGGCGCCGCCTGCCCCACCCGCCGGCGCCAGGGGCTGCTGCACGGCGCCGTCGACATCCTGGGCATCGGCGCCGCGGCGCTCGCCCTCGCCGTGTTCGGGGTCGTCCCCAGCGTCGAGGTGCCCTGGGACCCGCTCCACTGGGGGATCTCCGCCGTCCCCGAGGTGATCCTCGCGGCCACCGCGTATCTCGCCGTCACCCGGCTGCTGCTCTGGTACGTGCTGACGCCGTCGGGCGGCGGGCTGCCCACCGTCGCCCGTACGGCCCTGCTCCGGCAGGGACTTGTCGCCGTCGCCCTGCTCGGCATCGCTCCGCTGATCTGCGTGGTCGCCGTCGCGATGCCACTGCTGCTGCCCCTGTTCGCCGTACCGCTGATCGCCCTGGACTCCACTCTCTGGATAGCCAGGGCCAGGGCCGAGGAGCAGCTGCGTGACCCGCTCACCGGCCTGCCCAACCGCCAGTGGCTGCTGGAGCGCACCTGGGCCGCGCTGGAGGACGCCGAGAGCAGCGGCGCCCGGTCCGCCCTCGTACTGATCGACCTCGACCGCTTCCGGTCCGTCAACGACACCCTCGGCCACCTCGCCGGCGACCGGCTCCTGCTCCAGATCGCCGAGCGGCTGCGGCTCGCCCTGCCGCGCGGGGCCGAGGCGGCGCGGCTCGGCGGCGACGAGTTCGCCGTCCTGTTGCCCACCGCCGACTCCGCCACGAGCGCCCAGCGCGTCGCCCGCCACCTCGTCGCCGAGCTCTCCTCGCCCCTCGACCTCGACGGCCTCACTCTCGTCCTGGAGGCCAGTGCCGGGGTCGCCGTCTTCCCCGACCACGCACTCGACGCAGAGGGCCTGCTGCGCCGCGCCGACGTGGCGATGTACCAGGCGAAGCGTGATCGCACCGGCGTCGAGGTGTACGAGTCCAAGCGCGACAGCAACACGCCCGACCGGCTTGGCCTGCTGGGCGATCTGCGCCGTGCGCTCGACGCCGGCGACGTCGAGCTGCACTACCAGCCCAAGGTCCGCTTCGACGGCCAGGTCGCGGGACTCGAGGCGCTGGTCCGCTGGGTGCATCCGGAGCGGGGCCGGGTCCCCCCGGACGAGTTCATCGCCATCGCGGAATCCTCCGGCCTGATGCCGCATCTGACGGAGTACGTCCTCGAGACCGCGCTCGCCCAGGTCGCCAGGTGGCGGGCCCAGGGGCTCAACGTCCCCGTAGCCGTCAATGTCTCACCGCGCGACGTCCACACCCCCGGATTCGCCGGAGCCGTCGCCGCCCGCCTCGCCCGGCACGGCGTCCCGCCCGGGGCGCTCCAGCTGGAGATCACGGAGCATGTGCTGCTGGAGGACCCGCAGCGCGCCGCCGACACGCTCGCCGCGCTCGCCGACCACGGGGTGAAGATGTCGCTGGACGACTTCGGCACCGGCTACTCCTCTCTGGTCCATCTGCGCCGCCTTCCGGTCAGTGAGCTCAAGATCGACCGGTCCTTCGTCGCCCGGCTCGCCGTCGACAACGAGGACGCGGAGATCGTCCGCTGCACGGTCGACCTCGCCCATTCGCTCGGACTGCTGGTGGTCGCCGAGGGCGTCGAGGACGACGAGACCTGGGAGCGGCTGCGCGACCTGCGCTGCGACGCGGTGCAGGGCTGGCTGGTCGCCGCAGCGATGCCGCCGCAGGAGACGACGGCGTGGCTGCGGGCCAGGGGCAAGCGGGGCTGGCGCCGTCCGGCGGAACTGCCCGCCGCCGCGCCGGGACCGGCCGAAGCGGACCGCCCGTCGGGCCATGTCGTGAACTAGGCCGTTTCGTCCGGATCACCGGGCGGACCGGAGGAAGACTCCCGCGACGCGGGGTCGAGCGAAGAGGCGCCTCCACCCCGGTGCGCGGGGGTGGCGACCTGCCGACGGCCCTGACCTCGTGGTGGACGGTCGCTCCCACAGCACGGGCAGGGGAGACACACGTCACATTCGTGCGTGTCACATCGCGCCGAGCCGTTCCGTCATTGGTGTGTAGCCACCGACAACGGCAGAGGAGTCACCATGAGCGCCCGTTTGAACGTCTTCGGCAACGAGACCGCAGGGAAGTTCCTGAAGCACATCGTCTCGGCAGGCAAGGTGGTCTCGGACTCGACATTGCCGGACGCGACGCAGGAGCTGGTGAAGATCCGCGCGAGTCAGATCAACGGGTGCGGTTTCTGCACCGACATGCACACCAAGGACGCCGTAGCCGCCGGTGAATCGTCGGTGCGCCTCAACCTGGTCGCGGCGTGGCGGGAGGCCACGGTCTTCACCGAGGCCGAGCGCGCCGCTCTGGAACTGGCGGAGCAGGGCACCCGCATCGCGGATGCGGCCGGTGGGGTCACGGACGAGGCCTGGGCGAATGCCGCCAAGCACTACGACGAGGAGCAGCTCGCCGCCCTGGTGTCGCTGATCGCCGTCATCAATGCCTTCAACCGGCTGAACGTCATCGTCCAGCAGCCCGCCGGCGACTACCAGCCCGGCCAGTTCGGATAGCCGGGAGTGCCTGACCCGCAGGCCGGGGCCGTTGCCGTGCCGGCAGCAGCCCCGGGCCCGGCACCCTCGCCGGCCCCGGGGCGCTTCTCCGGCCCACCGGTGGTCCGGCGCTCACGAGCTCTCCTGAGACGAAGGGCGGCACGAACGCGTATGCGCACCGGAGCGGCGCGCGCACCCGGCATCGTCAGGGGCACCCGACTCGCGGGTCATGGGCGAATCCGCACCTGCTGCGCCTCGAAGAGCGGAGTATCTCCAAAGCGCCCCGGTTGCTCCCGGTAATCGCCGTTCGGTGGCGCCGCCGCGCCCGTGCACGCGGCGCACAGCCGGACCGTGGGAGAGGGGCGGGCGCCGGCTTTGCGTGGCCTCCCAGGGGGACCCGGCCTTCCCCCGGACCGGGGGAAGGCCGGGGTGAGGGAGCAAACCGTTTCACGGTCGGGTGTCGCTGCCCCATAGGATTGGGCCAAACACCACACACTCACCCTGAGGATCGCTGCATGCCTGGCATTACGCGCGAGGAGGTTGCCCACCTCGCCCGGCTGGCGCGTCTGGAGCTTTCCGGCGACGAGCTCGAGCACTTCGCCGGACAGCTCGACGACATCATCGGCGCGGTCGCCCGCGTCTCCGAGGTCGCCGACCAAGACGTACCCCCGACCTCCCACCCGCTGCCGCTGACCAACGTCATGCGCGCGGACGAGGTCCGTCCGTCGCTCACCCCCGAGCAGGCGCTGTCCGGCGCCCCGGCCCAGGAGCAGCAGCGTTTCAAGGTGCCGCAGATCCTGGGGGAGGACTGAATCCCATGACGGACATCATCAAGCTCACCGCGGCCGAGACCGCCGAGAAGATCGCCGCGGGCGAGCTCACGGCCGTCGAGGTCACCGAGGCGCACCTGGCCCGTATCGAGGCCGTCGACGAGAAGGTGCACGCCTTCCTGCACGTCGACCGCGAGGGAGCGCTCGCCCAGGCACGCGCCGTCGACGCCAAGCGTGAGGCCGGTGAGAAGCTCGGTCCGCTGGCCGGTGTGCCGCTGGCGCTCAAGGACATCTTCACCACCGAGGGCATCCCGACCACGGTCGGATCCAAGATCCTCGAGGGCTGGATCCCGCCGTACGACGCGACGCTGACCAAGCGGCTCAAGGCTGCCGACGTGGTCATCCTCGGCAAGACCAACATGGACGAGTTCGCCATGGGGTCCTCGACCGAGAACAGCGCCTACGGCCCGACCGGCAACCCGTGGGACCTCACCCGTATCCCCGGCGGCTCCGGCGGCGGCTCCTCGGCGGCCCTCGCCTCCTTCCAGGCCCCGCTCGCCATCGGCACCGACACCGGCGGCTCCATCCGTCAGCCCGCCGCCGTCACCGCCACCGTCGGCGTCAAGCCCACCTACGGCGCGGTCTCCCGCTACGGCATGGTGGCCTTCTCCTCCTCCCTCGACCAGGGCGGCCCCTGTGCCCGTACGGTCCTGGACGCGGCGCTGCTGCACGAGGTCATCGCCGGGCACGATCCGCTGGACTCGACCTCCATCGAGGCCCCGGTCCCGCCGGTCGTCGAGGCCGCGCGCAACGGCTCGGTCGAGGGCATGCGCGTCGGCGTCGTCAAGCAGTTCCGCGGTGAGGGCTACCAGGCCGGAGTCGTGCAGCGCTTCGACGAGTCGGTGGAGCTGCTGCGTGAACTGGGCGCCGAGATCGTCGAGCTGGACTGCCCCTCCTTCGACCTCGCCCTGTCGGCCTACTACCTGATCGCGCCGTCCGAGTGCTCCTCGAACCTCGCGCGCTTCGACGCCATGCGCTACGGCCTGCGGGTCGGCGACGACGGCACGAAGTCCGCCGAGGAGGTCACCGCGCTGACCCGCGAAGCCGGTTTCGGCGACGAGGTCAAGCGGCGCATCATGCTCGGCACGTACGCGCTGAGCTCCGGCTACTACGACGCGTACTACGGCTCGGCCCAGAAGGTGCGCACGCTCATCACCCGCGACTTCGAGAAGGCGTTCGAGCAGGTCGACGTCATCGTCTCCCCGACGACGCCGACCACCGCCTTCCCGATCGGCGAGCGCGCCGACGACCCGATGGCCATGTACCTCGCCGACCTGTGCACCATTCCGACCAACCTGGCAGGCAACGCCGCCATGTCGCTGCCCTGCGGTCTTGCGCCGGAGGACGGCCTGCCGGTCGGTCTGCAGATCATCGCCCCCGCCATGAAGGACGACCGGCTGTACAAGGTCGGCGCCGCCGTCGAGGCCGCCTTCGTGGAAAGGTGGGGTCACCCGCTGCTGGAGGAGGCTCCGTCGCTGTGAGTGCAATGACCAAGAAGGCCAAGAACTTCAAGAAGTCCAAGTCCGGTCTGTACCTGTCGCTCGGCACCACCGCTTTCGGTGCCATCGGTGTCGCCAAGCAGGCCAAGATGGCGCGCAAGGACAACGACGTGCTCCGGCTGATCGACGCCGGGATCTCGGCCGCTGCCATCGTCACCGGCCTGGCGATCCTCTACCGCGAGCTGAAGCGCCTCGGCGACGACGACGTCCTGCTGGGCTGAGAGGGAAAGTTTCATCGTGACCGTCACTGAACTGGTGTCGTACGAGGACGCCCTCGCGTCCTACGACCCCGTCATGGGCCTCGAGGTCCATGTCGAGCTCGGCACCAAGACCAAGATGTTCTGCGGGTGTTCGACCGAGCTGGGCGCCGCGCCCAACTCGCAGACCTGCCCGACCTGCCTCGGCATGCCCGGCTCCCTCCCGGTCGTCAACGCGATCGGCGTCGAGTCCGCCGTCAAGATCGGCCTCGCGCTGCACTGCGAGATCGCCGAGTGGTGCCGCTTCGCCCGGAAGAACTACTTCTATCCGGACATGCCGAAGAACTTCCAGACCTCGCAGTACGACGAGCCGATCGCCTTCAACGGCTATCTGGACGTCCAGCTCGAGGACGGCGAGGTCTTCCGCGTGGAGATCGAGCGCGCCCACATGGAGGAGGACACCGGCAAGTCGACGCACGTCGGCGGTGCCACCGGCCGTATCCATGGCGCTCAGCACTCGCTGCTCGACTACAACCGCGCCGGCATCCCGCTGATCGAGATCGTCACCAAGCCGATCGTCGGCGCCGGCGAGCGCGCCCCCGAGGTCGCCAAGGCGTACGTCGCCGAGCTGCGCGAGCTCATCAAGGCGCTCGACGTCTCCGAGGCCCGTATGGAGATGGGCCAGATGCGCTGCGACGTGAACCTGTCGCTGCGCCCCCACGGCACCGAGAAGTTCGGTACCCGCTCGGAGACCAAGAACGTCAACTCGCTGCGCTCGGTGGAGCGTGCCGCCCGGTTCGAGATCCAGCGCCACGCCGCGGTGCTCTCCTCCGGTGGCACGATCATCCAGGAGACCCGTCACTTCCACGAGGAGGACGGCTCCACGACGTCCGGCCGGGTCAAGGAGGAGGCGGAGGACTACCGCTACTTCCCCGAGCCCGACCTGGTGCCGGTCGCCCCGCCCCGTGAGTGGGTCGAGGAGCTGCGTGCCACGCTGCCCGAACTGCCGCGGCTGCGCCGCAACCGGCTCCGCGAGGAGTGGGGCGTCTCCGAGCACGACATGCAGTCGATCCTCAACGCGGGTGCGGTGGACCTGATCGTCGCCACGATCGACGCCGGCGCCCCCGCCGACCAGGCCCGCAAGTGGTGGATGGGCGAGCTCGCCCGTAACGCCAACGAGTCGGGCAAGGGCCTGGACGAGCTCCCGATCACCCCGGCGCAGGTCGCCCGGGTGACCGCGCTGGTCACGGAGGGTTCGCTCAACGACAAGCTGGCCCGCCAGGTCATCGAGGGCGTACTTGCCGGCGAGGGCGACCCGGACACGGTCGTCGAGAAGCGCGGTCTGAAGGTCGTCTCGGACGAGGGCGCGCTGGGCACGGCCGTCGACGAGGCGATCGCAGGCAACGCGGCCATCGCCGACAAGATCCGCGGCGGCAAGGTTGCCGCTGTCGGTGCGCTGGTGGGCGCGGTCATGAAGGCCACCCGCGGGCAGGCCGACGCGGCGCGCGTCAAGGAACTGATTCTCGAGCGGCTCGGCGTGAGCGAATGATCGAGGTCGCCGTCAGCGAGGGCTGACGGCGGCAGCGGTCACCGGCCGTTCGCCTCAGGCAGGACGTCACAGGGGTGGGGGGGGCGCGGGGGGGGCCGCCCCCCCGCGGGGGGCCCCCCCCGCACGCCCGCCCCGACGCCGGCGGGGCCGGGGGGGGGGGGGGCGGGGGGAG